>JANQGV010000215.1 GCA_028282925.1 Thermodesulfobacteriota bacterium
TTACATTTTTAGCCTATTCATAAGCATACATTCATATGCTATTACTTATCTATAAGCAGTTAATGAAGAGGGGCACTGCAAAACCATGAGGGGCGTCAAGTCAATTCCAAATAATCAATCAATTCAACCCGTGATGAATCGCAGCAGGTAGTTTTATATCTTCCGATACAGATGCGTTTCCATTCAGGACTAATAACAACCAGAAAGGAGGTGAAGAATTGTAAGTGCTACGCAAACGGAGGGGCTCATGAGAATGATGCATGACAACCGTGAACAATTAAACAAGAGGAGATGTACTATGAAGAAAATTATAATTTGTTTTGCTGTCGCTTTGAGTATCGTGATGTCAAGCAGTGCGGTGTTTGCTGGTAGTGGAAAGGCGTTCATACCATCATGGCGTGTCTTCAGGGATGCAAGCTCCAGTACTCATTATGAAACAAAAATTTGGCTGTCCAATATATCTGACAGTACTATTTCGTTAACAATAACATTATACTCACAAGATAATTCCAGTGGGTATCCAACAGTATTTTCAGATGATACTGAATTGCATTGTGTTAATTATAGCGGAACTTACAATGAAAATCCGACAACTGGTTCAGTTACATTTGATATTGCTCCATATGAAACATGTTATTTTCAAGCATATTCAGGAAACGATCAAAGTGATACGTATGGACATGGTTTTATCGAATGGACTGCAGCAGATGATGAGAATCAACCAGCATTAGGCTTAGTAGCACATGGTTATACAAAATACATTAACCTTGGTAATACTAGAAGCTATGCTTATGACATTACAATAAATGGTGGCAATCCCTTCTAACAATTCGCCCAACAACACGGAACACACTAAGGCAGGACCTCACGGCTCTGCCTTTTTTGATCCTTGTTATGCAAGGTTGTTCTGTGGCCGACTATATCTACTTAGTAAATCGACTAGTATCGGTCGGCATAATAACATTCTGAATAACTGAAACGCCGATAAAAATACGTCGAATTGCTCTTAGATAGTTATTACTTCTCAATTGAAATGGAATATTTGAACAGTAAAATTGTTCC
This sequence comes from Thermodesulfobacteriota bacterium, assembly GCA_028282925.1. Taxonomy (GTDB): domain Bacteria; phylum Desulfobacterota; class WTBG01; order CAIYCZ01; family CAIRTM01; genus JANQGV01. Next base: position 1,063 of record JANQGV010000215.1, read on the forward strand.
TTCTACATGCATTAATTAAAGACATGTAAAAATTTACATTCTTTACCAATACCTCAGCATACATTGATATGCTATGTTTCATGTAAGAAGCAGACATACAAGGGGCATTGCAAAACCATGAGGGGCATTAGATCACTTCCCAAAAATCAATCAATTAAACCAGGTATGTATCGCACAAGATAGAGTTTTATCTTTTGATACAGGTGCGTTGTTATGCAGGACTAATAACGACAAGAAAGGAGGTGAAGAACTGCAAGAATTTTGCAAACTGAGGGGCTAATTATAATGAAGCATGACATCCGTGAACAAATAAACAAGCGGAGATGTACTATGAAGAAAATTATAATTTGTATGACTGTCACTTTGAGTATCGTGATGTCAAGCAGTACGGTGTTTGCCGGCGGTGGTAGCGCTATTATGAACCATTGGTATTTAGAGTCGAGTTCTAATGGGAATTCTTACTATTATACTACGTTATGGCTATCAAATATTACCCCTGATACGGTTGATGTAGAAGTAACCTTTTATGATATGGACGGCGATGTTTTTCAGGATTCTTCAAGTGACAACTTGACCGGACATATTCGTGGATGGGGTGGTGACAGCTACACAGAATACTCCGGCAGCACTAATCCATCAGTAACAGTTTCTATAAATGCAAATGAAACATGTAGAATCAAATTAACTCACACGTCAACCAGTCAAAGCAAAGCAGGATATGCGCTTATTGAATGGGCACATTCTTCAAGCAGCCCCACTAAAAATTCCAAAGCCTTAATAGCATATGGAAAGGAACAGTATATTTATAACAGCTACTATGGTCGTGCTACCGCAATAGAAATAAATAACGGGAAGCCATTCTAATTAATCGACCAATAACACTATTTTGTACTAAGGCAGGTTCTCACGACTCTGCCTTTATCTCATTAATCTAAAGGAGAATCAAAATGAAAAAACTGTTGTTAATAAGCATGGCTGCCGTTTTGAGTATCGTGCTCACAAGTAGTGCGGTGTTTGCAGGTAATGCAGAAATCCCTGCGTGGTATGCAAATGGTGGAAACGACTATTGGACACACATTGTTGTAACAAATATTTCACCTGTACCGATTACTGTAACGGTTACTTTTTGGAAGAGCGATGGCAACCTTTTAGCCTCTAAAACCATTAGCACCGGGCAAAGTACTAATAGCAATGGTGAATACGCCGTCACCTTGGATGAAAGGGAAACAAAGATTATTTCTATCGATGAATCACAATTTACAACCTATACGTATGGAAGTGCATTAATAAATGCAAGACCGAACAGTACAACAGCACAGGGAAAAACAACTTACGATGGAACTGTTTACGCGACTGCGACATGCCAAATATATGGAATATACCATCTTAACCAGTTTGGCGTTCCCATTAATGGTGGCCGACCCTTTTAACTCTTCACGAGTAATATAATGTGTACAAAGGAAGGGTTAATTGCCCCGCTTTTTACCTATGCTTAAAAGGAGAATATATTATGAAGAAAAAACTGATAGCATTGACGCTCATTTCGTTTTTTGTATTAACCGGTGTTGTTTGGGCGGGAACATATTCAACCTACCCGTCTCGTGGGTCGGTCAAGGGTGCGAATGTATTATATAATAACACTGACACTGTTACTATTAATACTGGCTACGGTGAGTGTAACGGAAAGTATTGGGAAATAACAAATGATATAACATATCAACTTACAGGTATTAGTGGCGAAGACTTTTACTATATTTATATTGATGACAGCATGGCAAGTTATCCTGATTTAGATAATGATTCATTTGCGCACAGTAATACAGAACCTGCATGGAGCGATACAAAATTCGGTTGGTATAATGGTAATGATCGTATGATAGGAGTTGTTTGGGTTAAAGATGACTCTACAATCAGTGAATTCTTAACTAATCCAATTAGTGACAATAAAATTGAAATCACAACCAAGGAAGCCGTTAAAATACTTATAAACACTAATGGAGGCGTTGGTACCATTACTGGTAGTTGGCAAAATCTGGATGTTAGTGGAACTACAAATTCAAGCTTATATGTTCCAGTAAATGCAACTGATGTTAAAATCTATGGGTATACATATGATGGAAACTCTATGGCACGATTAAGGGTTTCACCACAAGTTTCCAGCGGAAATTACAATGGAATTTCCATTTTATCATATAGCTTTGGTTGTACGGTTCAATGGGTTGCTCTTGAAAGTTCAAGATGTATTATGTGGTGGTCTGAATCAAATGATGAACAAGCCCAAGTAATTAACTTTGGGTGGAGAATGGTAAGATAATAAACTTGAATCTAATGAAACTTTACATAAAGGCAGGGCCGCACGGCTCTGCCTTTTCCTTTTTTTAAATGGATCCAAAAAAGATCACATCGATTCACTGTCGGCGTATCGATGCATGGTGATGGAGAGCAGCCCGTAGGTCGGATAGAGCATAGCGAAATCCGACCTATGATTTTTTACAAATAATACAATGTAAACTAAGGTAGAGTTTTACGGCTCTGCCTTTACATTTATTTTACAAATAAATATGTGAACAAAACTATCAACACAAATACAAGACGAAAAGTAATCCGATTTAAAAGTGACATCGAATACATAGGAGCCCTGATAAGTTTAATCAGTTAAAACCCTCATTTGCTATTAAATAACAATTCCAATACGTAAAAATTTACATTCTTAGGCTATTCCTCAGTATAGATTGATATGCTATGTATTCTCTATAAGCAGTAAACATACAAGGGGCGCTGCTAAAATCATGAGAGGCTTCAAATCAATTCATAATAATCAATCAACAATATGTGTTACGTATCGCACTTAGAAGAAATGTGTCTACCGTTACGGGTGCGTTTTTATTCAGAACTAATAACAACCAGAAAGGAGGTGAAGAACAGTAAGTGCTTCACAAATAAAGGAGAAAGTCAGTCACCATGTATCCTAATAACAACCATTAAGCAAGAGGAGAATCAGCATGAAGAAACTGCTAATTAGTATGGCTATTATTGTGAGTATAGTAATGTCAAGCAGTGCGGTGTTCGCAGGAAGTGGTACAGCAGTCATTCCACATTTTTACGGATATACAATTAATGATGATGATCAGCATCCAGTTCAGGTGTTTATGTCAAATATTTCGGATAAAACAATAACAGTAAACATTACATTTTTTAAATCAGATGGTACAATTTTACAGGAAGGAAGTGCTGGTGATTTAGGTGCCGGCGTTGGTATATTAAAAGCATACAACACGTCCGGAACCTATAACGAAAACTTAAATAGTTCCACTGCACCAACATTTTCATTTGATATTGATGCAAATGAAACAAGCTATGTCAGGCTGGATATTGGTTCAACAATAAAATATGGTTATGGTCTCATTGAATGGAACAATGAAACTGCGACGACCATTACCCCAAATTCACCGGCTTTAGTAGCACATTGTCGTATCCAGCAATATAATACAGATAGTCGAGATATAAGTACTACAGAAAATTGGGCGTATGTAGGTTGGTACAGTGTGCCCATCAACAACGGCCTCCCGTTCTAACAATCCATCAACACAATGCACAACAAGGCGGGGTCTCACGGCTCTGCCTTGTTTTAGTAAATAGAGCCAGGAAAGATTAAATGGGTTCACTGTCGGCGTATCGGTGCATGGTAATGGAGAGAAGCTTGTCGATAAACTGGACGTAGTCCATGCCGGCTTTGGCGGCGGATTCTGCAACCTCGTCGCCGCAGGCAAGGCCCGGGTTGGGGTTGGCTTCGATAATGAATATCTGGTCGTTGTCGGTGATGCGCATATCGATGCGGCCGTAGTCGTGGATCTGCATCAAACGGAACACCTTTTTGCTGATTTTAGCAACTCTTTTTTCAAGTGCTTCATCAATATCGCTGAACCCGAATTTAATTTTCCACTTCTTCTGATACTTTTCGTTCCACTTGACATGACTGGTGGCGATCATTGGGCCGCCATCGCCGTTGTGCTGGAAAAACAGTTCTCGTGAAGGCAGCACCTTGAGCTTCTTATTGCCGATAACAGATACATACAGCTCACGCCCTTCGATGTACTCCTCTACAATTGCAGGCTGATTGTAGGTATCATGTACCATGGTTACCCGTTCGAACAGTTCGTCGAAATTATTTACAATGGAGCTGTTTGAGATGCCGTCGGAACCGTCTTCATACAGGGGCTTAACGATATGGGGATAGTGCATGGACTTTGGTATATGTATTTTCCTGCCGGGATGCAGAACATAAAAACCGGGCACGTGGATTTTGCGCGAGCGCAGTATCTGTTTACTCAGCCCCTTGTTGCGGCACAGCATGAGCCCCTCTGAACCGGTGCCGGTAAACGGCACCTTAAACATCTCAAGCAGGGCCGCAATATGCATATCCATACGGCGGTCGTAGTGAAAATTTTCCGTGAGGTTGAACACAACATCTGGTTTTTGTTGAGATAAAAGTGTAACAACCGGCTCAATTTGTTTCTCGATTCCGAGAGTCGTCACATAGTGGCCAAGCTCACGCAAGGCATTCACCACATACAGCTCGGTCGACTGCTTGTGCTTTCTCTTATTATAATAGTCGGGTGGTTCACTGATAAACTCAGGGTCGTTTTCCGGAATACACAGGGCATCCATCAGAACCAGAATGTTAAGCGGGTGTTTCATTGGTCGTTAAAACCTCCCTCGAAAATGTGCACATTGTTCATAACAGCGGTTACAAATGCCGTTACTTCAGGCAGCACATCGGTTTCGGGTTTATGGAGGTAGAGGTTCAAATCGTCGCAGCGGGCAATCAGCTTGCGGATCAACTTATCGATATCGAATTTTCGTTGCCCGGTCCAGGTTGAAACGATATTAACGATATGACGCCGCTCTTTCCTGAGGAAACGGGCCGCAGTGGGTAAATCATCGGAACCCGGTGTGGTGTAAAATATTTTCATGAGGCTTGGTACATAGTAGCCCGGGAATTCGTCTCCCATGTACAGGCGCCTGCGCTCATAGTATGCAAGCAGGGTCGAATACATACGGCTTGCAGCCCAGGGAGTATCATTTGTGGTTACCAGGGGTTTCTTGTCCGTGATCTCCTGCATGATGTGGTCCACATACTGCAACTTCTTCATTGCCGGCCAGCCCTGGTATTTTTTTTGCCAGTTGCTTGTTGGGGCCAGCCACACGGCAAAGGTTTCCGCAAAGTCTTCATCAGGATGAGCCTGGGCATAGTTGTCTTCAAGATGAATGACATAGCGTTTTGAATACGGGTGGGCATAGTAGTCTTCCGAGTACTTGGCCGAGAACGGCCCGAACAGCTCCCTCCAGCGTGTGCGGCGGTAGAGCCGGTACGCGTAATTAATGGCGTGTCCGGTTTCGTGTCGCAGCAGCTTCATGCACCATGAATCGGTTCCGCCTTCAACCTCCAGCATCATTTTACGTTCAAGCTGCACAAGGCGCGGATGCGCCAGATAAAAGGGAATGCCCACGATAGGTTCCTTGTCAGGGCAAAGCCAGTCATAGGTGAGATAGCATGGAGGCTGAAACGGTATACCGCGATCTGTAAGCTCCTCGTACAACCTTTTAATGCGCTCTTCAAGCACGGTGCCCTCGATGGTTAATCCCAGGTCACGGATGCGCTGTTTCAGCAGTTCTTTATCCGCCATGTTTTGAAGTTGTTCGGATGTCAGCTTTGTTTTTTTTCGTTTTGATTTCATATAAGCAAAGGGAATGATAGTGATGAAGTATTTATATTATAAATTCGGCATAAAAAGACATAATGTTAGTGATTTCTGTAAGGATTGCATGCGAAGAGAGTTAGTGAGTCATTTTATAAAATAGTAAAGACGTGCAGGAGCGGCCTTTGGCCGCGATAGCGATCGTAAAAAATATATACGTTCATCAATCGCACCTGCAGGTGCTCCTACCAAACGATTATGATATTGAGGCTATAAAATTTTGTGAATTCCTCGAGCGGGAAAGCGCCGATAAAAAAGCCGTTGATTACGTGATCAACGGCTTCTGGTATTCGAGTTAATGAGGGTGTTTAATTATCATAGGCGTAATCAAGCAGGCACCACTGGTCTTTTGGTTTGATGCTGGAGAACTGACAGCCGATGATGAAGTTGGTCCGGTTCTCGTCAAGCATCTGCTGAACCCACAGCACGGTTGCAGCGGGGCGGATGGACGATAGCGCGGTCGGGACCTTGATTGATAAAGAGATATCGGTACCCGGTAAAATTTTCTCACTGGTCTTGATTTCAACCTTAACGCCGTCGCGGTTGATGTCGGTTATTTTGCAGGTGCGTTTTTTACCGGTGCCGTTGATGCTGTATTTTGCATTGAGTGCTGCAGGAAACCGGGGGTGCTTTCGTTGTTCTTTCATGAATTCACCAGACTGTTTGCATTTATAAGGTTAAAGTCTAGTTAAGAAAGAAAGAGTTGTCAAAAGGAATCATGCGCATTCTTAACAATATATTGCAAATTATTTAATCTATATTTTTCAATATATTTCGTATGATAGTAATTTATGGCAATATTTATCTATTCAACAGGATGGGAATGGTAGATTGGCGCATAATATAGGCGGTAGTACCCCCTAAAATAAGGTCGTGGATACGGCTGTGCCCAAAGGCCCCCATAACGATCAAGTCGAAATCATTATTTTCGGCATAAGAGAGTATTTCCTTGCCGTCGTTGCTCCCCTGGATCCATTGAATGTCGATTTCAAGGGAATACGGGCCCACGAATTCCTTAATCTCGGCAGACAGCGCCGAGCTTTTTTCATCGTCATCGGTTACCATGATAACCGTCATGGGCCAAGACGTAACCGTAACCATCTCGCAGGCGGTTTTCAGAGCCTTGTTGGACTCAATGCCGCCGTCGTAAGCAACAAGGATTTTCTTAAAAACCCGGCTGGTGTTCGGGGTGACCAGGACCGGCCGGGGAGATTTTCTGACAACCGATTCCGTTGTGCTGCCGAGCAATCCGGTGGACCACTGCTCATGTTCACCCCGCTGGGCGATAACGACAAGATCCACCTTTTTAGCTTCATCGGAAATGATGGCCGGTACAATACCGGTCAGCCGTTTTGTTTTAGGTTCAATTGATTCTTGTTTGCAGGTATTTGAAAAATCACTGAGCACCAGCTCTGCCCGCTCTTCCAGAATTTGCTGAAATTTAGGCAGGTAGTTCTGATAAGGGCTGAAACCGAGAGAACCCGATATATCGTTGAGAAACGGACCTTCAAGGGCACGCACGTCAATAACATTCAGTCCGGTAATTTCGGCCTTGAAGAGTGATGCAAGCTGCAAGCCGTACTCAAGTGCGATATTGCTGTTGTCCGAACCGTCTGTTGGAACCAGTATGCTTTTTATCATTGCGTTGTACCCCTTTATTGTTAAGTGTAGTTTGTAGTCGAATAGAATTCTACAGAAATATTTTGCTTTGTAAATAGTAAAATGCTAGTTTACTTTATATATAGAAATGCATATAAAATAATTTAATTTTACTTTTATTTAGTTTAAATTGATTTGCAGGTGAGCTGTAATGAAGCTGCTACAGGTTCTTTCAAGAGATTCGATCTATTTTGGAAGCACCCCGGAAGGTAAAGACGCTTTTTTCGATTATGCCGTTGATATAATTACCGGTCGGAACCCGGAGTATGACAGATCAGCCATCAAGAACCTGTTCATGATGCGGGAACAGACCCTCAGCACCGGGATCGGTGACCGTATTGCGATTCCTCACATCATGTATGAAAAGTGCAGCCGGCAAGAATTGTACATTTTCAAGCTCAAAAATCCGCTTGAGTTTGACGCCCTTGATAAACAGCCGGTAGAAATTGTTTTTATGCTGATCGGTTCTTCAAAAGACGCCCCTGCCCTGCATATGCAGATACTGGCCAAAATGGGGCTGATGCTTCGCAAGCCCGGCGTTATCGACGCACTGCGGGCCGCATCAACACCAGATGATTTATACGGAGTACTGCAACAGTATGACTAAGGCAAAACTGTTTGTTTGCATTATTTCGCACGAAAAACGAATCGAGGATGTGCTGGAAGCACTGCTCGATGCAGGCATCTCCCGCGCTTCCATTATGGATGTGCGAGGAATGCTTGAATATCTTGCCGATGAAATACCGCTCTTTGCCGGCTTCAGAAGCCTTATAGAGGACAACAGCAAGACCAATAAAATGATTATCTCCGTCGTTGAGAATGACGAGCAGGTCAGGATGGCTTTTGACGTTATTGAGGAAGTATACGGTAGTTTTCAGGAAACAAATTCAGGCATTATGTTTTCCCTGGACATTGCCGACATCCGCGGGCTTAAATTATGAGCCGTCTCCTTTGATTCAAGCAGGCTTTTCTTTTTTGTTCTTGTGCAGGAGTGCATCCACCTATGTCTCCCAAGCAGCTCCTCATACTTTTTATCGTCCTTTCCTATACCGGGGTCGTTCTGATATACCGCCGGAAAAAAATTTCCCTTTTAGGGGGCATGGAGTACCTGCTTGTGGGGCTTCTTTTTTCTCTTGTGTCGGTTGATCAGGCTTTGCTGAAACCGCTTCTCTACGCTTTTATCGGATGGATCGGCCTGTTGACAGGAATGCAGATGAAGGTCGAATATGTGTCCCGACTCGACCGGTCTTTCTACGGAAGGGTATTTGTTTACACGCTTGTTTTCTTCTGCCTTGTATTTGCTTTCCTGAGCATCGTTGTTGCACCGGTAACGGCGCTGTATATGGCTATCGGACTGTTGCCGGTTTCATACCTTGTGGTTGCCCGCTACTGTAAAGAAAACAGGTATGTCCTCTTTTTTGCCAGCATCATGCCCTTCGTTGCTGTTGCATATCTTTTTTTTGTTACGGTCTTTCAGTCGGACGGTTATACCCTTTCATTTTTCTTCCTGATCATCGCCTGTTTTGCAATTATTGCACGGTTCATCATCACTAATATTGACGATAAACGGTCGATTGAACTGATTCTTATCGGGCTCATTATACTGATATCAGAGAGCTGTGCCGTTTTAAACTGTTCGGCATTGCTTGTAACGTTTGCAGTCGGAATGTACCTGGCAAATTTTTGCCCCCTTGATGATGTAGTATTTATTGCGTTGTACAAGGACGAAAAACCACTCTACAGCATTTTTTTGCTGCTGGTCGGCATGCTGGCCGGTATGCAGGCAAGCTTCACGTTTTTTTTACAGGGTATGGCCGTCGTTGTTTTTGTTGCCGGATTAAAATATGTCCTCTTTAAAATACCGTTTTTCAATATGCCGCCCCACTACCATAGATATATGCAGGCACCGGGCGGGTTTGCCGTAACCATCGGGGTCGATAGCTGGCTGAACCAGGGCGTCGGCCTGCAAACGGGCTGGTTTTCACTCTTTCTTTTCATTGTGCTGATGCTTCAATTTATTTCAGTTTTTATAAGCCGATCATATGAATAAACTATTTCGTCTTTTTTTAAACGCTCTTAATATAGTACTCATAACCCTGGTATACAGGCTTGTGATTGGTGCAAGCTTTTTCAACGATCAATTCGTTTTCATCAGCCCCTATCTTACCCTGGGCTTTCTGATAACCGCTGCATATATAGCCGGCAGTATTGCCCGGCATTTCGGACTGCCGTCGCTTACCGGCTATCTTCTTGCAGGGTTACTCTTCGGCCCGCACCTTTTGGGGTTGATACCGCAGCAGGATATTCAGGCCCTTGAGTTGATCAATGCCCTGGCCCTGAGCTTTATCGCCATTACAGCCGGTGGTGAACTGCGGCTTGCAAGCCTCAAGAACAACTTCCGCTCAATTATCAGTATTACGCTTTCACATACGCTGCTGATTTTCAACGGTATTGCGCTGCTGTTTTTTTGTGTTTTGTATTATACCCCGCTGCTGGCTCTTCCTGATACGGTCGCGGTTCTCTCTTTTTCCCTGCTGCTGGGCGTAATTGCGCTTGCAAACTCGCCGTCTACAACCATTGCGGTCATAACCGAATGCAAATCAAAAGGCGATTTCACCGATATCGTTCTGAGCGTTACCATGCTGAAGGACACCATCGTTCTGGTGCTTTTTTCAGTCATCATTGCCTTTATATCGGGCATGTATACCGGCAGTACCATCTCACTGCCCCTCTTGTTTGAAATCATGCGCCACCTGGTGGTGTCTGTTGTTGCCGGCTTTGTGATGGGGGTTTTGCTGATTCTTTTCTTTAAATATATCGACCGCAATATATCGATTTTCGTTATTATTGCATCATATCTGGCCCATGAGTTCGCCCATGTTGTTGGTCTGGAGCATCTTTTGATGTGCCTGATTGCAGGGTTTACCGTGCAAAACCTTTCCAGGCAGGGACCCAGGATGATTGAAGCGATCGAGAACAGTCACCTGCCGATTTATGTTGTTTTCTTTTCCATAGCAGGCGCAGGACTCAACTTTAATTACTCTCAGGCGTCCGTCATTATGGTATTGTTGTTTGTCGGTGCACGCACCCTGATTGTGTTCGGCTCCACATATGCCGGTGCGGCCTATGCCGATGCACCCGCAAAGATAAAAAAACATTCCTGGACCGCCTACATAGCCAATGCCGGCCTTGCCCTGAGCATGCTGATTATTATTGATGAGACGTTCGACGGTTGGGGTGCCGTTTTTAAATCAATTATGCTGTCGGTTATAGCGGTCAACCAGATTATCGGGCCGATACTCTTCAAATTCGGACTGGGAAAAACAGGAGAGGCGCGTAAGTTGTAGCGGGCCCGGCGTGTTACTCGGCATGGACACCGGAATTCCCGTTTGTTTCGGTGGAAGGAACCTGGGTGGAATAATCGTACTCTTCGAGAATCGGAAAGCGGTACAGCTTTTCGGTAAAGGCCGCATCGAGGAATGAATCGACCCACCAGAAAATATCGTATTTTTTAATGGACTGCCGCAGTTTGCCCATGCGTGCCTGACGCTCTTCCCGGGACATTTCAAAAGCCCGGTAAATAGCATCGGCCACACTGTTCACATCGTACGGGTTTACCATAATCGCGCCTTTGTGCAACTGGGCCGAGGCACCGGCGAATTCACTTAAAATAATCACCCCGTTGTCTTCCACACTACAGGCGCAGTATTCCTTGGCAACAAGGTTCATACCGTCTTTCAGAGGGGTGATCAGGGCAATTTCTGCTGTGCGGTAATAGCCGAGCAACTCGTACTGGTCGAGGCTTCGGAATATGTAATGTATGGGCACCCAGCCGTATTTGGTAAAACGTCCGTTGATACGCGAAACAAGCTGTTCGATCTCGATACGCAACTGCTGATATTCCGGGATGTTGACGCGGCTCGGTACCACGATTTGAATGTAGCTGACGGCACCCAGCAGCGCAGCATGCTTTTCCAGGGCTTTTTCAAAAGCCTTCAAACGTTCAATGATACCCTTGGTATAGTCCAGGCGGTCGATACCCAATATAATCTGCCGGTCGCTCAGGTTTTCATGGATGAACCAGGCGCTGTCGGCCACCTCTTTTGTGGCGGTCTGCTGGGCAAAGTATTTGTAATCGATGCTGATGGGAAAATTACCGACCTTGATTGTTTTATCACGCAGTTGAAGCGTGACGATTTGGCCCTTGCCCTGTGTGCGCACATTTTTGATGAAAGTCCGCACACACTGCACAAAATTGCGCCGGTCGCGCAGTGTCTGAAACCCCAGTAAATCGTATTCCATCAGGGCGTGAATCAGTTCATAGCGCCAGGGGAGCTTCACGAAAATATCGGGCGGTGGAAAAGGTATGTGAAGAAAAAAACCGATTTTCTGGTCGGACCCCATGGACTTCATTTCCTGGGCAACATTCATCAGGTGATAATCGTGCACCCAAATGTAGTCGTCCTTACGGGTGTTCTCAAGTATAACGGCGGCGAATTTTTTATTGACCTCCTGATAACTCGACCAGTATTCGGAATCAAAGTTACAGCGTGACTGAAGGTCGTGAAAAAGCGGCCAGATAACCTCATTTGACAGGCCATGGTAATATTTGTCGATATCCTCTTCGGAGAGCATAACCGGCTTGAGTTTATAGCCGATGTCGACTGATGCCTGACGGAGAGGGACTTCAAGGTCGGCGTCATGGGGAGAGCCCGGCCAGCCGATCCATAACCCGCCCCTGTTTTTCAGTACCGGGGCAAGCGCAGTCACAAGACCGCCGGAACCGGGTTTAACCGTCCATTGTCCATCGTTTTTTTGAAGGATAATCGGTAATCGATTTGAAACGATTACAAGACGTCTTTCCGGATTAGTCATAAATACCTATGCGAATCGATCAGTTTTCAGAACTTTCCGTCAGCACATAGTTGGTAATGCCTCTTTCCAGTGACAGCATCAGGGTCAGGTATTCACGCAGGTGCCGTGTTAAAAGAAAATTTTCACGGACAAACTGTTTACCGGTCGTGCCCATGCGCTGTAGCGAATACGGGTTGCGTAACAGTTCCCGCATGCGAAGGGCCGCGCCCTCGGGGGTGTTTACAAGAAATCCGGTATAATAATCATGTACCTGCAGGCGTATGCCCCCTACATTGCCCCCAATCACGGGCCTTTCTTTCCACAACGCCTCTGTTACCGTTAACCCGAAACCTTCCTGGATTGACTTCTGTATAACAATTGCCGAGCCGCGTTGCAAGGCATTTATTGTGCGATGTGCATCACTGGGCAGCAGCAGCACGTGAATATTGGGGTATCCGCTTGACGCATCGCGCACCTCTTCCAGCACCATTTGACCTTCGGGGTCATCGGTTGCACCGCCGCCGGCAAGTACCAGCTCGGCCGGAATGGTCTGGTTGAGGGTTTTAAAGGCCTCGATAACGCCAAGAGGGTCCTTGAACCGGTCGTAGCGCGACACCTGGGTCAGTACCGGAACTTCATCGGGTATGCCGTATTTGGCCATAACCGTGTCGATCTCCTGTTGATCAAGGTCACAGTTCTTCTGGCTCAGAGGGTCAATACTGGGTGCAATCAAAAACTGGGCATGCGGCAGAGGCTGTGCAAAGTCTTTCATGGAAAAAATGCTGGCATCGTAGTTCTGAACTTTGCTTTCCAGATATTTCCACACTTTCCGCACCGGCCGGCTTGAATCGATATGGCAGCGCCATACCCATTTACCGCGGCGGTTGGGGCACAGGTCAAGAAGTATTGCCGGTTGTGGGTCGTGGATGAACACAAAATCGGCCTCTTCTAAAATCGGACGCAACCGTTCGGCATTTTCCTCATTGTTCTTTTCATATACGTCGATCATTGACTGTGTCAGAATTGAGGGGTTACCCTGCATGGCATTGTGGAATGTCTTGGTGACTTCAAAAAATGTATCGTACCCCTCAATGACTTCCCAACGGGCATCAAGTCCGAGGTCCTGCATAAGGGGCAGCATCCAGTCCAGGATTTCGGCTACCCCGCCGCCGACCCTTGTGGAATTCACATGCACAACACGGGCGCCTTTCAGGCTTTGCGCAAGCTGACGTAACTGTGATATGGCAATTTCTCCTGCTACAGCCTCGTAATCTTTAAGCGTTCTTTCGATCATTGTAATCCCTCTAATGAGTCAATGAGTGCCTGTTTCAACTCCGGCAGGCTTAAAAAGTAGAAATCCACCTGTGCCAGGGCCTGAATAATTTCTTCGGGTTTATTTTCCTGAAACTGCATCCAGAAGGTGAAATCGTCAACGCGGTCGGTTGTGCGGCGTCGGGCTTCAAGAAAATGGTAATAAATACTGCTGGTACTCATTTCAGGCAGACGTTTTATAAGGTCCTGGGGAGTATACAGCTCAATGCCGGTATCAAAAACAACCGTGGCGGCCTGCATAAACATGAATTCATCTCCCCGGACAACCGAAGGGATGTACTGCATATCACTCAGGCGCTCATCAATAATTTCAATAATACGCTCACGCATGTCTTCAAAATCGTCGAAGCTGTACGGGTTTAAAATACCGAGACGCTCGGCAAGGGCCAGATCCCTCATTTTTTGCGCCGCCCACAGTGCAAAATCGTTCCTGAATTCAGGGTCGTCAAAGGTAGGGGTAATAAGGGTTTCGCAAAAGTGATAATACAGGCATTCTATGGGACAGTTGCGAAGCCTTTCCCGTAATTCCCGCAAATTAAATGCCGAATCGACCCCGCCCATCCTCCTGATAATGGTGCAGTCCTTTACGCCGAACGACTGATTGTCCTGATGGATATCATGTTGTTCCATGGATACGTCCTTATACTGAAATGGATTAAAGGATTGATTATTTTTGACATATTCATTGTTCTGTCGTATTAATATCGCTTGAAAACTCAAAAAACTGAATAAAATTTTCACAAAAAGCATAAGTAATTATTATTGTACCTCATAAAAAACACTCATTTAGAAAGCCTGTGTTATGGATGTTTTTTTCTATGAAGCCTTTGAAGAAGAAGAAACCGCCTTGCGTTCCTTTATGCCGGAGTCCGTATCGGCCGGATTTACGTATAAAACCATCCAGGAAAGCCGGGATTCAGATCCCCCGGCACCCATAATCAGTATTCGAACACAATCTGCGATACCCCCTGAGTGGGCGGGCAGTATTTCAGCCCTGCTGGCCCGCAGTACCGGCTACGATCATCTTCTAACATATCGGAAAAAGCATAATGCCGAACTCCCCTGCGGCTATTTACCGCTCTATTGCAACCGTGCCGTTGCCGAGCAGGCAATGCTCCTTTGGATGAGCTTGCTGCGTAAACTCCCCCGGCAGATTGATAACTTCACCCGGTTCCACCGCGACGGCCTGACCGGAAGCGAATGTGAGCATAAAACGCTGCTTGTCGTAGGCGTTGGTAATATCGGTTTGGAGCTGGTAAAGATCGGCAAAGGCCTGGGTATGACCGTTCTGGGGGTTGATATTGATGAGAGACACGATACCGTAGAGTATATTTCAATTGAAGAGGGCCTTAAACGGGCGGATATCATCGTATGCGCCATGAATGTAACCGACGATAACAGGGATTATTTTAAGTATATGCTGCTCAAAAAAACCCACCCGGGTACGCTTTTTATCAATATCGCCCGGGGTGAATTGTCGCCGACCGGGGATTTACTGCGACTCATTTCCGAAGGACATCTGGGCGGCGTGGGACTTGACGTCTACACCGAAGAAAGCGCCCTGGCGGTATCCCTGCGCAGCAGCGCCGGGAAACATTCCGATGCAGTTGATGCTGTTATGCAATTAAATGCATTCCCGAACGTTATCTGCACTCCGCACAATGCCTTTAATACCCGCGAAGCAGTGTCCAGAAAGGCCGCTCAGAGCATTCAGCAAATCCTGCATTTTTTGTCCCATTCCAGGTTTAAATGGCCGGTTCCTCTCCAATGACGCTCTGTACATATAAAAACGGCATTAAACCATACAGGCACCCTTCTCTCCCAGCGTGTAAATAGAGTTAAACTATATATAATAACGTATCCCGGAATGATCATGGCATACAATTTGTAGTATTTGTTTAAAATTTACCACCTATATATTGTGTTAGATAAGCATTTTTTTCTTTACATGCCATTTTTAATCTGTTACCATTTCCCTAATTTTCCACACAATCATAACATTAACCGATTAAACGTATGAAATTTTAAACGGTTAGATATAAAAGGTACACGAATTACCTGAGGTCCATCCATGCAAGTAAAAGAATTAGAACTGTCGGGTTTCAAGTCATTTGTAGACCGGGTCAGGCTTTCCTTCAAGCCCGGTATTACCGCGCTTGTCGGTCCTAACGGTTGCGGCAAAAGTAATATCATGGATGCCATGCGCTGGATTATGGGCGAACACAATGCGCGCCAGTTGCGGGGCTCTAAAATGGAAGACCTGATATTCAACGGCAGTGACAGCCGCAAGCCCAACGGCATGGCCGAAGTGTCCATGATCCTGACCAATGGAAACGGCAACGGAAATGGTAATGGGAACGGTAACGGCAACGGTAACGGCGGTGTTACAACTGTAAGTCGTCCGACCGAGCTGATGGTAACGAGACGGCTCTATCGCTCCGGCGACAGCGAGTACATGATCAACAAGGTGCCCTGCCGTTTAAAAGATATTGTTGAACTGTTTCTCGACTCAGGTATCGGTTCAAAATCATACTCGATCATGGAACAGGGTAAAGTCGATTACATTCTCAGCCTGAAACCGGACGAGCGCAGAATCCTGGTTGAGGAGGCCGCCGGAATTGCAAAGTACCGCTCACGAAAAAAAGAGGCCTTGTCGAAAATTCAGTCTACCAAGAACAATCTGAACCGCCTCCAGGATGTCCTGAATGAAATTCAAATTCAAATGAAGGGGCTCGACCTGCAGGTCAAACGCCTTAAACGGTACCGTAATATCAAGGAAGAAATAAAAGAGATTGATTTGCAGGTTGCCTCAACCGAGTTGCAGCAACTGCAAACATCACGTGAGGTGCACCGGAAAGAACTCGATTCCTGCCGCGATGATGAAATCCGGATTTCCACGGAAAAAAATGCAACCGAAGCGCAGCTTGAAAAGAACCGCTTACATCTTACTGAACGGCGGAAACAGGTCTATCAACTACAGCAGGAATCCTATCAGATCAAAAACGATATTCAGAAAATCGAAAACAGCTTCCAGGTAAATGAACGGGAACTGCAAAACACCTACGATCTGATCACTAAAACCGACACAAACATCGAAGAGCTGTCGGCGTCACTGCATACCCTTGATGAGGACATTGAAAAAAACATGCAGGACCAGTCCGAGCATAAGTCCTCAATTGAAGCACTGCAATCCCGGTTCCACTCATCCACCGAATCACTGTCGGTCTCAAAAAACAGGCTGAAAGACCTGCAGGAAAATATTGAAAAAGACAACTCGGAACTGTTGCGCGCCACGTATCAGAAAACGGAAATCCGCAACGCCATTACCCTGAACAACAAATTGCGTGAAGAGCTTACCGTTAAAATTCATAAAGTAACATCTGAGTTGGATGCGTGCGAACAGCAGTTAAGCGAACTACAGCAAAAAGGCGACATGCTTGAAAAACAGGTCTATGAGCTGGTGCAGGTACGCGAACAGAAACAGCAGCAAATTGAGTC
The DNA here is from genome assembly GCA_028282925.1 of Thermodesulfobacteriota bacterium. GTDB lineage: Bacteria > Desulfobacterota > WTBG01 > CAIYCZ01 > CAIRTM01 > JANQGV01. Next base: position 18,165 of record JANQGV010000215.1, read on the forward strand.
GCTGAAAAACACTATCCAGGATCTCAATCAGTTGTTTGAACAGAAAAACGCAACCTGCAATGAGTGCCGTGATTCAATCGGATCGGTACGCGCCCGGCTGCAGTCCCTCGAAGAGCTGCAAAAAGGGCTTGAAGGTTTCAGCGAGGGAGTGCGTACCATTATGAATGCCGACAACGAGGCCGAACATGCTATCGGCGGTATTGTCGGGCTGTTTGCGGACCTTCTTGAAACGTCACCGGAATATGAACTTGCGGTTGAGGCGGCACTTGACCGCAAGCTCCAGTCGGTAATTGTGCAAACCCATGACGACGGATTCAAGGCAATAGAGTACCTGAAAGAATCAAACAAAGGCCGGGTTTCTTTTATCCCCTGTAGTATAGCCGATAACGGGTGCGGCACACCTGATATACAGGGTGCGGTTCCGCTTCTGAGACTGGTTACCATTAAAGACGAGTATAAGCACATAGCTCACACCATGCTGCACGATATTTTGCTTGTAGATACCCTGCAAACTGCCCTTTCAATCTGGAACAGCGGCGCATGCAAACACATTCTTGTGACCCGCAACGGAGAAATTATCGAGCCGAAAGGCGTGGTTACCGGTGGGAGCACCAAGGAGACCGGCTCAGGCATTTTAAGGCGCAACAGGGAAATCAGGGAGCATACCGAAAAGCTTGTCCGGCTTGAAGAACAGATGCAACAGTACAGTGCAGAAAGAGACCGTGTTGCCCGTGAGCTTGAGCAGGCCAAACAGATGTATAATCAACTGGCGGATGAAAAGCAGGAGGTTGACCTTCAACTTGTGCAGGAGCGGTCCAACCTGGAGCAGACCGAACGCGATATACTGAAAGAAAAAGAAAAATCGGCAACCCTGGCTGCAGAACGTAACGATGCACAAACACTCATCCAGCAGCATACGGAAGAGCTTTCAGAGTTGCAGACCAGGCTCAGCGGTTGTGAACAGACCGAGCAGCAGTTGCAGCAGCGTATCCAGGAGTTGCACAATACCGAATCTTCTCTCAAGAAAGGTCTGGAGCAGTCGGAAACCGACCACACGGAACTGCGTATCCACCTTGCTTCCACCCAGCAAAAACTTGAGAACACCCTCACAACGCTTCACCGGCTGCGCGAACAGAAGACTGCTACTGAAAACAAAATCTCATCGCTCACCACTGAGAAAGAAACCCTTCAGGAACGCACCGAAAGCCTTACCCGTGAAATAGCCCGGTCAAAAATAACCCTTCAGGAACTGCTTGATACGAGTAAAAACGCCGAAAGCGCATTAGTCGAGCAGCAGAATAATGTACAGGGACTGGAAGAGATTGTGACAGGCAACGAGGAATCGCTTAAAAAGTTGCGCACAGACTGGGAACAGATTGAACCGAAAATTCATGAAATCGAAATGAAGCTGTCCAACAGCTCTATACACCTTGAGCACCTTGAAAAAGAGCTTATGGATAAATATTCCATGGCATTTGAAGAATTGCCTGAACCGCCTGATCCTGAATCTTTTGATGTTAACGAAAGAAACGAACGTCTTGAGAAATTAAAAAAACGCCTGGACAACATCGGTGAGGTAAACCTCGGTGCCGCCCGTGAATATGAAGACCATGAAAAAAGGCTGCTGTTTTTGCAGTCCCAGGAAGAAGACCTGCTGAAATCCATCGAATCTTTACAGAAAGTTATCGCCAAGATCAACCGTATCACTAAACAAAAGTTTCTGGAAACCTATACCGAGATAAACGACCATTTTAGAAAGTTGTTTCCGTTGCTTTTTAACGGCGGCAAGGCATATATGCAGTTGACCGATGAAAACGATATTCTGGAAACCGGTATCGATATTTTCGCCCAGCCTCCGGGCAAAAAAATGCAGAGCCTCGATCTACTGTCCGGTGGTGAAAGGGCGCTGACCGTAATCGCGTTGATGTTTTCCATTTTTCTGACAAAACCGAGCCCGTTCTGTTTAATGGATGAGATCGATGCACCGCTGGACGATTCAAACATCGGTCGTTTCATTGAACATTTGCAGAAAATGGCCGAACGGTCACAGTTTATTATCGTAACCCATAACAAGCTGTCAATGCAGGCTGCGGACTCCCTTTATGGTGTAACCATGGAAGAACGGGGCGTATCAAAGATTGTATCGGTTGCACTGAACTAAAAGTTATTTTCCCTGCGATTTCTCATGAGCAAAGAAGAAAAAAAAGGCGGCTTTTTTAAACGCCTTAAAGCCGGACTGGCAAAAACCCATCAAGCGGTTACCCGCAAAATTGATGAACTGGCACTTGGTAAACGAGAGATTGATGAGGAGTTTCTCAACAGTATTGAGGAGATCCTGATTACCTCCGATCTCGGCGTTGCAACCGTAGACAAACTCATGGAATCAATACGGTGGAAGGTCGGCCGCAAGGAACTGAGCGACACCGATAAGCTCCATGACGTTTTAAAAAACGAAATATATTCCATTCTTGCGGCCCGGGAACAGCCGCTGCATATCAAACCTGCTACAAAACCCTTTGTCATTCTGACCGTCGGGGTCAACGGGACAGGAAAAACAACAACCATTGCAAAAATTGCACATATTTTTAAGGACCAGGGCCTGAACGTTATGCTGGCTGCAGCGGACACCTTTCGGGCGGCCGCCATAGAGCAGCTTGAAATCTGGGGTGATAGAATCGGGTGCAAGGTGATCAAACACCAGCACGGTGCCGATCCATCAGCAGTTGCTTTCGATGCGTTGAAATCGGCCCGGGCAAAAGACGTGGACGTGCTCATTATTGATACGGCCGGTCGTCTTCACACAAAAGCCCCGCTTATGGAAGAGATAAAAAAAGTAAACCGTACCATCAGCAAACAAATGGAAGGGGCCCCCCACGAAACGTTGCTGGTACTTGATGCAACAACAGGCCAGAACGCCATCTCACAGGCAACCCTCTTCAGTGAAACAATAGATATCACAGGCATTGCTCTTACCAAGCTCGACGGAACCGCCAAAGGCGGTGTTATTGTGGGCCTTACCGACACCATGCAGTTGCCGGTTCGTTTTGTGGGAGTCGGTGAGAAAATAGACGATTTGCGGGAATTTAATGCACGCGATTTTGTTGAAGCCCTATTCGAGGATTAACGGCTCCGCCCCTTTTTTAGAGCCGCCCCTATTTTAGCTCCCTCCTCAATGGCCGCCGCCAGCTCCCTGATTTGAATCGGTTTATGCAGCACAATATCGATGCCGGACTTGAGCAGCTCATCGTCCTCTTTGTCTACGTCCCAACCGGTAAGAAGCATCACCGGCAGTTGAGGCTTGTGTTTTTTGATAATCGAGGCTACTGAAACGCCTGAAATACCCGGCATACCCAAATCGGTCAAAACAAGGTCAAAGTGTTTTTCACTGCAGGCATCGATACCTTCTTTACCATTAGCGGCAACCGTAACGCGATGGCCGAATTCCTTCAAAATATCTTTTACGATTTCTCGAACAGCTTCTTCATCATCAATAACCAGGATGTCAAGGTTTTGAGGCGACGCGGATTCCGTGGATACAGGTTTGCATTTTACTCGATACGCTGCTCCGGGCAGCGACAAGAAGAATTGGGTGCCCTGCCCTACAGTGCTTTCAAAGGTAATGCTGCCGTGATGACGTTTAATGATCCCATAGGTCATACTGAGTCCCAGCCCCGGTGACTTTGGGCCCTTGGTTGTAAAAAAAGGATCAAAAATAACATCTTTAATGTCGTCCCCAATACCGGTTCCCGTGTCCTGGATACTGATTGTTACGGTATCGTCCTTCTTACCGGCAGTGACCGTTATGGTGCCGCCTGCAGGCAGTGCATCAACAGCATTATTGATCATATTAACCATGACTTCACGCAGTTCAGAAGAATTGCCGGCTACAAACAGGTCAGGTTCAATATTCCTTTTTAAATCGATGTTGATGTTTTTCGATTCAGCTTCCGATTTCCAGCGAACCTTCGTATAGTCGATGGCCAGGTGGATAATTTCAGCAAGGTCTACTGTTTCCTGATAGGAATTGGTTTTGCTTTTGGAGAAATTTTGTATGCGCCGGACCGTTTCGGAACCGTCTCGGGCCGCTTTTTCAATCACCTCAAGACCTTTTACGAAATCGCCGACAACGTTTGAGGCCGCTCCCTGTAACTTCGTTGTCTGTTGTTGCAGGAGTTGTGATCTCCCGAGAATAGCGGCCAGAATATTATTAAAATCGTGTGCAACACCTGAGGCAAGTTCTCCAAGTGATTTCAGCTTGGCGGATTGCAGCATCTGCTCCTGCATTTTGCGCCGTTCGCTGACATCACGTATAACCGAAACATCACCCACGATTGCACCGTCGCTGTCCTTCAAAGCCGAAATATTAAGCTCGACGTAGATGGTTTCGCCGTTTTTTTTGCGCCATTGGGCTTCGCAGTTTTTAACAAAATACTTTTCCTTCAACTCATCGGCAATAAACTGTGCGGTTTCCAGGTCCTGCTTATTACGAATGCCGAGATACTTATTGTGTTTCCCGATAAGCTCATTTTCACCATACCCCAGCATTTGTTCAACCGCACGGTTAGCCTGCACTATTGAACCGTTGGTATCGGTTACGATAATACCGTCGGCCGTTGTTCTGAAAATGTTTTCCATGAACTCCATGGATTTGTAGAGCTGTTCATTAATGGCATTTAATTCACGGGTTTTGTTCTGCACCGCGGCATTGAGGGTATCCAGATACTGTGATCGCTCAATTTCAGTTCGCTTCCTCTCGGTGCAATCGCGACAGATAATGATTGCTCCGATCATTTCACCGCTTTTATCTTTAACCAGGGACAACGTTGCTTCAACAGGTAAAATAACCGCGTCGCGACGGATGTAATACAGTTCACAACTGACTTTCCTTTCGGTAAACAGTTTGTTGGCCGTTTCAATCTGCTGCTGAAGGTAGTCCTCGTCAATGGTAACCGTCTCCCCGGTAGTGGATGTATAGGTACCCTTCATCGGTGACAGAGAGATTATGTGCTTGCCGATGAGTTCTTCACGCTCATAGTCGAGCATATCAAGCAGCATGTCGTTTACGATACTTATACACCCCCTGGTGTCGGAAATAAGAATTGCATCTCCTGAGTTTTCAATAATATTATACAGTGTTTCCTGCGTTTCCCATATCGACTCACGCAATTGCTGTTTTTCGGTAAGCTTGTGCAAATCATCGATAAAACCGACTGCTCCTATTACTTCTGCATTATTATTTTTAATTAACTGGGATCTGAAAATCACCTGGACAGGCTTACCGTCGGCGTTGACAAGCTCAATTTTTATAGGTAAAAAAGCAGCTCTTTCAAAATGATAAAAACTGTAAGGATAAGATATTTCCTGAATATGTGCAGCTTTGTGAACCAGATCAGTGAATTTTTTACCGCTTACATCGTTGTGTTCGTACCCCAGCAGCTTAAGTAAATGCACGTTACACGTAACCAGGCAGGCCTTTTTATCTACCACCAGACAACAGGTTTTCGTGTCCGGCAGCGATTGATTTAAAAGTGCTGCATCTGAATCAATCTCTTTTTTAGGCAAATCACCCTCACAAAGAAATGAAATACTAAACACTTACAGTTTTAATACGCATATAGTACCATATTGAATACTGTATTATTTTTTTCGGTTTGTTTTTGTTGTTTTATTAGATGAAATTTAATATTTTTTTAAAACATACCGGTTTTGCATGTACCCCGAACAAGAAACAGAATGGAATGGATATGAGGACGAAAAAGGATAAAGCCGTCTAAAAACCGTTTAAAGATAATCAGGTCATATTATCAAAAACAGAGCGTATTGTAGATGCAAATTCTATTTTTGTAATGGGTTTATAAATAAGCGCTTTTATTCCGGCAAGTTCAGCGCGTTCAGGAGAAACGGTATCACTGTAACCGGTACAGATAATGACGGGCTTGTCGGGCATTATCTGCAGAATCTGTTTCGCCAGCTCCAGTCCGGTCATATGGGGCATTGTCTGGTCTGTTATCACCATATCAAAGGTATCCGGTGACTGCCGAAAGACCTCCAGGGCCTCAAGGCTGCTGTTCAATGCGGTTACGGTATACCCGAGCGACTCCAGTCTTTTTTTACCCAAGTCCATCAAAATCTTTTCATCATCAATAAAAAGTATGTGTTCATTACCCCTTGAAACGGATAGAGCCGATTCATCTTTTTCCGATGTATCGGCAATAACACGCGGCAGGAGTACCGTAACAGTTGTTCCTTTGTCTACCATGCTTTCAACATGAATAACGCCTCCGTGATCCTTCACAATACCATGCACAACGGCCAAACCCATACCCGTCCCTTTTTCTTTTTCCTTAGTGGTGAAAAAAGGCTCAAAAATTCTTTGCAGTATTCTGGAATCAATACCTGAGCCGGTATCCGTTACCCCGATCTCTACAAACGGTCCCGGTGAAACATCAGGATACAGATGTATGGTTTCCTGTGTAATGACAACAGGTGCCAGCGAGATTTCCATTTCACCACCATGCTCCTGCATTGAAAATGAAGCATTAGTGCACAGGTTCATAACAATCTGGTGCATTTGCGTCGGGTCGGCATTGACCTTACCTGCATGCTCGTCTATATTCAAACGTATATCGATGGTAGTGGGTATTGTCGAGCGAAGCAGTTTTGCGGCTTCCTTGATAATTGGGTGTAAAGAGACCGGTTTTCGTTCTTCCTGGCCTTTACGGCTGAAGGTAAGTATTTGTCTTACCAAATCCTTGGCCCGTGTAGTAGACTTCATAATTTGCTGCAAATAATTCTGCACGTTACTGTTAGAGGGGGTATCATCCTGGGCCAGTTCAGTGTATCCTATAATGCCGGCAAGAATGTTGTTGAAATCATGTGCTATCCCCCCGGCCAGCGTTCCGATTGCCTCCATTTTTTGAGATTGCTGCAGCCGTTCCTCCATTGATTTCCGCTCGGTAATGTCACGATCTACGCCCCGGTAACCCGCAAGGTTCCCTTTTGAATCAATGATAGGCACCCCGCTTGATTCAAGTGTAACCTGATATCCTTTTTTATGAATATTGATGTTGATCATGCCTTTAAAGGGTTCTTTCCGGTCGGCAAGCGAGAGAAAAAGATTCCGTACCCGTTCCGCCTCATCAGGCGGCATAATTTCAAAAGGTTTTTTTCCGATAAGTTCATCGGAGGAGTATCCCAGCACTTTCGCTACTGCCGGGCTCATATAGGTATATGTGCTGTTCTCATCTACCTCCCAGATGATATCATTTATATTTTCTACAAGTGATCGAAAACGTTCTTCACTTTTTTGAAGTAATTCTTCAGTACGGATTCGTTCAGTGATATCGGATATGATACCGACCAGCCCGGTGGTCGTGCCTTTATGGTCGGTAATACAGGCCTTGTTGAAAATAACGTTGCTCATCTGACCGTTATACCGTAAAACACTGGACTCATACGTTTGGGTTCCCTGCTTTTCGAATAACTCAATATCAGCAGCAAAATAGATTTCAGCGAGGTCCTTGTCGGGTGCAATATCATATACGGTTTTTCCAACGATTTCTTCAGGCGCCTTGCCGATAAACTCGGCAAAGGCACGATTGCAACCTGTGTACTTCCCTTTTCGGTCTTTATAGAAAACAGGGTTTGGTATGGTATTGATGAGCGTCTGCAAAAAAACATATTGTTCACGCAGGGTTTCCTCAGCCCGCTTCCTGTCGGTAAATGAATTTGCAAGCAGCAATGCCCACACAATAGACACAACCAGCGCAAGAAGACAGATTCCAACCGTAAAGAAAAAGGATTTCCGATGTGCGGTCCGTATTTGTACTTGTGTCTCTTTACTGATTTCAGCAGTTTTCGTCTTTACAAATGAGGTCAATTGTTCATGCTGTTTTTTGGAAAAGTTATCAAGAAGGTTGCGTGCGGTCTTTATGGAGAAATCGTACTGGTAGTTGATTATTTTTGTATAGGTGTTTTTATTGGCTCTAAGCAGTTCCAGGTTGATGTCGTGTTTTTTGAACTGCTTCAGCAGTCTGGACATCTTGCGTTCAAACTCCTGCTTGAAAAGGTCCATGGAATACGGGTTCATGGTGCCCAGCAGTTTATATACCGTGAGACGCATTTCCGACAACTCTTTTTGAATAACCTGTAATTCGGTTTTTTTAGTAAGAGCACGGTGCTGTACCGATGCAAGACTTCTCGCCGTGTAGTATGCAAACGCACCCTGGAGTATCAACAAAGAAACGATGCATAAAAAAGCCACTATAAGCCTGAATGCTATACTGCGCATATACCCTCAATCAAAATGTATTTTTTTATCCGTTAATACGTCCACTACAAGGCGATTATCAAAAATATCCGTTACGAAATACTCTTTTTGAAGACGACCGCTCTGTTTCAGAAAAACTTTCAATTCCATAAGATAGCGGTTCAGGCCGCCGGTGTTGCTGTTACGTTGCAGCATCGTTTCCGGTTGATGGATTTTGACGGCAGTAAACATCCTCTTCAGTTCCGAATCGGAATATGGTGTATGACCGGCAAAGGTTTTTTCGTTAAGTATTTTTTTGTATTCACCCCAGTTAGCCGGGTCATTAACCCAGCCTGCCGCGCGGATCCATCCTGTAAGTATTTTTTTTATATCACTTTCCGGTATGGATTCTATATTACTTCTATACCCCCAGATGCCCTCGGGGATACATCCCTTGTATTGGGAGGAATCGGCAAGGGCAATGCCGTTGCCTTTCCTCATAGCCTGCATGGCCCATGGTTCGTAATTAACAATTACCGGGAGCCGGCCGGCAATAAACTGCTGGGTCATATCATCAGGATGAAACTCAACAACCCGAAAATCGGAAACAGTGAGTGACTGCGTCTTCAAATAACGATTGAGGAAATAAAGGCATGAGGGAAGATTAAGAAAAACTCCCACAGGTTTGCCCTTGTGCTCATGAATAGTGGTACCCTTTTTTACAATAATTTTATCGCCGCCATGTGACCAGTTTGTTTCGGCAAGAGCAACAATAGGGGTACCTTCCATGTAAACCCCGACAAGTGAACCGATCATGTCCATTGCAAAATCAATACGGCCGGCTTTTATTGCCTCAAGGATAATAATGGGGTCGTCATAATTAACAACCTGAACGCTGATTTTTTGTTCGGCCCAAAAACCCTTTTCCTGGGCTACATGCAGAGGAGACCAGCCGATCCAGGATACGGTGGCAACCTTGTACACTCTGTTTTCGGCGAGGCATATCTGGTTGAAGGGCAAAATTGATATAAATAAAACAAATAAGGCAAGAGTAGTTCTGCTGGTTACAACACGCTGGTTTGCAACGCGTATACCTTGCATGGGCTTTCTTCTCCTGAAAGGCTTTGAATGCAATTCGTATTGCTACCCTATGGGAACTTACTGTATACTTAATATAAAAAAACTATTTTTTCAATACATGTTTGTTGTTTTTAATAAAACAAATAACTTTAAGAATAAATAAAAAAAGTAACTGCCGGAAAGGGAACTGCAATTAAGAAAAAAGATCTCAGTATTCATTTTCCGTATCTCTAGAGCAATTTACCAGTATAGCCGGGTAGGAGCGGCGTTCGGCCCCGATAAAGGCTTTAAAATCACCATAGTTCATACATCGCACCTAAAGGTGCTCCTACTAAGTGAGTTCGATATTGAGGCTATAGAATGTTGCAAAGTGCTCTCATGACCCGTGGGTTATATGATGCAATCACTTCGAACTGGTATGCAGAGGTATTAAACACTGAAGGAAGCGGCGTTCCCGTGGCAAAAACAGGTTGTTTGGGAAGCAAACGATCAGGCATCTTCCATGGATCGTACTTTGCAAGAACCGGCCCCATTCGTACCGGCAAAGATAGTAGTATCCGAAAATTGCAAAATTATAATTGAACTGCCACCCGGCTCACATGGACTTCTGGTGTTGAATGATTGTTTTTACCCCGGTTGGCAAGCTTCAGCAGGCGGGGAATGTATCGTGTTAACGGTACCTTTAGAGGAGTTCATATCAATCATGGAGACACCCTTATTGCTTTCACCGAACAGTCGTATGCATTAATAACCGGTTGCAGCATCTCCGTCCTTGCATTACTTTCGACACTATGCATTTGTTTTTTATACTCAAACACGTATGCGGGATTAAAAAAGAATGTTCCGGTCATTCGATTTGTCTTGGAGAAAGTGCTTCAAACGCTAACTGGTTTCATTGTCTCCACTATCAGTGTCGTCGTCATCATCCTCATAGTCGTCTTCACAGGTCAGGATTTTCTGGACCATGGTGAGGATGTTCAGGGTCCAGCAAAGATACTCATTTGTGCTCTCTTCCTCTTCTTCGCATTTTTCAATCTCGTCAACCATTTGGGTAACCGCATTGAAAATGCAGAGTACCAGCCCGATATCGGTCTGGCTGCTTTCCAGGCCCAATGCTTCAATGTCGGCGATTACATTGAAGATCGCCTGTTCAGTAGCGACAGTACCATCCTGGGAGGCCGATGCAGTGCAAAGGCCGAATTGTAAACCGACAATAATACCGAGAACCATGGTTGCTGTGTTTTTTGCATATTTCATTATTTCTTTGCCTCACAATGGTTGATTTTCTTTCGGCAAATGTATCATCAATAGGAGCATTCTGTCAACAAAACTGCCTCATCACCTGTGCATAGGCTTCTTCAAAGGCGGTTCTCCCCTGCTCAAGATGCCGGGGATCAACACGTGATACTCTGGGTATAAGCTCAATAACCTGTATGCCCCGCTCTTCAAGAAACCGTTTTTGCAGGAGGTAGTGTTCATGGCGGGCGATATTCATTGCCAGACTCCAGGCTTTCTGGGGAGAAAAAAGCTTTTCAATAAATCCGTTGCCAGTTGATCTCAGGTTTTCGGACTTGAGATAGTGCACTATCATTACCTCAGGCTGCATACTATCTGCCAGTGCCGTTAAGGGGGCCTTATCTACAAACCCGCCGTCTATATACAATGACTCATCCATGTGTTTGAAACGAAATAACCATGGAACGGTACAGGAAGCCTGCACTGCATCTGCTATTGAACCACGAGTGAAAATTTCCCGTTTACGTAATGTTATATTTGTTCCGCTGATTACACACGGATAGGCAAACTTTTCAATATCATGGATGGGCAAACAGTTTTGTAACAAGTGGTTGATCTTTTTGCCCTGCAACCTGCCGTGCCAGCCTTTGAAAAACTTCAAAGCGGCAAAAAGTGTCCTGTGTACCGGTTCAGGGTCCCAAATGTCATCCTTTTTTATTGAATAAAGAATACGTTCAATCGCTTCCGGGTCCATGCCGGATGCCGCAAAAGCGGCTATTATGGCCCCGGCACTGCTGCCGCCGAATCCCTGTACTTTCAGGCCGCACGTATGCAGGGCTTTCAGGCAACCGGCATGTGCGTAAAAGCCGAAAAAGCCGGAAGACATAACAAGACCGATTTTTTTACCGTGTAAGGACTCTATAGAAACAGGCATATCTATTTAACAAAGGTGTTGACCGCCGGTGACTATTGTTATTTTAAATACAGTAAGGGGGTGTGAATTGGTATTATCAATTTGTTTTGGTTCAGCATCGGATTTATAAAAAAAGAGCATAGACGTAAATAGCTAACCGTTCGTTTACTTGATGGGTTATACACTATGAAAACCTTTTTTACCACCGGAAAAGGCATATGTATCGTCGGAATCGGAATCGGTATAACGGCCGCCCTCTTACAGAAGCTTGGTAACCCACCGAATATGGGCGTCTGTGTAGCCTGTTTTGTACGCGATATAACCGGAGCGCTTGGATTTCACCGGGCCGGTGTGGTGCAATATATCAGGCCGGAGATAATCGGGTTTGTCTTAGGCGCTTTTGCATCGGCCCTGATATCAAAGGAGTATCGCCCCAGAACCGGATCCGCCCCTATTGTTCGTTTTTTACTGGGCTTTTTTGCAATGATTGGAGCCCTTGTTTTCCTGGGATGTCCATGGAGGGCACTCCTTCGACTGGCAGGCGGCGATGGGAATGCTCTGCTTGGGCTTGCAGGTCTTGTGTTGGGAATCGGGATCGGACTGTACTTCATAAAATCGGGGTTCAATTTAGGACGGTCCCAGAAAACCTATTTTTCAGTGGGTCTTGTTATGCCGGTTATTGCGGTCGGATTGCTCTTACTCCTCATAACCAGGCCTGAACTTAAAACCGGAGCGCTTTTCCTGAGCACTAAGGGGCCGGGCGCCTTGCATGCACCGCTTCTCATCAGCCTTGCAGCCGGTTTGCTTATCGGGTTTTTCGCTCAAAAAACCCGCTTTTGCACAATGGGAGCGGTTCGTGACGCCATGCTGATACGGGATTTTCATTTAATGAAAGGAGTTATCGGACTGCTGGCCGGGGCTTTTCTTACAAATCTTATCGTTCAGCAGTTCAATCCCGGCTTTACAGGACAGCCTGCAGCCCATAGCGTTCACTTCTGGAACTTCGCCGGCATGCTTCTGGCCGGGTTGGCCTTTGCACTGGCGGGCGGCTGTCCAGGCAGGCAGCTTTTTATGTCCGGTGAAGGGGATGGTGATGCAGCGGTTTTTGTATGCGGTATGGTTGCCGGGGCCGCTTTCGCTCATAATTTTGCAATAGCGGCCTCACCGAAAGGTATCGGGCCGCTGACGCCCCTCTTTGTCGGTATCGGGCTTGTTACCTGTGTTGTTATCGGGTTTACCATGCGTAAAAAAATATAAACCATACTATGGTTATCATGCAGTGAATACTGTTAGTGAACAACAATATTGGAAAGCAAAATGATGCCTGATAGAATCGATGCCCGCGGACTTTCGTGCCCCCAGCCGGTTGTAATGACCCGGAATAAAATGGATACATCAAAATCATGTTCATTTGAGGTGCTGGTAGACAGCGGAGCTGCCCGCGACAACATCTGCCGTATGGCAACCGGTATGGGCTGGGACGTACAGGTAACAGAGGATGCAGATGAATGTATACTGGTCCTTTCAAAAAAATGAACGTACTGGCAAAAGCAAGAGATCTTTTCAAATCACAACCCGGAACGGTTTTGGATGCCGAACGCGGACTGCTCCTGTATGAAAGTGTCAATGATGTCATTCAGGCTGAATCGGTTCTCAAGAACAATGGGTTTGATGATATACGTGTTGTAGCACCACCCCCGGAATATCGCAAAGGGTGCGATCTGTCCATTGAGTTTCCCATCATTGAACACATATCCGTACTCAGATCTCTAGAGCAGCAAGACTGTGTTCCTATGGATTTGATCATTACCGGCGATGAAAACATGCTGCCCACTGAAATATGTACTGTTAAGGAGTTTAACCGGCATATAATGGTACGGGCGGCAAATATGAAAATAACCTTTGAAAAAGATACCCTGCGGATTGTCAATATTTCAGGTGGAGGGTGCTCTGATGTGCCGTACATGGCTACGAAAATGATCGGCCAAAACCTGCATGATGCGCCTTCCCCCAGGGAATGCGGTTTTACGCTCTGCGCGTACACCCTTGCCATAGCCTTTGAGCATGCCCGGAAACAGTATGTATGAACACATCACTTATTATTGCCGGTACGGTTCCATCCGAAAATATTTCACTCATCGCAGATACGGCATCCTATTACGATAATGCTGTGCATATCGGCGGCGAAACAATACCTGTTAACCGCGGCACTGCCGCCATGATAGGGGCCGCCTGTAGTATCGCATGTTTTTTTAACGATCCGATGCCGTTTTGCATTATCGGCGGCGACATCGGTAAACGTTCCGGCAGCAGGCAGGTATATCGTTATATGATAAAACACCTGCCTAAAATAGAAACAGGTGTTCTGGGGTTGCATTACATTGTTCCTGATATCGGCTTGCATAACCAGGTGCTCACTGCGGTGAGAAAAATGAGCACAAAACCCCTGCTGATTGCCGATGCCGGTTATATGTATGTAGCTAAAGCAAGCGGTCAGGCACCGTTCTATGACCTGTTTATGCCGGATCTGGGGGAAACGGCATTTCTTGCCGACGAAAAAGCCTCACACCCTGCATATACCCGTGGTTTTTTAACCAGACTTGAGAATGATCCCCTGGAACTCATCAGGCAGGCATCCTCTCATGGTACTGTCCCAAAGCACCTCTGCGTTAAGGGCAGAACAGATTATATCAGTGTAGATGGCGAAATCGTTTCCACCATAGACAGACCCTGCATTGAAGAGCTTGAGCCCATTGGTGGTACCGGTGACACCATTACCGGCATGACCGTTGGACTTGTTTCCCACGGTTTTACAATACCTGAGGCCTGTAAAATCGCCTGTAGGGCCAACCGCGAGGCCGGAGCTTTGACGAACATATCTCCTGCCGACCAGATACATTCTATTATCAATGCAATACCCGCGGTTCTTGAGAAATTACTTTAATATGGTGTGTTTCAAGATCGTGTAGATAATCTTACTACCCGCTTTTACACTGCCCGACAGAGTACCGCTGACCTTGGATTTTCCTATTCGCCTTCGGTATCGTACCGGCACCTCCCGTATCCTTAAACGATTTTTCACAGCCTTTACCTGCATTTCAGCAGTCCAGCCATAATTCAAATCCCGCATCTGCAGCCGGTAGAGAGAATCGGCGGTAATGGCCCTGAACGGTCCGAAATCAGTATATGTGTGGTTGTATAACATACGAATCAACCCTGCACAGAATACATTCCCCCAATATGCATGCCGCGGCAACACGTTGTTTATATTGCCGTTCATAATGCGTGAACCAACCACAAAATCGGCAGATTTGTTCATGATCGGTTTCAAAAGAGTGTACATATCTTGAGGGTAGTCGCTGTAATCTCCATCAAGGAACACCAATATATCGGGATTGTCTGCTGCTGCAATTCCTGCCAGACATGCGGCCCCATAACCTCTTTTCTGTTCACATACAACCCGTGCACCGGCTTCCCGTGCGCTCAGAGCGGTGGTATCTGTTGAACCGTTATCGGCAACAATTACTTCCTGCACCAGGTCCAGGGGAATGTCCTGCAGTACCTTTCCAATGGACTCCTGTTCATTAAAAGCCGGGATAATAACAGATATTCTCAGGTTTGTATCACCTTCCGGCATACATGTTCCCTTTCATCACACGTGTATTCAACTCATACAGCAGCATTGTATAAAAGGGTACATACACTGCCAGTTTTACGGGCAATTCCTCATGCCAGATGCCGCTGAAGGTATACTCTATCAATACGTAATACGACAAAAATACTGTACCACTGAGGATTAATACAGCTCGTGATGGAACAAGAACACAAAATGGTACCAGCCAGCATACATACCAGGGATGCACTACCGGCGAAAACACGATAACAGCCATAATAATATACAGGGCGTATGTAACCACATCAGGAGAATCGGCAATCGAGGTTTTACGGTACAAATAAACAAAGCTGCACAGAAAAAAAAGCAAGGCAACAATGCGTGCACTTGCAGGTGAGCCGACGACGTACTGAATGAGGTCGTAGAGAGAGCCGTTGAAGTACCAGGTCCTTGTGTAGATGTTTAATGACTGAAATATATCCAGGCCACCGGTCAGAAAAGGAATATATGCCGTTAAAACCGTACCAAGAAACAACAAAACAACACTATGCCGCTTTTTATTCAACAGAAAAGGCAACATCACAATAGGCATCATTTTAATCAGGAATGCAGCGGCAAGGCTTACAGTTGCACAGCGTATCTTTTCTATTGATAAAAGATACAGTGCACCAAGCATGAAAAATATTCCGGCGCTGTCAAGGTGTCCCGTTCCGGCAAACTCCATGATTACCAGGGGATTCCAGGCATAGAGAATACATCGTTCAGGCGCTCCATTTCTTTTTTGCAGGAATAACAGCAATAACGCAATGATTCCCAGATCAAAGAGCATAAACCCGGCATTCATACCAAAAACACTTGTACCGGTAAGATAGACTGCTGAAAACAGATACTGGCACAGCGGAGGATAAATTGCAGGCAGATGTGCGTGATTTATAGAGGGGTATATTTCCGTATCACGAAATCCGGCAAGTGAATCATCTGCAGGCGCTGTAGAATAAGGATTATGCCCGCTTGCCGTTATGTTACCTTCCCAGACGTACCGGTATATATCATCTGACAGTGACGGTTCGCTGAAAAGCATTATTATTCTGTACACCAGGGAAAAAGCAACAATGATAAAAAATATTCTTTTGCTTTTCGATGGTCCAACGTGAGAGATATTGGTAGGTTTTTTAAAGACACTTTGAGTTGAAATGCAATAAAGCCCGAAAAGAATACAATATACTGCCAAACAGACAGGTATATGCTCCCGAAGGTTACCCAGACTCAGAAGATAACCATAAAAAGCTGTTTGAGCTATGGCCGCCGAAAGCAGCATTATCTAGGGTTCCAGTGATAAGCGCACATCGTAAAAGAATGCCGGATCTTTATCGGCTATCATGATTCCGCAGTATATCCAAACCAGACCGTATGGCGCGTCGCCGGTTCCTACTTCAACAATCTGGCTGATCATTCCCTGCGATGTTCCGACTCGGGCAATGGGAACTGAGCCGTATGAGGATTGTGCCATACCGGTCATAAACATGGTTTCATGTGCGGTACTATCGTTTTTAATGGAAACGGCAAGGGTTCCTTTACCTGCAACAGCAATAAAAAAATGCTGACAACCAACAGGAAAAACATTGGTCTGAATAACTTCAATAGTTTTAGTCATGCCGGGCACAATGGTGGCAAAATTGAAAAGCTCAGTAGTTGTCGCTGCTGCCGGGTTTGGAACCGCCTCCAGTAGTATCAGTAAAATACCCGCTATAAAAGATATACCTTTTCGTTTCATACCAGTTCCTTTATACATGTAAACTAATATTCAATGCCTTTTTATACACGAGAACAATTCAAAAATTCCAGAGCCTCAATATCTCGCCCGCCCGGAGCACCTTTAGGTACGATTAATGAACTCTGTGGGTTTTACGGCCATTATTACGGCTGAAGGCCGCTTCTACCCGGCTGTACTCTTGTGTGGAATGCTCTACCTCCAACTCATTTGAACACCTTAAGGCTATTCCCGTCGGTTACATATGTCAATACGGTAAAACCAATATCCACCATGGCAACGTATAGGTAGTATCAATTTGACGGATCGGATTTCTCAAATCATTATTACAGAATAGAAAATGTTCTAATAACGGAGCTTGAAGATCTTGAATACTACAGCCGGTGTGTGCCGATTTCTATTTGTTGTACTCGTATCAATTCTTGTCTTTACTGCAAACCCAAAACAGGCATTATCAGGAGCATGGTGTATGCAGCAGGGATCGGTGTATGTAAAATTGTCGCAAAACAGATATTTCACCGTTGATACCTTTGACAATCACGGGCAGTCACGTCGGAATAATGAAGGTTCCACGTTTAAAGATAAAAACACCACACTCTATGTTGAATACGGCCTGCTGAACAATCTGACGCTGTTTGGTTCGCTCCCGTATAAAAATCTTACTTCTCATTACCGTTTCTTAGAAGATGGTATCAAAAAAGGCAGGCGTACAACCTACCACGGATTCGGCGACATAGAATTGGGACTGAAATATAACATCATTAATAAACCGATAGTACTTTCCGTCCATTTTCTCACGAAACTTGCCTGGCTGTATGATGGAGACGAAGAGCTTGTACCCGGCAACAATCAGAACGATTACGAACTAAAGCTTCTCCTTGGAAAATCGCTGTGGCCGTTTCCCGGCTATTGCGGACTTGAACTGGGATATCGATGGCGCACAAACGATCCATCGGATGAATATCGTTACCTGCTGGAATTCGGAGTAAATATTACCGATAAGCTTTTTTGCCGTATAAAGCTTGATGGTATAAAATCCGTAAAAAACGGCCGTTTACCCGGTGCACCGGAACCCTATACTGATATGTATGTTGATTATGAAACCGGGCAGCTTGTTAAAAGAACACGCCGGGCATCCGGCAGCAGTTCTTTTTCAAACCCGTCGCTTGGGCTTGAGTATGATATGGCAAAGCTTGAATTGACTGTTGGATATCAATATACCAAAAAGTGGTCATGTGAATTCACCTATACCAATTACCCCTATGGTGAAAACATCGCCGCCGGCGATCAGTACTCATTAGCGCTGGTTTATTACTTTTCTTCTAAATAAAGTATGTTTTTAAAATACAGTATAATTTTTTCATATTTCAGCATTCTATTGTGCCTGATGGTATATTGTCTGCACCGTCTTCATTTGCTGTACCTCTATTTTAAAAATTATCGTCCGGAAGAAAAAAAACCGGCACCTCTGCCTGTCTTACCTTTCGTAACCATCCAACTGCCTGTTTATAATGAAATGTATGTTATAAAGCGATTGCTCAATGCAGTTGCCCTCCTCGATTATCCAAAGGAGTTTTTTGAAATACAGGTTCTTGACGATTCAACAGACGAGACTTCACGTATTGCCCTCCAGCACTGTAACATATTACAAAGCCAGGGGTTTCAGGTAACCTACCTGCATCGAACCGACCGCATCGGGTTCAAAGCCGGTGCGCTTGAGAAGGGCTTAAAAATTGCCCGGGGTGATTTTATTGCCGTTTTCGATGCCGATTTTGTACCTGAAAAAGGCTTCCTGCGACAGACCATTTCATATTTTGACGATCCGAAAATCGGTATGGTCCAAACCCGCTGGAGCCATATAAACCGCTCATATTCAAAGCTTACACAACTGCAATCAATTTTCCTTGATGCCCATTTCATACTGGAGCATACGGCACGTAACCGGTCGGGTAGATTTTTTAACTTTAACGGTACCGCCGGCGTATGGCGAAAGTCCTGCATTGTGTCTGCCGGCGGTTGGGAACACCACACCCTGACGGAGGATCTTGATTTGAGCTACCGTGCCCAACTCAAAGGATGGCAATTTGTTTTTCTCCCTGAAATACTCTCACCCGGTGAAATACCGGTTGATATGAATTCATTCAAAAGCCAGCAGCATCGCTGGGCCAAGGGCGGTATCGAAACGGGTCGTAAAATTCTACCGATACTTTTCAAATCCCCCCTGCCCCTTTCTGTCAAGATCGAGTCTTTTTTTCACCTTACAGCCAATGCTAATTATCTGCTCATTCTGGCATTATCGCTTCTAATGTATCCGGCCCTGGTTGTACGAATCCAAATGGGATGGAAAAGTCTTTTTATTCTCGACCTGCTTTGTTTTATCCTTTCTGTTGTGCCTATCAGTCTCTTTTATCTCGTTTCCCAACACCGAGCCCGCCAGTCACTGCGCAGCCTGTTCATCCATATCCCCCTTCTGATGTCCCTGGGAATCGGCCTGAGCATCAATAATGGTAAGGCTGTCCTTGAAGCCCTTTTCGGGCATAAAACAGCTTTTATCCGCACGCCAAAATTCAATATTACTTCCCGGTCGGACAGTTGGAAACAGAAAAAATACCGGGCCATACTGTATTACCGGCAGGTGATGATTGAACTGTTCTTTGCCCTGTATTCCCTGTCGGCAATTATTTTTGCCGTATTATTTAGTGTGTATACATCACTTCCTTTCTTACTGCTGTTTTTCTGCGGCTTTTCATATGTGTCATACCTGTCTATTCAGCAACAATTACGGAAACCACTTACCGGTGAATGATTTCGGAAATGAATACTCTGAACAAAAATTCTCTTTTACTGAATACAAAACTTGAAAGCCGTGCCGGCACCTCCAAGCAGGTAAAAATCGTATCCATTATTGGACTTGTCTCCTTTGCGTTTCTTGAATTTTATTTTTTCAGGGTGCACTATCATCCGATAGGATATCTTGGTTCAGCCATACCCGTTCTGTTCGGCATGTGGCGTATCTGTACTGAAAAAGAGCGATACCAGAAAATAAGAATTATTGTTATCCTGACAACCTATCTGTTGTTCTGGTTTGCACTGCCGATTCTGTTTCATGTGAAGGTCCCCATCTTTTTTGTGGGCAAATGGGACAGTTTTCCCCAGTTGCACACAGTTGGGTCCCTTGTCTTCTTTTTGTACTTCCCTATTGTGTGGATGTTCGGCAGGCGCATGGATTGCGGCTGGTGCTGCCCTTGTGTAACAGCACGTGAAACCGTCGGGTACGCTTTCAGGGATGTTTCACCGAGAAATACCCTATGGTGGCGGCTTCGGCATTTAAAAATCGTAACACTTGCATTCCTTGTGTTCTATCTCATAGTTATGATCGCCAAGCCGGGTTCGTCGTACAACATTGCCGGTAAATACTTTTACAACTTTGAAATCTATGCCTACTATGCAAGCTTTCTGCTCATCCCCCTGACCGGCAACCGCAACTTTTGCCGAATCCTTTGTCCATTTGCGGGCTTGTGGGGCGTGCTGAGTGTGCTTGGATTTTACCGTATCAAAGCCGAAAAAGAAAAATGCACTGCCTGCAAACGCTGTGAAGCGGTTTGTGATATGGGAATTCCTATTGCACGGCTTGTTCACGATAAGGGAGAAATTCGCACGGTTGAATGTATGGGATGCGGACGATGTGTGTCCGCCTGTAGGCAACAGGCTCTTACTATTACATCCCTGTACGATGTGACCAGAAAAAAAATAGTATCAAAGAAGGAGCACAACAATTGTTCCTGCACTGATTAAACGTAAAGAATTCAATGCCGCACCTGGAAACAAACAGGGAACCCTTTTCTAGTCATGGTCCGGTTCAGGCTACCCCCCGTTTATTCTATAGTTTTTCAGTAAATACATCTCCTAAAACAGAGGGGGTGCAGGATGCGCTTATGCAGTTCTGCATCCTATACGCTATTATTGAGTGTTCCCTTCCTCAGAATCCTCTTCATAACACCAACTATTGTTCAAAATTTACGATAAAAAAACATATTCAAAATTTTTCTTTAACATAGTAATTTAAAAATACCTTTGAACGACATACGTCGGTCCATAATTACATATAGCCCACGAGGTGCTTATTCATGAAACGCCTTCCAAAATGTGTATTCATATGTATACTGTTTGGTTTTACTGCATGTGATAATCAACATTCAAGCGAGTTTTTGTACCAAACCGACCCTGAAACAAAGAAACTTGTTTTGAGTAACTATCCGGAATATCCCGACATGGACTTTCTTGTGCTTGCCGACACTCACTACTTTGCCCCTGAACTCGGCACATCAGGAAGTGCGTTTGAAGAGTATTTGAAACACGATCGTAAAATGCTTAAAGAAAGTTCAGAGATACTTAATGCAGCGGTGGGTGAAATCAAAAAAACAACCGCTGATTTTATCATCATTTGTGGAGATTTAACAAAAGATGGTGAACTGGAAAGCCACCAGCAGTTTGCATCGGTACTTGCAGATATAGAATCATCAGGCAAAAAGGTATTCGTTGTGCCGGGAAACCATGACATCAGCAATGGTGAAGCGATGAGCTTTACAGGCACTACGTCTCAACGTGTTCCAACGGTTGAACCGGAAACGTTTAAGCTTATTTACAGCAGGTACGGGTTCAGTGAGGCGATAGCCGTTGACTCCGACTCTCTCAGTTACATAGTGGAACCGGTGGAAGGTGTATGGTTCTTTGGGCTTGATTCATGCCGGTATCGCGAAAATACGGAAGACGGTCACCCTGTTACTGATGGTAAATTTTATGATAAAACCCTTTCCTGGATCGAGCAGCAGCTCATAGAAGCTATTACACAAAAAAAAGCGGTTATCGGGTTCCTCCACCATGGCATCCTGGAGCATTACCCTGCCAATGAAAAACACTTCGACGACTATCTGCTGGAGAATTTTGATAAAATTTCGAAAATGTTTTCCGCCTACGGAATGAGGTTTGTGTTTACCGGCCATTATCATGCCCAGGATATCACCAAAAAGACATGGTTGTCGGACATCCCCAATCATTTTCTCATGGATATTGAAACAGGCTCCCTTGTTACCTATCCTGTTCCCATGCGCCGTATAGCGGTAAAAAACCAGACAATGACTATTACCAGTGACACGATACAGTCAATCACAAGTCAACCGGATGGCTTTCCCGCTTTTGCCGAACAGTTTGTTCAAGACGGCATGACCGGCATTATCAACGAAACGCTTACTGAATACGGTGTTCCTGAATCCGATCAATCACTTCTTACGCCGCAAATTTCCGAAGCCTATGTCACTCACCTGTGGGGTGACGAAGTAAGGGCGATACCCTATCTGGACTTCACCGGGGTGAGCCCGCTTGGTGTACTGGTTGGTGTTGTTCAAGGCGATCTTATCAGGGGTTGGTACACCGACCTGCCGCCGACAGACAACAGCCTTAGATGCAATATGCAGACCGGACATATAGAATAGCACACCGCAGGACCCCACACCTTCTTCCCTGAAGCTTACAGCTCAAAGAAAACAGTTTTGTATCAATACCACCTCCATCACATAAAAGAGTACTGAATTATCTTTTTATTAATATGGGCTTTTCATATGATGAACCGTTTACAGTACCTTCTGCGAATAAAGTGTGCCTATAATAATTTTAAGCTCCTTAATAAAATATATTTCATTCTTTTACATATCCTAACGAAATAGAAAAAAACTAATTTAATCATATTTATTTATTTTTTAACATTTAAACTAAGTAAATATACTTAATTATTTAAGGAATATACCGATAAATAAAAGGGGGACAAACAGTAACGGTAAATAATGGGGAGGAAACAGATGACAAATTTTAAATTCAGCACAAAACTAGCCATTCTGTCTGGAATTCTGATCTTATTTCTTACAGTCATCAACACCTATAACTATTACAGTTTGAACAATATATCTCATACCAATGAAGAAACCATTGCATATAATAATGACAATGCGTTGATGCTTGAAAAGGAGATCGATCATCTTAAATGGATGAAAAAACTTCGTGATCTTTTTTTGGACAAAGATGTTACCGCAGTACAGGTGCAAACCGATCACACTAAATGCGGATTGGGCACATGGCTGTACGGAAATGACGTTAAAAAAACGGTTGCCGGTGATCCGGAACTGGCAAAACTCGTTGAATCAATAAAAGAACCGCACCATCTTCTGCATCAGTCTGCAAAAGAAATCGATACAACCTATATTGCCTTTGATACGTCCCTTGATTCCCTTCTGTCACAGCGCTGGATTGATCATTTGATCTGGATAAAAAACCTCAGTAATTCGATCTTAACAAAAACGCAATTTACGGGTGGAGTCGATCCCCGGCAATGCGCATTCGGTAAATGGTATTATTCTTTTTCTACCGACGAAACCCATTTTGCAGATCAGTTGCAGAAATGGGAGGAACCCCATACTCGCCTTCATACATCGGCCGCAAAAATTGTTGAGGCTATGAAAAACAATGATGTGGAAAAGGCCGTGCTGATTTACGAAAATGAAACACTGACGGCGTTGTCGGAACTGTCAAACTGTTACACTGATACTCACCGCTTAATAGAGGATTTTGCAAAGCGGCAAAATGCCGCCAAGGACATATTCAATACAAAAACCCTTCCGGCTGTTGAAACCACGCAAAAGATACTTGCAAAAATAAGAAACAGAATTAATACAAAAACCGACGCGGCTAATAACCGGTTCAAAAGTACGATCAGTGCAGATGTATTTGCCGGTAATATACTGGCGTTGATTGCTCTTGTTACCGGTATTGTTCTGGCTTTTTTAATCACCCGCTCAGTTACCAAACCCATTAATCTTATTATCGCCGGGCTGGGCGAAGGGGCAAAACTGGTTAAGTCGGCTTCCGAACAGGTTGCCGATTCCGGTCAGTCCCTCTCCCAGGGAACCTCGGAGCAAGCCTCATCCATCGAGGAATCTTCGGCATCGCTTGAAGAGATGTCGTCCATGACCAAACAAAATTCCGACAATGCAAACCAGGCCAGAAATATGATGAATGATGCCTCTCGGATTGTCGACAAGGTAAACGATCAGATGAACCTGATGCTTGATGCAATTCAGGAGATCAACAGATCAAGCGAAGAAACGAATAAAATCCTTAAAACCATCGATGAAATCGCATTCCAGACCAACCTGCTGGCGTTGAATGCGGCTGTGGAAGCGGCACGGGCGGGAGAATCGGGTAAGGGCTTTGCCGTTGTGGCCGAAGAAGTTCGAAATCTTGCCCAGCGTTCAGCCGAAGCAGCCAAAAACACTGCACTATTAATCAACAACACCATTACTGCCGTTCAAAACGGAAACGATATCACCCAGGCAACCCGGGATGCCTTCCTTGAAAATTCAGATATTTCTAAAAAGGTAACGGATCTGGTCCAGGAAATCGCTTCGGCGTCCGCGGAGCAGTCAAACGGGATCGAACAGATCAACCAGGCCGTTTCACTCATGGATCAGGTTACGCAACGCAATGCTTCCAACGCCGAGGAAACAGCCGCGGCATCCGAAGAACTCAATGCCCAGGCAGGTCATATGAACGAACTTGTTGAGCAACTGATCGTACTGATACGCGGCGGCAGCAAAGGCGTCACATCAAAGGAACTCACACTGTACAAAAAACACTAAGAAGTGCCACGGTGCACATAACCGGAAAAACCGGCTTAACGTTGCATTTGGACCAACTTTTTTTGAGCGGCTAAGAAACCACAACTGAAAAGGATTTCCCCGGCATTACCGGGCACATTGCCCAGCGACTCTATCTGAATTGCCCCAATAAAAAACATGGCCAGGCTGGTGATGAACAAAACCGGCCAGCCGATTGCCTTCCAGATAAAAACAGCATTTATAATGACAAACACATTGATCAGTATCACGGGAATCGGGATAACCGGTTCGGCGTGGCTGTAGGTCAGCACTCCCCAGGCAACTTTAGGGGTTAGGTCCATTGGGGCAATATCATGGAGAAAACCCATGACAATAAAAACGGCGATAAGCACCCACACTGCAACAGCAGCGTATTTCCTTTGTGCAATCTTTACCCCCATCTGTCGTGCAATGGAAAAGGCAATAAAGCAAAGGAGCGGCGTTATAAAAACGTGGAAAGCAAACCTGAAAAAATTGAGGAATTTCAGCACCTGACCGGCACCGACCAGAACCCCGATACAGGAAATGAAATTATCATAGAAGAGGGCCGCCAGAATTGCGATAAAACAGCGGAATTGCAGATCTTTGTCCGGACGCATCCGTACTGCATAAACAATAAGTGCAAGATAGATCAGCGAATAAAGCACATAAAAAACATTACCCATGATTGAACTCCTTATTGATGTGTGTGTCGGGACAAGACCACCTCATTGCCGAATGATCACATTGTACATTCTTACGTCATTTCTGGAAAGAAAATTTATATTTGCGTTTTGAACATCCGCCCTGAGCATCAATATAAAAAAGGACAGGAACTGCATGAGTCCCTGCCCTTTTTTGTTATTGGTTGAGCAGCCGGTTACAGAGCGTTGTTGGAAGTCGTTGAGGGCTCTGAAACCATTTCAAGATCATCGATTGAGGTATCCAGCAACTGGGCAATGTATTCGCCGTTATGCACATGCCCGCCGGGGTCTTTCAGCGATGTCTGGTAGTTGTAGGCTGCCTTCAGCAGACGCGGAGTCCAGGCATTGTATTGGTTGCTGAACGCTAATTCGTCGGCGTCGGCTATGCCGTTTTCATTTGTATCTATGAAGTAGTACGGGTACGTTACGGCATCATATACAATTGCAGTACCGGCGGTGTTGGTGCCGTAGTTCTGAATTGCGGCAAACAGCTTGGTCTGGAGACCCATGATTTCATAGTACATACCTTCGGATGAGTCACCGTCGCCGTCATAGTCGGTCGAAGACATCTTAATGTCTTTCACATCGGTCTCGCCTGCATGACAGGTAAAACAGTTGTCGGCTGTGACTTGCAGGGAGTGCGGGCTGTGGCACTCAACACAGGTGCTGTAATTAGTGGTATGCGTAAACTGACCGGCATAGGTTTCTCCGTCATATTCATAACCACCGCTTACATCGGACCCGTACAGGGTAGCACCGGCAGCATAGTAATGGATATTCAGAAAACTCAGATCCTCTGATACGGTATCGTCATCGGCTACACCGGCTTCGGTAATTGCCGCATCCACCGTTGTCTTGGCCTGGCGGCCCTGGTGACAGGTCATGCAGATTGCTTCATCACCCAGTCCGGTCAATTCTACACCGGAAGGAAAGGTAACGCTGGTAATATTGCGAACGGCATTTGAGTCGTCATGGCACACAGTACAGCCGATGTTGTTTTCACCGGTTCCGGCGGTTACTTCATTGTCGACTGTGCCGGCAGCCGTTCCATCGACACCGATAAAATCCTGGAAACCTTCCGGGCTGTGGCATTTTGCGCAGGAGGTCGGTATTACGGCAGGATCATCTTCATCCCAGTGTACAAATGCTTCTGCCGTGCTATCGGCATGGGCTGACGTTTCCCAGGCCTCTTCCTGGGGCGACTTTGTTTCGCATGTTTGCCCCATTATGGCAAACGATGCCAGAAGTAAAACAATACTTGTCCAACTGGTAAACTTTTTCATGCGTAATCCTCCTCCTGTGTTAAGTTATTTAATTACCAATCTCTTATTAACCACATCTTAACAGTTTATTTTGTCTTGTATATATATTCAAAGAACCATGAATGTCAATATTAATTTGCATATAATTTATATTCATTTTAGTAAAAAAAAAAGCCCTGTCCGAGAGACAGGGCCTTTTACATATGTATAAATAAATATAATTATCTGTTTTTCTGTAAACTCTGCAGTTCAGCAGAAGAATAGCCCAGGTAGGTCCAGAAATTGCCGTCTGAGCTGTGACAGGAGTTACACCCGGCAGTATCATACCCCAGGGCGTTTTTACCACTTTGAACCCCGTGATTAAGCTTCAGGGGACATATCATGGGAAAGGCAAAAACCAGTCCCAACGATTTTCTAAACTCAAAATCATATGCTCCTTTTGAAAACCAACCCGAAGCATCAACCCCTTTATCGGCGGCAGTTTCAAGATCTCCGTCTACAAGGAAGTCTTTAAGAATATACGGCACGGCATTACCAAATCCGATATCAAACCACACCCGGGCCTCATAGCGCTTAAACGGTGTTATTTTAGAACCATCTCCACGTCTGTATCCCCATTTGCCGCCACGGGGACCTATGGGACACGGCCCTTCCAGTACCCCTTCCCATCCGCCGGATGTACCGTTAAACCAGCGGTACTCGGGCTCTACACCATATTCAACGCGGTCTCTAAAACCATAAAAATGCTGATTCCCGTATGGTTCAATCGGCTCGGTTAAATCCCTGAACACCAGGCCGCCGGTAGATCGTATATGGCAGGTCTGGCACGCAAGAAAATCGGCATGCCCGTCAAAGGTTGCTTTGAAGGCGTTTTCGGATGAGGCATGGGGTGCATTACCATGGCAACTGGAGCAGTTGAAATCGTCCGGAACGATATCATGGGCCCAGGATACATTATGATGTCCGTATTTGACCTTATGCTCACCTGCATAATGGCAATCGGCACACGTTATTCCGGCGGCGGCATGGACATCACCGTCAATGGTGGCTGTTGCCATGGTGCCGTCACCGGTGTCATAATTCAGTTCATACGACTCGGCCACAAAATCGGTGCCGTATTTAAAAGCTTTGCTGAGGGTCCCGTATGGGCTGAAAACCTTACCACCGGTGTTAATGTGGCAACGTTTGCAGGCCTCGGTCGTTACTTTGTCTCCAACAGTCTGTGCATCCTCAAGAGTCGCCATGCTCCAGTAGGAAGTGCCGTTTGCATCTGTTTTAACCGTACGCAGTCCGTCTGGGCCGCCTCCGTCATAGGTTATACCGTGACACAGCACACAATCGATCTGCTGTTTGACTTGGGTGGTAATTGCTGCGGGCTCCCCCTGAGCATTCACCGGTATAGCATCGGGCCCTGCCCCGATATGGCAACTGCCGCATCCCGCATCTTTTATGTATTCCGTGTCGAAAATACTGGTCCACCGACCTGCCCAGTTGGCCCCAACGAGGCCGCCGGGAAGTCCTCAGTAGCGGTTTCCTTTACCGTGCATTCCTGTTACCGGCTGGTTGGTAAACATGTCATACACGTCCTGTACCTGTCCCAGCATTTTGTAGTGAATGGAGCCTGTTATCTCGTCTACAGCATCAGAATGACAGGGTAAACAGGTCTTTGATCCTTCATATGACGTTAGCAGGTCTGTATGGTCTGTTGCAGCATTTGCTGAACGAATACTCAGTAACATACCGATAAATAATGATAAATACAGGAATATTTTCAGATGTTCACTGTAGTACGATATGTTTTGTCTCTGCATATAGTCCCTCCCCTATTGAAATTTTTTATTAAACAATCATCAAGGGTATCTATTTTAATTAGTAACACAGAAGCACGAATGTTCAACAAGTATTAATAATTATTTCACACAAAACATATTGTTTTTTGTCATAAACGAAGAAAACCGGCATGTCGTACACACCGGTTTTCATTACTAGCTGGTATTTCAGAGCTGTTCAGTACTACTCCAGAATGCTTGTATAATCATCAACTGGAGCACTGTATTTGCTTTTCGTCATGGAATTGTAAGCAAATCCGTTTACACCGAAGAGCAGGCTTTTGGCGTCATATCCCAGCAGGCGCAGGTACGCAACAACCTGAGCAGAGGTCTGGCCGGTGTAACAGTAGATAACGACCGTTTCGTCGGTGGGAAGCAGGTTCAGGCTTTCATCGCTCTTGAGGGATGATTTAGGCGTAAACTGATATGCGCCGGGAATATGGCCCGGGTCTGCATATTCTTCAGCCGGCCAGTAGTTGACGATGAAATAGTCGCCGGTGCTTGAATAAACAGATGCGGCATCAATGGACCAGCCGTTGGCTGCTTCATCGAGGTTTGCTTTCACAATACCGGCAATGGTGGTCTCACCGGTTGCGGGGTCGGGAAATTCGTTTTCAGTATCGGTGGATGCCGGTGTCGTGTCCAGGGTGAATTCATCCTCTTCAATGGCACTTGCCCATTTATTTGATTTGGGAACAATGTTTGTATCGGTTGTGATCGAGCACATGCCGAACTTCAGATTACGGGCTTCAAGGCCTTCATAGGCCGGGTCCTGCCCTACCAGGTTCATAACCGCCGTTGCAAAACTGGCATTCTGACCGGTGTAGCATACATTGACGATCAACTGGTCGGTGGGCAGCGTGTCGATATTGTCGTCCAGGTCCGTCAGTGCCATATTGATTGCACCCTTAATATGAGCAGCGGCATAATCCTCTGCCGACCGGAAGTCGATGATATAGGGAGGATCATCGCTGTTGATAAGCACCAGCAGGTCTGCAATGGTAATGTTAGGGCTTGCAGATGTGTCCGGTGTTGTGTATGCGGTGAAATACGTATCGCCTGCAGCGCTCAGTACGGTAAATTCATTTACCGGCTCTTCGCAGGCAAACAGAAATGCCGTGGCTGCAACGGCTACAAACAGTGAAACTATTTTTTTTGCAAACATGGTTCTCTCCTTTTTAGGTTCCTGTTTTTTTCTCGGGTTATAGTGTATCAAGTGCACTGTTCTTGATTACAGCGCTTGCGGGGTTGGTACACGGCGCTCCCCTCGTTGTTTTGAGTACACGACCGCTTAATGCACGTTCCGTCTCCCACCTCCTTTCATTACAAAACTTTTATATTTATTCAATAATAACTGATTTATTTGCGGCTCTCTCGCGGCTTATTGCATCGTAGCCGTATCCCGATTCGCCGTTTTCTTCCTTGTAATTAGCCTTTTCATACAGATCTATGTCGGATGACGTTAAATAGTAGTCGCTGTTATGACAATTGGTGCTGCATGAGGCTCCTTCATCAACCTGGGTCTGGGGTGTCCAGCGCTGGATATTGTGCGGAAACGTCATCTTCCAGGTCGGTTCACTGGTCTCAAAGTTCGGTAGATCCTCCACACCCCACGGCTCGAAGGTGTTGGGTGCAATGGGTATATGGCGTACCGTTATATAGTCATAGTCGCTATAACGTGAATTTGTTTCCTTAAGATAGTTTTTACCGATTTCAAACGTCATGTATGACGAACCGGTAATACCGCCGCCTGCAACATGGCAGCCGTTACAGTTTTTATAGGGCTGTGAATGACACACCTGGCACGACAGGGTCACACCGGTCGTTCCCTGCCAGTGGCTGGTGTGATAGGTGTTTGCATCCTTGGTGCCGGAATGACAGTTTTCACACTTTGGTGCGCTGTTATTGTTTTCATCAAAGCGGTATGTCAGGGTCGTGCCGTCACCGCCGTGCATTTCTTCCGCGTCGTGGCAGAACTCGCACTTTTTGGCATTGGGAACGTAATGGACATCGGCCTTGTATTCCTCATGAGCTCCGGTATATTCCTCGCCGATACGCGAACCATGACAGGCCGTGCAGTTGGTTGACAGATCAGGAGTTTTCCTGAATTCATGACCCCAGTTCAATCCGCTTCCGACTGTCACGGGGCGGATGACATGGCACTGTCCACAGGTTGCGTGGCATTTGCCGCACTCACCTTTAAACTCCTCCAGAGCATGTTCGTAGCCCGGGTCGCGTAAATCATATCCGGCCCGAATCTTGAAGCGCTCGTAATAGCCTTCCTGGGTTGTATGGATGCTTGTTTTGTAGTGGGCCGATTCGGTTGAATGACAGGGACTGCAGGTATATTCGGCCTCTTCGCTGGGGTATGGTATCAAATCCTCATGGGCCTCGGTTTTATCTTTGCCGTTGGGGTTGCCGTCGTGACAAAAAGTACACTCCATGGCGCCATGGGCGGTTTCCAGGAAATCTTCATCGATATACACACGTTTCCAAGGCTCCAACGGAGCCACAGATCCGCCTCAGCCCTCTCCCGTGGATTCGGTTGTCTCAATCGGGTCGGCTATCTCTTTCAACTTTTCCTTGTCCATATGACAGCCCAGGCACCCGCCCTGGCTGTCGGCGGGTTCGCACCCCATAAGGCCGAATCCAAACAATAACGCCGCTGTTAAAAGAAGGGAGAGCCGCATATACTTTTGTTGGTGATGTACTGAAATTTTGATGTGTGTACTCATAGCGTTTACCTACGGAGTTTTTTATTAACAACTTAGATCATAATTCGTGCCAATGAAACAGTGCTGTTGTTATTATTGATAATAGTCTAAAATTACTTCGTATTTTATATTATACTGAATATTGTTGCATCTTTTGCGTGTGTTAACTGCATTAACGCCTCATCCGGGTTTGCATTAACAAATCTGTTTATTTATTAAACATTGATTTTGAATTAATTACCCCTTGTTAATAGAATAAAAATTAACTATAAACAAGATATAAAAAATAATGGCGTGTTATTTCAGATAATTAAATGGTCTGTGCGGCCTTGACGGCAACCAAATGGCGCAACGATTCCGCTTTGTTAACAATGCCTGAACTGTGTTAGCCTTGATTGCACATATCGAAGTTAACACATTAACATTTTCTTAACACAATTAACACTTTTTGGTACATTCATATGTCTATTAAGCGCATTTTCAAGAATGAATACGATCTGATCATCGATAATATGGTGGATGGGCTGTTCGTCGTAGACAAAGATCGTAAAATAACCTTCTGGAATAAGGCTGCCGAGGACATTCTGGGGTATAAAAAGGAAGATATTATTGGAAAAACCTGCGATATTCTCAAAAGTCCTACCTGTATGGGTTCAAAAATTGCAGATAAGTACGGACAATGCTCACTGTTCTGCAACGAAAAGATCAGCCGCAAACAGTGTATTGTAACCGCCAAAGACGGTAAAACAAAATACCTCCTCAAAAACGCACAGCTTGTACGCGATCAGGAAAATGAAATAATCGGGGGTGTGGAGAGCATTGTGGACATTACCGACCAGATAGAAAAAGAACGCGAAATCAATTTGCTGCGCCAGAAATTAAAAGGCCGTACCTCGTTCTGCCGGATCATCGGAAACCACTACACCATGCAGAACATTTACGAGCTTATAGAGCTGGCCAAAGACAGCAATTCATCGGTTTTGATCCAGGGAGAGAGCGGCACCGGCAAGGAACTGGTGGCCCATGCCATTCATTACTCCAGCTACCGCAAAACCGACCCGTTTCTCAAGGTAAACTGCGCCGCATTATCTGAAAACCTTCTGGAAAGCGAGCTTTTCGGGCACGTGAAAGGATCCTTCACCGATGCGATACGTGACCGCAAAGGCCGTTTTGAAGATGCCAACGGCGGCACTATTTTCCTGGATGAAATAGGAGACCTGCCCCTTTCTGTTCAGGTCAAACTGTTGCGGGTCCTGCAGGAAAAAGAGTTTGAACGGGTGGGCGATAATAAACCCATAAAGGTCGATGTGCGCATTATTGCCGCAACCAACAAAGACCTGCCGTCACTTATCGCCGACGGGCAATTCAGAGAGGATTTTTTCTACCGCTTGAATGTAATACCCATATGGGTACCTCCCCTGCGGGAGCGCAAAACCGACATCCCTCTGCTTGTGGACCACTTTGTAAGTAATTTTTGTCAAGAAACCGGCAAACATATCGTATCATGCGATCAAAACACCCTGGACAAACTCCTTGAGTACAGTTGGCCCGGTAATGTCAGGGAACTTGAAAACGCTATTGAGTATTCTTTTGTTACTACGCGCGGTGATGTAATCACACTTGAAAATTTACCGCGACAAATCAGTACATTTTCCTTTACAGATACTGTAAATCATGAAAATGTTACTGACAAAACACAGGAAAAAGAATCAATCATCAACGCACTTGAAGCAACAGGAGGCAACAAGACCAAAGCCGCCGAACTGCTCGGTTACAGCCGGGTAACGCTCTGGAAGAAAATTAAGCAGTTCGGTATTCAGTAGTACGCAATAAAGCATACAACGTTCAAGCCGGGTGCCATGAAAAACCGCGACCTTCTTACATTCATCTGCTCATGCACATTTATACTGAGTGCTTTTTGCACTACGTCAAGCGCAACTGCCGCTGAAACGCCGATACCCTGCATCAGCATAACAGACTCGTCCGGGGCACAACAATCAACCTATGCTCCCGGCGACTCCCTGATATACACCGTTACGTTTCCTCTTGAACAACAGAGTCTTCTGCTGTTTACGGCCTCTGTTCGGTTCCCCGACAACAATGTCGACCGTACGAAACTGTATGTTTCACTATCCGAACAGGAAAAATCGGTTTGCTGGACCGGCACTGTTCCGGACGATGCAGCCGGCCGGGCTGAAGTTGTCGTTACCTCACTGATCCTGCCGGGTAAGTTTGTCATTGCCCGTAAAGACTTTGAGGTGTCCCGTTCCGGCGACGACAGAGATAATCCTTCTTTTATTTGCAGTGCCTGCCACGGCGATAACTACCGCGGTTGGAAGGAGACCCGCCATTACCCTGCCGTAGGCTGCGAGTTGTGCCACGGTTCCGGTCAGAACCATATTACCGCACCCTCAAGTGATACCATATCAATACCCACCGGTGACATCTGCAACACATGTCACTCCGGCAACGACGGCACCGTTATTGAAGCCTCAAACGGCTTTATCAATGCTCAACAGCAACGCAACGAACTCGAGGACACCGCCCACGGCTCTGTTGCCGACTGCTGCACCTGTCACAACCCGCATTACAGCCCGTCAAACAATAAAGCGTCGGCTATCAAGTTGACCTGCCGGCAGTGTCATCCTCAAAAGGACGTTTATTTAAATATGCAGTCCCTCGACTGCGAGGACTGTCATATGGCCCCGGCGGTCAGCAAGGGCGATTCTTCAGGCAGCGGTTTATATAAAAAAGGAGATACTCCGTCGCATCTTTTCAGGATCAAAACAGAGGCGGCGGCTGATACATTTTTAACCCCCGACGGTACGGCCGCATCAAAGGATATTCACGGACCGTTTTTGACCGTCGACCGGGCATGTCTGCATTGTCACAATGGATTTGATGCCGGACTTCAAACCTTTGATTCCGTACAGCAGACGTCCACAATTGTTCATTAACGTAGAAACGTTTTATGGATTTTTTCGATGAGTAACTACAAACTGTGCATATTGATTCTGGTTTTACTCGTTCCCGGCGGCTGTGCACTGACGCAGGTCGGCACAACCAGTGCGCCCCACCCGTCGGCACCTGAAGGCATGGTGTACATACCGGGAGGAACGTTCACTATGGGGTCGGAATCGGGCGACCCCGATGAACAGCCGGTGCACCCGGTGACCGTACGGCATTTCTTTATCGACATGCATGAGGTTACCATCGGTCAATACCATCGGTTCATGGATGCAACCAACCACCCTGCACCGGAATTCTGCAATCCCGACATCGACAACCCTCAAGACCCGGTTGTGGGAATAAGCTGGCATGACGCTGTTGCCTATGCAGCCTGGGCCGGCAAGCGGCTTCCCACCGAGGCCGAATGGGAATATGCCGCCCGGGGCGGCTCCGAAAAGGCGGTATATCCCTGGGGGAACAAACCCGATAGCACGAAAGCCAATTATAACTCATTCGGTATTATGCAGGTAAAGCAGTTCGCTCCCAATGGCTTCGGCGTATACGATTCGGCCGGTAATGTCTGGGAATGGTGTGCGGACTGGTATCTTGATACATATTATCTTTTCAGCCCCGGGAAGAACCCTACGGGTCCTTCGGTGGGTATGCATAAAATACTTCGCGGCGGAGCATGGTACTGTGAGAATGCCCAGGTACGCACCGCCAATCGTTACTATTCACTGCCCGATGCAACCAGTTTTCATGTCGGGTTCAGATGTGCGAAATCAATAGATTGATGTGAAACAATGAAAAAAACTCTTTTTACTAAAAACAACCTGGTCCTTCTAACCACCTTTTTGTGCTGTTTATTTGCCGGTTCTCCTGTTTACGCCATAGACGAAGAAAATTGTCTCATGTGTCACCGCCACCGTGGCTTGAGCCATATCGATGAAAACGGCAATTTCCGCCTGCTGTACATTTCCGAGCCGATATATCAAAACAGCCCCCACGGGCTTTTTGCCTGCACCGACTGCCATACCGATATCAAGGAAATGCCCCACACTAATGCCAAAAAAGTCGACTGTCTGATGCAGTGCCATCTGGACGACAGTTACAGGTGGCGTGAGTTTTCACATGCCGAAGTCGGCGAGATTATGGCCGAAAGCGTCCATAGCCCTGTGGATGCCGACGGTAATCTAAAACCTCACCAGGAAGACTATCCGACCTGCAAGACATGTCATCAGGACCCGCTGTACCGCCCCCTGGCTTTTTTTAAAAACGTGCGCCCGGGTGTATCCGATAAAATTATCAACCGCTGTCTTGTCTGCCATGACGATCCTGTGTATGTTAAAAAGTTCTACAACCATTTTTCTTCCCGGATGCAGAAGGGCCGCTCTCCCCGTGAAGTTGTTGAGATGTGCGCTACCTGTCATGAGGATCGTAACTTTCAGCAACGTCACAACCTGAGTGATGTCGTCTATTCTTACTGGGAAACCTATCACGGAAAAGCCGTTTTCTTCGGCGATGAGATGTCCCCCGACTGTCTCGACTGCCATGCAGGCTTTACAGGCTCGGTCCACTCAATGCACGCATCCGACGACCCCCGGTCATCGGTTCATCCCGATAATGTACACCTTTCATGTTCCAATATAGACTGTCACCCCACCTCTGATCCGAATCTGGCAGACTATGATGTACATATGCTGGTTGACAGGGAAGAACACGCCGTTGAATATTATATATCGGCATTCTTCGTCACCTTGACGCTCCTGAGTTTTATCCCTATCATGCTGGCGCTTATCCTTGACTTGATACGCAGTCTCGTACCGGTAAAAACCATACAGGAACATCGCCCGACTCCCCCCAGACCGCTTGTAGACGGAGTTGAACTGGGCAATCCCGATCCGATTGTTCAGGAGAAGCGGGGGAAAAAATACTTTTACCACCTTACCCTTAATCAACGATTTCAGCATATTGTTCTGATGGTCGCCTTTGCCGGGCTGGCACTTACCGGACTCCCCATGAAGTACTTTCACGTGTCTTTTATGGAGAAATTGTATTACCTGATCGGCGGTATAGAGTTGGCACCGTTGCTGCACAGGATTTTTGCTGTGGCAATGATTATTATTTTCGCATACCACTTTATCTATATACTGAGTACCTACATTACCTATTATTACATTCCTCTCATAAAGGCCCGTAAATGCACATTTACTAATTTTATAAAAAGTATGCTGGCCCTTCCCATGGTACCCACACTGGAAGATCTGCGTGACGCCTGGAAAATGAATAAATACCGGCTTTTTATTACCAATGTGAGACCTGCTTCCGGTCGTTTTACCCTAAAAGAGAAATTCGGATATTTTGCCGTTTTCTGGGGTGTGCCGGTCATCGGAATTTCCGGTCTGATGCTCTGGGGCGAAGAACTGTACAGCAAATACTTTGTTATAAAACATTTCCTCAATGCCTGTTACATAGCTCACAGTGATGAAGCATTGCTGGCCTGTATTGTAATTTTCCTGTGGCATATATACAATACCCACCTGAAATATGAAAATTTTCCCATGGGTATGGCCTGGCTCACCGGGTACAAACATGAAAAGGAAATAGAAGAAGGCCATGCCGGATATTACCAGGGCCTGGTCGGTGAAAAACAACATGCTTCCGATCGCGGCGGCACACCTTCAGGTGTCGGTGCCCTGATTTTCAGAAAATGCTTTCAGTCCACACTTCTCCTGGTTTTGATTGCTTCCACCGGCTTTTTAAGCTGGGTTGTTTTCAATACGGTTTTCGGATATCATGTCATCGCGTACAAAAAAGCTCCTGAGCAATACCCTCTCACAAAGCCGAATTTTCTCGAAGAGGTTGTAACAGGAGGCACCTGCGACAAAAAA
>JANQGV010000048.1 GCA_028282925.1 Thermodesulfobacteriota bacterium
TGCCAAGCGGAAAAACAGGGTTGAACTCCCCTTCGGCCATATAAAACGAAATCTTAAAATGGATGCCTTCCTTCTTCGTGGCCGTGAAGGGGTGAAAGCCGAAACATCATTACTGGCAACCTGTTTTAATATAGCGCGGATGATATCACTTCTTGGCGGCGTACCGGCATTGGTCAGCAGACTCAGATCGGAAACAGTGGGGATATAAGGGAAATACCCTATCTTGCACTTGCAATGCACGGTCAATACGGACCAGGTCGATACTATTTTTAGCTAATAGTCTATATTTTTATGTCAAAGAGCGTTTTGTTGTTGTTAAACTCTATTGCGACACAGTCTCTTGATCACGGAATCCAGTGTGCCTTGCCGAAGCTTTATGCGAAGGCTGGTTCTCTGTGTCTCTGTGGTGAAAAAATATGCCGACCTCTACTAAATATAAAAGGGTGAACAGCTCTGTGCTGTTCA
The DNA here is from genome assembly GCA_028282925.1 of Thermodesulfobacteriota bacterium. Taxonomy (GTDB): domain Bacteria; phylum Desulfobacterota; class WTBG01; order CAIYCZ01; family CAIRTM01; genus JANQGV01. Next base: position 466 of record JANQGV010000048.1, read on the forward strand.
CCCTTTCTTTGTGCAGGTTACCGGGGGGGGAGGGGTACAACCTGCATGTATGCTCAACAACGCCGCGTCACTTTACCGCCACGCTGTAGAACTCAACACCATGTTTCACGGACGGACCGCTTAATGCCGGATCGATCTTCCAGCCGGTTTGTCCAGCGAAAACCCGGATGTCACCGGGCCGTATACACCACAGCCACGGCTCCCCGCTCACTTTGAGCATCCACAACGTCAGGCCCGTCCACCGTCCCACATCGGGTTTGCCGTCTTCATCGGCGGGTATATAGGTAAAAACCATGCGGCTGCCCTCACCGCACACAGCATGACACCGCCGAAACATCTCCCTGACCGCAACTTCCGGCAAATACATCACCAGGCCTTCGGCCGTAATGACGCTACGGGCGCCGGGGTCCCACAGGGGCTCGCCCTGCAGTACGTCGATCAGATTGCGCCGGCCGAGATCGGCCGGGATCAGGTGCAGATTGTCCCACAGGCCCATTGCCGCTATGCCCTTCTTCTTCATTTTGGACGTTGCCGGATGGTCGATCTCGAAAAAACGCACCTTTTTATATTTCGGCGCCGACCGCCAGCAGGTGGTGTCGTAGCCGGCCCCCAGCACAAGCACCTGGGTTGCGCCGTTGTCGATAGCGCTGTGTATCTGATTTTCAAAATAGGTTTTTCTCAGGCCGAATGCATCAAACTGGCCCGGCATCATCCAGTCCAGCTTGTCGTAAAGGGCAAGCAGTCTGGAAGATCGGGCACAACGGATTGAAAACTCATTTGCCGCACCGGCCTCAAGCAGCAGGCGCTCCGTTGCCTCAGCAGTACCCGGCGGCAGCACCCCTTTCATCCCCGGTTTCATGCTCAAGGTGATAATATTCATGGCCACTTTATAGGCCGTCCGGCTTGGTTTGTCTTTACGCATACCATCTTTCCCTGCTTGGTCTACAGTTCCAGCCCCCTACACCCCATACGGAGCCGCGTACATTTCTTCCTTTGTAACACCGTTTTGTTCGGCCTGCGTATCCCAGCATTTGTTACCGGCCGTCCTGAACATCCTGCGCCACAGGACAAACGGCATAAACGGAATCGGGGTCCTGGTAAACCGGCGCTGGGTTTCGTATTGAACCGTATTTCCCCGGGCCAGGGTTTCTCCCGCGTCTTCCAGGGCTTCAAACACCTTCCGTACCGGCCCCTCCGGATGTTGCCCATTCCCGTTTTTATGCTTGCGGCCGATCATCTCACCGGCGCCCGTTGCCAGCCCGCCGGCCCAGTACATGCCGCACCGGTCTGCAAAGCAACGGCAATTGGCCAGGGCCACAATGCTGTGATGAAATTCCGGGTATCCGTTATTGGCCAGGGCAAACAGCCGTTGCGGCCGCTTGCCGGACGATTTTCTTTTATGTTCCGCAATAACCTCCATTGCTTTTACCACCAGGTACGGCAGCGTATCAATATACAGTGGAAAAGCAACAATGACGACATCGGCCCGGTCCACTGCCGCGCACAATGCGGCCCGCCCTTCTTCCTGCAGCACGCTCCTGTCCGGTTTCAGCATCGTGGTATTCCAGCCGGCCAGCCGCATGGTGTCCAGCACATACCCTCCCAGCAGCGCCGAGTTGGAGTTGTTCTGTACTTTCGGACTGCCGACCAGGAGCAGCGCATTGCCGATATTGAGGGTCGTGGTTGAAAAATCCGGATCGACACCGGGAAACAGTCCGGCAAGGGTATCGCTGTCGGGCACACTATCGGACCGGTTGATTACTTCATAGACTTTTTTAATGAGCGTCAGCCGTTCTTCATTCCCGTCGAATACTTCAACGGAGAAAGAAGGTGCGTGAAAATTTTCGGCGATTCGTCCGATCAGTGCTTTGAAAGCAGAGTCTTCATAGGGGTTCCCCTGTTGCCTGACTCCGATGCCCACCAGTTTTGGAAATCGCGTATAACGGGGCACATGGCGGGTCTCACCCTTTTTGTTCATGAAGTACGGCATCAGCAAGGGCAAAAACCGGTCGATAACCACTTTGAGCACCGACGAACACCCGCCGAAGGTTATCGGCGTGTAGAGAACCGTCATGTCGCTCTGCATCATAGCGTGCAGAATGTCCCGGCACACATCATCATGTGCCGCGCAAATACCGGGGGTTTCAATCCAGCATTTGAAACAGCCCGTGCAATGGGCAAGGTTGTGATCGCGCAGCCTGAAGTACTGTACATCGGCGGACGCACTCTGAATTACCTGGGACAGCACGGTACTACCGGCGGCACAGCCGGTATCATTGCCGTCCAGAATAACTACTTTCTTTTTTGCCATAAACCACCTTCCTTGTCCTGCTTTTTTCGCATGCCCTCTTTTACGGGGGACACTATTGTGAGCCGTACACATCGCTCCATATCGTATGAGTACCAAACAACAGAAAGATTTTTTTCGTGGAAATACAGACCCTTATCTGCAACAGTACCGGCCGGGCCGACGGTGATCGGGCGGAGTGCCGGTATGGGGTTATTAAATAATTAGTCGCATTTCACCTGAATTTCTTCCAAAAAGAGCGTATTTTATTTCCATTCGGTCGGTTCACGTTCATGCGCTCATATGTAGTGCCGGTAAAGGTACCGGCGGTTTTGGTTTCGGAAAGACATCTTTTTCTTTCTTGACATACGGTAGCGGTAATATTAATGGAATAAACAATGATTACCACATAGCGCGCACATCATCCTTTTTCAGGAATCGCACGTATCTCAAAACAGCGCAGGGGAAAGGACATAATGCAAACACTTCCGGAAGCGTTAAACTGGAACTGGTATCTTGCCGGTGCCTGCATACTGCTTATGCTGATCGGCATGTTTCTTTTTGTGCGGTCGATAAAAGTGAAAATGGGCGTCGGCAAAAAACAATTGCCGCACCTACTGCTTTCCAACTGTTTCAAACCGGGCGTGCTGCTGGCCGTGCTCCTGACGGGTACCGTTGTTTTACCGCTTCTGGGTTTGCCGTCGCCCCTGGCGGGCTTTGTCCGGCATGTTGCCGGCCTTTGTATCATTGTTTCGGTTGCCTGGTTTTTAATCCAGGCGGTTACCGCCCTTGAAATGTACGTTCTGGACAGGTTCGATATTACCGCGAAAGACAACCTTGCCGCCCGCAAAATCCACACCCAGTTTCACGTCATCAACAAAATAGTCATTGCCGTTATCTGTATTATCAGTATTTCCGCCGTACTCATGACCTTCGACAAGGTCAGGCAACTGGGGACCGGCCTTCTGGCATCCGCAGGTATTGCCGGAATCATTATCGGATTTGCGGCCCAGCGCAGCCTGGCAACCTTTTTTGCCGGTATGCAGATTGCGCTGACCCAGCCCATCAGAATTGATGATGTTGTTATTGTGGAAAATGAATGGGGCCGCATTGAGGAAATAACACTGACCTATGTCGTTGTCCGCATATGGGACATGCGCAGACTGGTGCTTCCCATAACACACTTTACCGAAAAACCGTTTCAGAACTGGACCCGCGTCAACGCAGACATTCTCGGCTCGGTGTTTCTCTATGTGGACTACACTGCACCGGTCGAGGCGATACGGAAAAAGTTTTTTGAAATACTTGACCGGTCGAACCTCTGGGACGGCAAAGTCCGTGTTGTACAGGTTACCAATACCACTGAAAAAACCATGGAAGTACGCATGCTCATGAGCGCACCCGATGCGTCAACCGCCTGGGACCTGCGCTGCATGGTGCGGGAAAAACTGGTTGACTACATTCAAAAGGAACATCCCGACGCCCTGCCCCAGATCAGGGGCGAAAGCTTTGCAAAAGCAGCACAACCGTAAACAGCATCTTTCTGTTTTTTTATAGACCACACATGGGATCCCGACACTATCGGCAAAAGAGGTGCGTACCAGGATACAATCCGGCATTACGCAGGCGCTGAAGAGCATGCTGCGGAAGCACCAGTTTCAATACTTGAGTATGACGCCGGATGCTGTCGTGAAAGCTGGATACTCGAACAAAAAACTTGCAAAATTAAACAGTTGAAATTCCGTATTGATACTTTCCGGGCACTGCAAATAAGAGTAAAAAAACAAGGCTGAAAAAATCCTCCCAGGGTCTTGACTTCCTGAAAACCGTTTTTATTTTTCCAGTAGGCGCCGCCGAAAAAACAAAAAAACGTGAAGGAACATACAAAACAGAAGGAGGACGAACAATGCAGGTACGATGGTATGACGGATTCACACCCACGTTCAACGATTTTTTCAGGCTGCGGGACGAACTCGATCAACTGTTCGATATCGGACTTCCCCTGGCCGACATCCGCAGTGTACCGCGGGGAACCTTTCCGGCCATAAACATGCAGGAAGAAAAGAATGCTGTAACCATTCAGGCCGGACTTCCCGGAGTAGACCCCACGGAAATCGACCTGACGCTGGAAGACAACGTGCTGACCATTAAAGGAAACCGCACGATTAAAACCGACGGCGAGAAAACGAGCTACCACCGCCGGGAACGGTTCAGCGGTGATTTTGCCAGAATGGTAAGCCTGCCGGAAGGGCTGGATGCTGAAAAGGTAGAGGCACAATACCGCGACGGCATTCTGAACATTACTATCGGCAAAGCCGAAGAAAAGAAACCGAAACAAATTTCTGTTACCGTAGGTTGAGAAAGGAGGGATCACAATGGCTGAAAAAAACACCAACGTTGCACGGCAGAACACCGCCAAACCTTCGGAAATAGCAACCAATACCCTGGTACCGCCTGTGGACATCTGTGAGGATAAAGAGGGTGTTATACTGTATGCCGATTTGCCCGGCGTTGACAAGGACGGGCTTGATGTGCACATCGACAAAGACACCCTGCAGATTTCAGGCAAGCGCACAGCCTGCGGCACAACTGATGCAAACAAATGCTATGCTGAACTGCCGGAAAAAGATTACTACCGTGCTTTTACCATCGGTGAGGAAATCGACCGCGAAAAGATTTCGGCCCGGTTGACCAACGGCGTCCTGAAGGTTGTGCTCCCCAAGGCTGAGCGTGCCAAACCGAAAAAGATCGATATCAAGTTTTCTTAAAAAAAGACCGCAGGGTGCGCATTGAGCACCCTGCAACGTCTTGTTTTTACATTTTTTTCGGGGAGGGCCTCCGTGCCCGCCCGTAACAAAACAAACCTGCTGCTGTTTTTACAAAAATAACATAGCAATGTACTAGGTAATAGGCTATATATTAACATGCCTGATATCGAATCAACCTTGACGGCAGGGACTTGAAAATAAGTATGCTGCGATGGAACCGGAGGGGAGCCTCGATGTAGTTTGTTTGGATCGTCACCTCATTTGATGTAATGGTCTAAGAATATGATTACATCCAGGATTTCAGCGTGTATCACCGGCGCCGCATGTGCGGTCGGGCTGATGCTCTCACCGGAAGCATTGATGCTGCACGGCAACAGCGCCGGGTTTGCCGGGAGGCCGATTCTCTGGATAATCGCCCTGGCCTTCATTGTGCACCTGTGTATTGTTTTCGGCTATTCCCGCATTTTCGACCTCTACCCGGGACCAAAGGCCGAACCGACCGTTATCAAAGAAGCATGGGGTCCGCTTCCTGCCCTGCTGATACCCCTTGCATCCAAACTCGTTCTTTTTGCCTTTCTGTCGACAGGACTCCTCGTAACAGCCGGTTTCGTTTTCAATGAAGTGTTTGTATACTGGTTTCCAAACTTTGCTTTTGCAGCACTCCTGCTCGTGATCCTGCTCATTGTCAACCTGCTCGGCCGCAGTGTTGCCCTGTGGTCCCAGGTTGTGTTTACCGTGGCGGCGCTTCTGTGCCTGGTTGTTTTGTGTATTGCAGCCGACGCCCCGGCAAAGGCGCTCGTTGTATCCGATGCCGCAGGCAGCCGGATTCCTTCGGCCCTGTTTCTGGGCCTGCTCGTTTTTCTGGGGTATGATTTGGCGGGATATGCCGGGCAGGAAAACAATCTCGATTCTTCCCGGACCCGCACCGCCATGATCGGGGGAATGGCCGTTGTTTTCATAGTATTCCTTTTGTGGAACCGGCTCTCAATTACCCATGTGTCCCTCGGGCGGCTCTCCGACACAACAATTCCGCACATACTGGTTGCCAGGGCGCTCCTGGGCCAAACAGGACGGATTCTGATTGGTCTGGTTGCTCTTTTCGGCACCTGTGCGGCAGTCAATGCATTGCTGTATTGCACGACTCAAATGATCAGGTCCATGTCGGAGCTGGAACTTATACCGTCTTTTCCGGCAGGTCGCTTTGCACGCATACCCGTTGCCCCGGTGCTGCTGGCCCTCTGCCCGGGGGGTATGATGGCGCTGGGGCTGGCAGGCACACCGGAACTTGATATAGTTATACGCGCCGGCCTCTGGTACTGGCTGCTCGGGTACGGCGCGGTGCACCTCAGCCTTCTTGTACTGCAAAAACGCCCGGACCAAAACCATCGTTTTGCCGATGCGGGCTTCAATACATTTCTTTCCGTTATAAGCATGTGTGCCGTTGCGATCGCATTATGGGGAGTACTTGAGACATATGCAGAACCTTTTGTGCTCCTGAAATACCTGGTGTGGATCGGTTTGGGGGCTTTTGTCATCAGCATGATAAGCATCCAGTTGAGAAAAATAACAGGCTGATATGGATTTAAATATCAGCACAAGTAATGAACCACGCTTGAAAGAAAACGAGGTTTTTAAAAGCACCCAAACGGGGTGTCTGACATTCACTGCATTAATATATGCAGCATTGATTACTGAAAAGTTTTCACCTTGATTAGTTACGGGCTTTCTTAATCCCATTGCAACGCAGCCGAGTGCAGCGGTTTCGGGAGGAGACAAGGGTCGACATGTTTGAGCCCCGCCTTTCAGGGGCGAGTTTGTTGACCCGCCGACTGAAATCGTGCCGCGAGGGTATCCCGCCTGTTTTTTTGCGGGACAAGTTGCAGGGCGCCCTTTCTTTTCCCCCTTTTCTTTGGGGCGAACAAAGAAAAGGGGTGGAAGACGCGCAGCGTCTTATAAACGTATTTTACTTGAATCACATAAAGCTATTTTGATCACACGGCTGAAAGCCGTGGGTTAGAAATTTCACTAACAACGTTTAAAGAAAGGAGGCTGCTGTATGAATAAAAAGATTTTGATAGGAGCTGTTGTGCTGTGCTGCTGTGTAGTGGGATATATGGGTACGCTGTTTGCCGGCACTACACCCACCATGACGAAAGAAGCGCTGAAAGCAAAGCTGGGTAGCGCCGATGTGGTTATCATTGATGTTCGTGCCGGAAAGGACTGGAAGTCGAGCGAGCTTAAAATTAAAGGCGCTGTGCGTGAAGCCCCGAAAGATGTCTCATGGATGCAGAAATATGCAAAGGGTAAAACAATTGTTTTATACTGCGCCTGACCGAATGAAGGTACGAGTGCCCGTGTGGCACAGAAGCTTATCGACAAAGGCTACACCAAAGCATATGCGCTCAAAGGCGGCTGGCACGAATGGTTTAGAGCAAAATTCCCGACAGAAGCAAGATAAAGCATACGCACCCGATAGAAAGGAATGCATCATGAAAACCGTAGGCAAACTAATCGTTTTGTGCGCGGCTGTGGCCTTTTTATGGGTCACAGGGGCAGGGTTTGCAACTGACGCACGGGCCGACCACCCGTCTGCGGAGCATCCCAAGAGTGAACATCCGTCAAAGGATACACCCAAGAGCGACCATCCGTCTTCGGAGCATCCACGATGAGGGGCGCAACGGTAACAGTGAAACATAACACGCTTTTCAGGTGGCTACCGCTCATACTGGCGGCAGTAATCGTTTCAGCAGGTGTCCCGGTAAAAGGATCAGCAGGCTCATCCTCCCCCGGTGTCCCCGACGTAGTGACCGCCGACATTCAACTCGGTATCCAAAAGCATATTGATGAGCAGGTCCGTCTCGGAGGCGGCTACATGCGCTTGCCGTTCAAAGACCGCGAGCTCCTGGTCAAACTGGTGAAGATTCATACCGAGTATCTTGCCAACCTGGGGCCCCGCCGCCATTTCGCCTGTGTTGATCTGGCCGACGTGAGCGGCGATGTGTACGATGTTGATTTCTTCCTGGAGGGCGATCCCGGCTCCATGATTGTTACGGAAACCATCGTCCACAAAATCAACGGACAACCGTATTACGCCTGGGAGCAGAAACCGGACAAGTCGTGGCACAGGATTCCCATCGAACGCGCATCGGATGAGCATTTCGGGGTCAAACGCGACCGCGACAGCTTCGAGTTCAAGTATTGGGCCAAGCTGCCGGGCATGACCACCCCGGCCCGCATGTGGCTCCCGCTTCCTGAAACCGACCGCTTCCAGTCGGTTGAAATTATTTCGTTTCAAGTACCGGGCAAACAGCGTATGGTGCAAGACGGGAAATACGGCAACCGGGTGCTGGTCCTGGATCTCACCCCTGCGGACAGCGGCAAGACCATCGATATCCGTTACGCGGTGCGCCGTGTGGAGAAAGCCGCCTATGAAGCCCCCAAACCGGCCGATCTCTACCTGAAGCCCAACAAGCTCGTGCCCATCACCGACGAGTTCAAGACAACGGCCCGGGAAGTTACCAAAGGTAAAAAGAGCGACCTCGTGCGGGCCCGGGCGCTTTACGATCATGTCATCGACCGTATGCGTTACATAAAATTCGGTGACGGCTGGGGCAAGGGCAACGCGGTGTACGCCTGCAACATACTCACCGGCAACTGCACCGATTACCACGCCTACTTCATCGCGTTGGCCCGCGCCATCAACATCCCGGCCCGCTTTGCCATCGGGGCCGCTATCCCTTCCGGCCGGAACGAAGGCGGCATAAGCGGATATCATTGCTGGGTGGAGTTTTATGCCGACGGCAAGTGGTGGCCCGTGGATATCAGCGAGGCCGACAAGTATTCAGCCCTCTCCACATACTATTTCGGCCGCCATCCGGCCAACCGGTTTGAATTCAGCCGCGGCCGCGACATAGTAGTCGATCCCCTGCCCGCATCGGGCCCGATCAACTTTCTGGCTTACCCCGTTCTGGAAGTGGGCGGCAAACCGGTCAAGGCCGATGTTTCATTTTCCTTCAAGAGAACAGCCAAGCATTAAGAACCTGCCGGGCGGGCCACCAGGCCCGCCCTCTTCTTTGCCCTCAAAAAGTTTGATGGTTTCGTATTGCGCAGGGTGGGAGTAACCCTGCGACTCCGCTCAGGATAAACTCACTGAATCCCACCATGTACGAGCCGAAGCTTTACACGAAGGCTGGCCTACCCCTTATCAGCCAGCATGCAAACACATAGGTATTTATACTTATTTTGTCATTTCCTATCATTTTTTAATTGATTTTCAAACTATCTTTTTGTTATTGCTAACGAAACAGCACATTTCCTGAAATACACCTTCTTTTTTCCTGACCTGAAAAAATATTACATCATCACGGCCAGAACAGACCGCGATGAGTCCTATATATATATTAATAGTATAGCTGCGTCAGTGGGCACACCCTGCCCTGCCAAGAACCGCAGTCAACCATTAGCTGTGCACCACAACAATGTCCCGGTTAATAGCCGGGTTGGTAAAGAATTGAGAATCAAGTTGGATAGACTACCACGGGTGGTGTTGTCTTCGCTCTTGGCAATTTGTTTATGAAGAATGCATGTCTGCCCATTTATAACGCCTTAAAAAAACAACAAAGGTCAAACGTAGACCCTTTTTTGCCTCTAGAGAAAGAAATTTAAAGTTTGTCCCTGAAGTTAAAAAAAGAAACGAGAACTTTTTCCGAGATTTTTGGAGTTAAGGACAATTGCATGGTCAACCCTAAATGTTGCTTCGCTTTAGAAAAAGGAGATCTCGCCCTTGTCAAGTGTGAACGGTCTGTTGCCCAAATCAATTGAGTGATAGTACGAGCATGGTATAATACCTCAAAAACAAAACGCAAGGGGTATGTATCACCATGATGGGAAGACAGA
>JANQGV010000116.1 GCA_028282925.1 Thermodesulfobacteriota bacterium
CGCCAAGCCGGGACGCAACTATTATACCGAGTTTGTTGAGAATGTACCTGACGACTGCGTTGTGCTGACCCTTGCCTGCGGAAAGTTCCGGTTTTTCGATAAGGAGTTGGGCGATATCGGCGGTATCCCGCGTCTGCTTGATGTCGGGCAGTGCAACGATGCCTACTCGGCAGTGCAGATTGCAGTGGCACTGGCCCAGGCCTTTGACTGTGGTGTGAATGATCTGCCCCTGTCGCTGGTGCTGTCGTGGTATGAGCAAAAGGCGGTTGCCATTCTATTGTCCCTGCTGCATCTGGGTATTAAAGATATTCGGCTGGGACCGTCGCTGCCGGCATTTATAACTCCCAACATTCTCAATGTGCTGGTGGAAACCTTCGATATAAAACCGATTAGCACCCCGGATGAAGATTTGAAAGCGATTCTGGGATAGACGGTTGCACTGTGTGCAAACGGCTTTGAAAAAAAGCATTAAAAACCTGGTGATTGCCGGGAGGTGTAAATATGCGAGCTACACGAAAAATAATTGAGATTGATGAAGAGCGCTGCGACGGCTGTGGAAGCTGTATTACGGCCTGTGCCGAGGGTGCGCTGGAGCTGGTTGACGGCAAGGCAAAGGTTATTTCAGATATGTATTGCGACGGACTGGGGGCCTGCATAGGGCAGTGCCCCCGGGATGCGCTTCACATCATCGAGCGCGAGGCCGATGCCTTTGACGAAAAGGCCGTAGCTGACCTTTTGCAGAAAAAAGAGCAGGAAAAAGAGAGCCTGCCGTGCGGTTGTCCGTCGACGGCCATGCAAACATTCAGCGGTGAAAACACGGAGTGCAGCGCAGGCCGGCGTTCTGATGTGCCCTCGGCGCTTTCGCACTGGCCTGTTCAGATCAGGCTTGTGGCTCCCGATGCACCGTTTTTGCAGAATGCCGATGTTCTGGTTGCCTCTGATTGCACGGCTTTTGCCTATCCGTCGTTTCACCAGGATTTCTTAACGGGAAGAGCAGCGCTGATCGGGTGCCCGAAATTCGACGACAGGCAACTCTATCTGAACAGGTTTGTCGAGATATTCAGCAGAAACGCCATACGCAGCATAACGATTGTGGTGATGGAAGTTCCCTGCTGCCATGGTATGCCCTCTATTGTTAAGGAAGCACTCATGGCATCCGGTAAAAAAATACCCCTTGAGATCGACATCGTGAGCATGCAGGGTAAGATTGTAAAAAGGATTCAGGAAGCGGCATAACCCTCAGGGGTACGTAAAAAGATTTGGTGATTTCAGCAGGAATGTGAGAGGCTTGGAGTTGTATGGAATGGGAACGTGAAGCTGTTGAAACGCTGGAAGCGATACCCCTGCCGCCGATAATGGCACCGCTTGCAAAGCTTGATGCAGAGATGCGGGCACGGAGGAAAGGGCTGAACGTCGTTAGTACGGAGATTGTCAGGGAAACCGAGGCCGGCTATCGCGAGACCCTGGGCAGTGAGGCCATGCAGGCGCTGGAAAAAATGATGCGGGGTGAAGATGTCGGCTTGCCGGATGAGTTTTTTGAGCAGATCGACAACCCTTTGATGTCCATACAGTTGTGCCCGGCCAAATTCGGTGCCTGTACCCTTGAAAAACGGGACATGATGCTTGCCGCATATCGTCGGATAAAAGAATACCTTTTGAACAGGGATATCAGCGGGATTATGTTGGCTCGTGCCCGACCGCCTCTTATGTCGCATCATGCGTTTCGGGTGGCAATTATCGGTTGTCCGAACTGTTGTCTTTCACCCTGGTTGAGTGATTTCGGAGTTGTTGGTGTGTTCAGGCCTGGGGTCAAGCCGGATGGCTGTATACAGTGCGGTGAATGTGTAACATACTGCAGCGAAGGAGCAATCAGACTGAATGAAAACGGGCCTGTAATTGACTATGGAAAGTGTGTTGCCTGCGGCGGTTGTGGGAAGATTTGTCCCGAAGAAGTGCTCTATACCGAAAAAGCCGGATACCGGGTGGCTGTGGGCGGCAGCGGGTCGCGGCATCCCCGTCTTGCCGAAACCGTTACGGATCTGGCGGATATAGATGGTGTTATTCGAATTCTCGATGAAGCGCTGACCGTTTTCGAAGAATTTCCGGAAGAGGGCAGGGAGCCTTCGTTCCATGACGCCATGAGCAAAGAAGCTGTTAAACGGTTGAAAAGAAAAGCAGTATGAATACAGGAGGCATTTGTGGCACTGAAGGATGATTTTCGTAGCATGGCTGAAACACTTGCCGCGGACTATTGCCTTCCGGCTGTGAAAGCTGTTTTTTTACCCCGGTTTCATAAAGGAGGGCAGCCGCGCGATGCCCAGTTTATGGCCCTGGCCCTGGGGGACGGTTCGGCCGGGGTCAGCTATGTGCTGCATTCTGATGAGTGCTGCGATGCCTATGAGCGCCTCAGAAAAACGGATGTGAGCGGGCAAAGCCCGCTTGAACTGGCACGGGGGTTCGGTAGTGACGATTCCCTGGAAAACATGCTGGGCCTGGCCGCCATAAACGCCATGTGTCAGCATGTGATGAAGGTGTCCGGTTTTAAACTGGATACAGAGACCGACTCAACAGGATTACTCAACATATCCGCCGGAGACAGGATCGGGATGGTGGGGCTTTTCGGACGGCTTATCCCGGCCATAGAGGCCGCCGGAGCAGATTACGTAGTGATTGAGCTGAATGAAAAGCTCATAGAGCAGTATCCACACTATCCCATCACCCTTGATCCGTCCGAACTGCGGTCATGCAACAAGGTGCTCTGCACCAGCATTACTGTTTTTAACAATACTCTTGATTCAACCCTTGAACAGTGTAGTGACGAGGCATCGGTGGCAATTATCGGACCTACGGCCGGTTATTTTCCTGATCCCCTGTTTGCAAAAGGGGTGGATGTTGTAGGCGGAACCTCTATACACAACGGTGATCTGTTTATGCAGCTCATCGCTGAAGGAAAAAAATGGGGGCCATCGACCCGAAAATTTTGTTTTCAGAGATCAACGTATCCCGGAATACCTGATAAAAAGACCCCTTGAGTACAAACAGTCATTATGGTACATACGGGCGATCATCCTGATGTGAAAACATATATTACCCAACGGAGCAATAATGACCCATAGTATGCCGTCTGTGTTGCAGATCGAGCCGGTGAATACCTGTAACTTCAGCTGTGCCATGTGTCTGCAAACATCGTGGGAAGACGTTGCACGACGGCATATCTCCTTAGGAACCTTTTCCTCCTTGGCTGAAGAAGTGTTCCCCTCACTTGACAGACTGGTGCTGTATGGCTGGGGCGAACCGCTTACGCATCCGGATTTTCTAGACCTGCTGCGCACGGCAAAAAGGTATTTGCCTGCAGGCGCAGTCGTTCTGATTGCCACCAACGGTGCCCTGCTTTCCCCGGAGACGGCACAGCCTCTTGTCTCGGAAGAACTGGTTGATGACATAGCGGTATCCATCGACTGCTTTGAAAATGCCGGGGGGGCTGCGGTGGGGCACACGACCGACACAAG
>JANQGV010000239.1 GCA_028282925.1 Thermodesulfobacteriota bacterium
ATAAAAATAAATATTATTATAAATGTTTAAAATTAATAATAACCTGCATTGATAAAGCCACACCCCGGGTAACCGGGGGCCGGAAAGTCACGGGTCCTACAGCAGCTTTTTTTGAAGGATAGCCGGATTGCCACAGCATGTGTATGCATGTAACAGGCAGTCCGGCTTTTTTATTGCCTACCATCAAGGGGAGAGGTCATATGCATTACAGAAAAACTGTCATACTCACCATAACTATTATTTTGTGTGTCTTTTTCCAGGGTGCTGTTTTCGGCTCCAGCGGGGGCGGCCCGGCAAAGCTGGTGTTCGATATCGACGATTCAGTCGGATTTAGCAGTTCTCCCGACGATAAGGTCAGTGTAAACGGGGTACTGTTCTTCTCAGCTACAACGTCAGCCAATGGCCGGGAGTTGTATAAAAGCTACGGAACCGCCGGCGGCACACGCGTTCTCAGGGATATCAACTCCAGCGGCGACGGCATTGAAACCAGTTCAAACGTTCCCGTACTTGCCGTTATGGGAGATTTTGTCTACTTCCCTGCTAACCATGTTGCAGTTGGGGGCGGGGGCGACGGTGTTGAGTTGTTCCGTAGCGACGGTACGGCCTCCGGCACGGATATCGTCAAAAATATCAATGCCGGTGGAGATGGTCTTGATGGAGATAATACAGACTTTGCTGTTCTCAACAATGAACTGTACTTCAGTGCTAACGATGGGTCCAGCGGCTGGGAACTCTGGAAATCCGACGGCACCGCAACAGGCACGGTTCAGGTAAAGGATATTTATAATAACGGCTCGTGGAGCAGCAATCCCGCCAATCTGACGGTTATGGGCGGTACACTCTATTTTTCCGCCAACGATGGCACTGCCGGTATCGAGTTATGGAAATCCGACGGCACGGCGGGAGGTACCACTCTTGTTAAAACTATCAATACTGATGGAGACAGTTCCCCCAGTAATTTGACGGTTATGGGCGGGATGCTTTATTTTGTCGCCAACGATGGCGGTGGGATTGATTTGTGGAAATCCGACGGCACTGAGCCCGGCACGGTTAAGGTAAAAGATATCAATCCCGGCTTTATGTCCGATCTTACGGTTTCAGGAGGCAAGCTGTTTTTTGTGTGTGACGGTGGGATCACCGGCGAAGAGTTGTGGGTCAGCGACGGAACGGAAATCGGCACCTATCTGGTAGAGGACATCAATGCCAACGGCAGCAGCTATCCTAGCGACCTTACCGATATGAATGGCATTCTCTATTTTTCAGCAGACGATGACTCAAATGGAGAAGAATTATGGCGGAGCGACGGTACAGAGTCCGGCACGTATATTGTTAAAGATATCTGTCCCACCTGTGGGGGTGGCCCTCAAAACATGGTCAATGCCGACGGCACCCTCTATTTTTCTGCCCAGGATGATATTTTCGATGGACACGAGCTTTGGAAAAGTGACGGTACCGAATCGGGTACTGTCCAGGTGCAGGATATAAATAGCAGTGGAAGCAGTTGGCCGAAAGATTTTCTTTATGCCGATGGCATCCTCTATTTTACGGCCACCCGCTCTACCAACGAAGGGGCAGAACTGTGGAAACTTGATATCGATCCGGCAGCCCCGGCAGCCCCGTTTGCCGACCAGGCGACTGTTCGTGATTCCGGAACCAATGCTTCTCAGTGCGCCATTATAGCCGACATCAATGGAGATGGTTCCATGGATGTGGTAGCTGCCAATCCAGGCGACGATAGTATTACATGGTACAGCGGCCCATCTCCCTGGTCGACGGAGGGTACTATTAGTAACCCCGATTTCACCAGTGGTGTAAATGATGTTGTGGCGTTAGATGTTGATAGTGATGGCAGACTTGACCTTGTGTCTGCAAATGTCGACGCAACCTTTTCTGGTATTTTTATGCACCGTAATTTAGATAATGGTACCACGTGGAACAGTTCGGAAATCATTGATCCTGGCTCTTGTTATGTTGTCCGTGTTGCTGATTTTGACAATGACGGTGTTGTTGAATATGTGTATTCTACAGCCACCCAGGTTTTTTATCGTGACCCTCAGGTACCTCCAGCGGACTATACCGGTGCCGCTTCCGATCTGGCCGTGGCAGATATCAATCGCGACGGCACACTGGATTTTGTCATTGCCGATAAAACCAACGATAAGCTTGTTTTTGCATATTATAATGGATTAGGCTTGACTGACCGGCAAATAGCTACACTGGCCTCAGAGCCGACGTCGGTTTTTACCGGCGACATCAATCGCGACGGCGATGTTGATATCTGTGCGGCATTCGGCAACAATATTACCTGGTATGCCAATATCAATAGCGGCTCAAACTTCAGCGCTGTTACGGTTACAACCTCAGCCGGCCAACCCCAAAAGGTGCGGGGGGCTGACGTTGACAGTGACGGCGACCTCGATATTGTGGCCGCCCTTGCTGAAGACAACGGTGTTTTCTGGTATGAGAACACCGACGGTGACGGGACTTTCGGTCTGCCGCAACTTCTTACCAGCGATGCCACAAACGCCGCCTGCGTTGCCGCAGGCGACCTTGATGGTGACGGCGATATAGATGTCGTCTCTGCCTCTCCTGATGACGATAAGGTTGCCTGGTATGAGAATAAAACGATACACGGCAGTGCATTATTCGAAACACAGTCTCCCGAGGTGACTAATAATGCAAGCGGGGTTAACGCAGTGTATGCCGCAGATATTGATGGTGATGGTGATCAGGATATTCTGTCTTCCTCAGAGGGTGACGATAAGATTGCCTGGTATGAAAATACAGATGGTGCGGGGAGTTTTGGATCACAGCAGGTTATTTCAACCTCTGCCGATCGAGCAAGGTCTGTGTATGCCGCAGATATTGATGGTGATGGCGACCTGGATGTGTTGTCTGCATCATATTCAGACGATAAGATAGCGTGGTATGCAAACACTAATGGTGCCGGGACTTTTGGTTCTGAGCAGGTTATTTCTACTTCAGCAGACGTTGCATGGTGTGTGCATGCGGCGGATTTGGACAAAGACGGTGATGTTGATGTCATTTCGGCTTCAACCGGTGATAATAAGATAGCGTGGTATGAAAACACAAACGGCTTAGGAACATTCGGTGCCCAGCAAGTTATCTCGACTTCTGCAACCAATGCGCGATCTGTCTATGCAGCAGATATAGACCAAGATGGGGATATGGATATTGTCTCAGCTTCAAGTGGGGACGATAAAATAGCCTGGTATGAGAATACAGATGGTGCGGGGAGTTTTGGATCGCAGCAGGTCATTTCAACTACCGCCGATAGTGCCTATTCGGTTGTTGCAGCGGATATAGACAAAGATGGTGATATGGATGTCATTTCGGCTTCAACCGGTGATGATAAGATAGCGTGGTATGAAAACACGGACGGTGCCGGGACCTTTGGTGCTCCGCAAAACATATCCCTTACCGCCGACAGTGCATATGCGGTCTATGCTGCAGACGCAGACGCAGACGCAGACGGTGATGTGGATGTTTTTTCTGCATCAAGCTTAGACGGAAAAGTTGCCTGGTATGAAAACCAGGGGGGATCATGGGTGTCTGATAATATCACAATGTCAGGTGCTGCGCCTATGACAATCTATGCCGCAGACCTTGACGGCGACGGCGATATAGACGTTGTTTCCGGGTATTATAACACCGGTGAGATTGTCTGGTATGAAAACCGGGGCGGGCAGTTTGCGCTGGCAACCGAGAACGTAACCCCGCAAATGATAACTAACGGCGAAACAGCCGAATTTCTCAAGATTACCACTACCCATGAGGGCCGCGCGGGAGATTCTGCCCTGGCACTTACCTCTTTTGAGCTCTATTTTGATAGCGGCGATGATACGATGCCCCTTACATCGGCCGAGGCCAATGCTCTGATTGAGAACCTGTATATATATTATGACAATGATACGGACGGTTTGTTTGACGGAACTGAAAGACTTGTTACCACGGTTGATACCCTTGCGTTGACGGGCGGCTCGACGGCCGTTGAACTGCCGTTTTCGGCTTCAGTGCAGATCGGCGGACCCGGCAGTAATATGGTCTACTTTGTTGTTGCGGAGTTGACTTCTAATGCCGGCAATCAGACACCAAGTAACCTCAGGATAACCCATGTTACCGAGGCATCCAGTACGGCCGAAGACGGAAACTACGGCAACCCTCTGCAACTGGAGTACGCACTCAATACACCCAGCGGCACGGCATATCCGCCCAGCACAACCACTACATCGACTCCGGCAACTACAACGGTTGGTGGAAGCAGCCCCGGCGGGCCCAGCGGAAGCACCCCTCCCGGTGATGCCACGACAACCACCACGGCCCCGGAACCACCGCCGCCGGGTGACGGCGATCCTGGAGGAGATGGCGGTCCAGGTACAGCCGGTCTGGGTGCAGATTTTACGGCCCTGCCGGTTGCGGGTACGGTCCCGCTTGCGGTGAGCTTTGTCGATATCTCCGACGGCGCTATTACCAGCTATGCCTGGGATTTCGGCGACGGCACCACAAGCAGTGAGGCCAATCCCGACCATGCCTACGTTGAAAGCGGCACCTTTACAGTTACCCTTACCGTAACGGGTGAAAGTGCAACCGATACTTTGACCATAGAAGACTTTATTACCGTTGATCCGTCGCCCCTGGCAGCCGGTTTTACCGCGGATGTGGTGAAGGGCAATGCGCCCCTTGCAGTTCAGTTCAGCGACACATCAACCGGAGCGCCGATATCATGGTCATGGAATTTCGGCGATGGCGGCAGCGATACGGCCCGGAACCCGGCCCATGCGTATACAGTGCCCGGCACGTACACGGTCAGCCTTGTGGCGTCCGATGCAGAGGGAAGCGACGCGATAGGTAAATACGGTTACATCGTGGTGACGGAAGATGCCCCCGAGGCCGATTTCAGCGCCCGACCCACAACCGTTGATCAGGACGAAGAGGTACGCTTTACCGATGCCTCAACCGGTGATATTACCTCCCGGTTGTGGAATTTCGGCGACGGGCAGACCAGTGCCGAGCAGAACCCGCGCCATGGCTATGCGCTGCCCGGTACTTATGCGGTGTGCCTGACGGCAACCGGGCCGGAAGGCTCCTCGCGTAAGGTGCGTGAAGACTATATTATCGTGCAGCCCAAGCCGGGCACCTACACTGTTTCCGGCACCATAACCGGCGAAGTTACAGCCGGGATGGAGGTCTATATCAGCGGTACTCTGAACAGAGCGGTCCCGGTGGCGTCCGACGGTACCTATATCATTGAAGGGCTTGTGCCCGGAACCTACACCGTAACGCCCCTGAAGCCGGGAATGGGGTTTGTTCCCTCGGCGGTGGGTGTGACCATAACGAACGAGGATGTGAGCGACATCGATTTCAATGTTGAAATTGTGGGTGGATTTATAACCCGTGCGGTGGCCGACCCCAGGGTGCTGATAGCCGAACAGGACAACGCAGTGACCTTTATTGCCCGGGTTATTCATAAAGAAGGTTTGATAAACATCGACACCATAGCCCTCGACCTGTCGCCCTTGGACGGTCCCGCGTCGGTTGTCATGCATGACGACGGCACCACCGGCGATGAAGTTGCCGGAGACGGAGTCTTCACCTGGTTCGGCACCGTTGTGCCCCTGCCCACACCCGGAGCCGTGCTGGTACCCTGCACGGCGGTGTCCGACGGCGGTCTGTACAGCTATACGGCAACGGTGCAGGTTGAAGTGGTAGATACCATAGACGATGAACTGGGCGCAGGCGATACCCAGGAATACGGCATAACCAACAGCATCGGCGGCCAGGACCTGGTTATTGCCATCGGCTCGGGTCCCAGCGGCAGTGCCCGGATGACGGCTGCTGCCGAAGAAGGGCTTGTGCTGCAAATATTCAAACCCGACGGCACGCCCCTCTTTGACGATTTGTTCCCCATGAGCGGCAGCATCAACGGTATAACCGTGCGTGACGCTGAAGCGGGGAGCTGGTCGTACCAGGTGACCAACCAGTCCGGCACCGCCATGTCTTTTTCCATGAAATCAAGCGGAGCCGGAACCGGCACAGTGATGGGGGCTGTAATAGATGCCCAGGACGGCAGCGGAATAGACCATGCCACCATCAGCACCAATGTGGGCGGCAGCACGGTGACCCAGAACGGCTATTATGCCCTGCTGCAACCGGCCGGTTCGTTTTTAATCCAGGCCATCGAGCCCGAGTATGTCACGGCTTCATGCTCCATAACCCTTGCAGCCGGTACGTCCGTTGAGGCCAACATGGCCATGCTGGACAAAGCCTCGGCCCCGGCACCGGATGAGAGCTGTTTCCTGTCGGATATCTTCGGCTTTGGAGATACGGCTAAACTGCAACTTCTGCGACGCTTCCGCGACACGGTGCTTGCCGAAACCCCGGTGGGCAAACAATATATCAGCCTGTATTATACCCACTCGCCGGAGATCAGCGGTATGCTGCTCACCAACAGTGCTTTGAGAGCGGAACTGTGGCATGGTGCTGTGGAACTGCTTCCCCTGGCGGTGAAAGCGGCTCGTGGTGAGCGTGTTGTTTTAAGCGGTGGAGCAGTAGATGCCCTGCAGGGTTGTCTGGAGGCAATCAGGAAGCAGGCCGGGCCTAAGCTTGCCGGTGATATCGACGCCCTGCTGCTGAAGCTTGATACCGGCATGACCATGGGTGAACTGGTCAGGTAAGAAAATATGTGAAATAGGTTTTTAAGGGCGCTCCGCAGTGGGCGCCCTTTTTTGTTCATCCGATGAGCATTAAGGTGTATTAGTGCATCTCACCACTCGCTACGCTGCACCCATCCTACAAAATCAATAATAATGCCTGAATATCTGTGGTGAAATGTTTTTATCAGCCTCTATTCGATCCCGGTCAGGAGTTCGGCAAGTTCTGTATGAAAGGTGACGAACTTATGGAATTGGTAATAGGTGCCCTGGGTGTGCCCCAGGATGTCGAAGTGGTCCCAGTGCCGGGTGCCCATGAAGTTCCAGGTGCCGGTTTGGACCGTACCGTCATACTCAACATAGCTGTCGCCACAGCCGGTTAAGGGGGCCCGCATCGAGGCGGTGTTGACCACCCCGTCGTTTTCACGCCAGGAAGGGCCGACTTTCATGCGATCGGTAAAGTCCGGAGCCAGTCCCAGCTTGAGTGCGGTATCGATATAAATCGGGTTCATGGTGGGCTCGGGCAGGTATGCATAACCACCGGCCACTGGGAAGGTCTCCTCATTGGCAAAGGAAAAGTACCGGGCAGTGGTATCCATGGTGTCGAAATTGACCATGGTATTGAACCGTTTGGCCCCGTGGGTGGAGAGCTCGCGAAAGCTGATGTCCATGGTGTCGCCCACGGCGCGGTATACGCGGTGCAGGTAGTCGAACATTGTTTCGTTGTCTTCGGGTACAAGATCCCACTGCTCAAGATCGAAGCTGTAGAGCTCAGCCGGGATGATATCGCTGGAGGTAACCCCGGCGAGCAGCAGTACGGTGGAAGCAATGCCCAGGGGGTTGTCGTACTGCTCGAACAGGGACGAGCCGCAATGGGGCGACGAGATGGTGGAAATGCTTTTTATCCAGCCCTCGCCGGGAATAAAGGTTTGATCATCATCACTTCGCAGCACATTCTGAAACTGCGGCTCACGGCCTGCCAGCAGACTTGAAAGCATGCGGATGGTCTGGCCGCCCATGCTGTGCCCCACAAGGTGCACCGGATGGTCTGCGTCCCACTCGGGGTAGATGGGTTCGTCGTATGTTTTTCCTTCGGGCCGCTGCAAGTGGCCGTAGGTGGCGCTGTGTTCTTCGCCGTAGTCCACCTGGCCGCCCTTTATCTGGTAGTAGAGCTCGATGGCGCGGTCCCAGTTGCTGGAAAGTGCGCCCACGGTTGCCACATGTACCCGGTAGCCTGCTTCTGCCAGAATGTCACGCAGGTCGTACCGGCCGCCCCAGTAATAGAGGCCTTCCATTTCATCGGGGCCCCAGCCGCCGAACCCGTGCACCAGTATTATGGGGCACTCGTTATTGTAGGCGGTTTCTTCTGCGGATGCCGGAAGGAGTAATATACATGTAATAAAGATCGCTAATGTGAGTAGAGTGCAGGCTGTTTTCATTTCTAAAGCGCCATGTCAAAAAATACAGTTTTTCCAATTGTTTAATCAAAAAGGAACCTGCGGCGAGGTGCCCCGGTATAGTAAAAAATTCCTTTGGTACCTATAAACACTTAACGTATCGAAAAGTTTTTGTGAAATATTTACGGTTCTCTTACATGGAATAGTCAGATTTTGCTTCATGGCATGTCCTGATGAATGTATCTATTGATTTTTTTTAAAAGTATATCCCATTTTAGATAATTTTTATAAAAAATAGCATTACAAACGATAAATAACGAAAAATACCTGTGTAGTATTGCGTATGCCCTGCATGAAACAATGATACTGCTTGCCAATTTCTCAAAATGTATTTAATAATGAGTATTTATGGAGAGCCTTTTTGCACTAAAGGCTGAATCCGGATGCCGTATTTTTTTAAGAGATGCCTGTGAAGATACAGAAAACAAAAGGTATGCTTGAAGCCGAGATCAGTGAAGCGATGATCGGCTTTGAAAAGGAGCACATGGGCCGCGGTCCGCTCGAAACCAGGACCTATATTATTGAAGATATGGTCATGGTCCGAATGAAAGGCGTGCTTACCAAAGCCGAAGTGCAGTTGACGAAAAGCGAGGAAGGGCTGGGCCTGATCAAAAAAGTCAGGTTGACGCTGATTGAGGAAGCACGGCCGTTGCTGCAGGCAATCGTAGAGGATATTACCGGCGCAGCCCTGACAAGCATGCATTCCGATATCAGCACGACAACCGCAGAAAGAATCGTTATTTTTGTGCTGGACAGAAACCTGGAGGCCGAACTGAAAAATAAACTTGTCAAACGCTGATTTTTCTGTATAATCGGCTTCTTTGAAAAGACTGGAAGATTGCCTGAGAACCTTACGCACAAACGGCGTTCCGGCCCACAACGTTTGGAAATCCGTATGACGCACAAGAAGGTTGTTGAGTAATAAGCCGGCCTACCGGTTTCGTCAATAGCGGCGACACAGGTGAGCCGGTTTTTTTTTGCATAACCGCGGCGGCAGCCGCCCTGCATGGGAGTATAACGACATGGAAATGATAGCCTATAAGATTTTCGCAAGGAAAGTAATTCTTTACACAAAATGGAAGATGTGCGAGACAACCGACGAACTGTTGAGGAGCGAGTTGTTTGCAGAACTGCTGCAGCGGTTTTGCGACGGCCTTACCGAAAAACAGTCGTATCTGCTCAATATCTTCGAAAACGGGACGGCGAATGAGACGGCAGTTGCCGTGCTGCGCGAAACCCTGCAGCACCTTGCCAAGCTTCCTGCTGAGACGGTTGCAAAAATTGTGGATGGATCGGACAGCCTGTTCCGGGACGTGGAGCTCTTCAGTGAATTTATCGAGCAACTGTACAATTACTGGCGTGAGTTCGACCGGTTCATCCTGTGTGATTCCGAAGGCGAGACCCTTGACAAACGCCCCTACCGCACCTTTAACCTGACAATTGAAAAATTGACCCATCTCATCAGGAGCGCATACCGCGATGTTGAAGAGAATCTGACCGCAACGCATCCCCGTATCTATCGCCAGATTACGGCCGGGGCTGAAATTGCGGCCATATCCCTGCCCCGGAAACCGGATTTGCCCGATTACCTGGGTGCAAAGCTCGAAGGGATTTCCGTTATTCGGCAGGTGCTGCTGAATCCACCCCTCATTTTAAACCCGCCCATGAACAAGCGTACCGGGCAGTTCGTTAAGATAAGCGAGAACCCTTTGGCGGCAATTGATTTTGAACAGGACGAATGGCTGTGCTATCCCGCCAAGGTCGGGAAGCTTATTGTGCTGGTCTATTTTCACGCAGCATTTTTTGAGCTGGGGTTTTCGCTGTGCAACCTGTTCGAACTGGCCGACGATGCGGACCTGAGACGAAAGCCCGACGCGGTGTATGCCTTCGGGGTGCCGCAGGGCTCCCTTGATCAGTTGGGCGAATTTCCCACGGTTTTTTATGAGGATGAGGACAACGACATCCTGGTTGCGGCCGCGCCGAACGACGATGCATTCGGATATTTCGGATATCTGAAAAAAATGGTGCTGACCCTGCACAACATTAAAATGATGCGGGCCGGCAAGCTCCCCTTTCACGGAGCCTTTGTCAAAATACAACTCCACACAGGCGAGGAAAAAAATATCCTCATCATCGGCGACACCGGCGCCGGAAAATCGGAAACCCTTGAAGCTTTCCGGACCATCGGCGACCGAAAGCTGAAGGGCATGTTCATCATTGCAGACGATATGGGCTCCATCGACATCGACCAGGATGGAAACATCATCGGGTACGGCACCGAAATAGGAGCGTTTCTAAGGTTGGACGACCTCCAGCCGGGTTATGCCTTCGGGCAGATCGACCGGTCCATTATTATGAACCCGGCCCAGACAAATGCGCGTATTGTGATGCCGGTTACCACCTTTGATATGATCAACAAGGGACACACAATCGATGTGATCCTGTACGCCAACAATTACGAGCAGGTCGATGATGAACATCCGATCGTCGAGCGGTTCAACGATGTGGAGCAGTCCTTCAACGTTTTCCGCGAGGGGACCGTTATGAGTAAAGGCACGACGACGTCGACCGGAATCGTGCATTCATATTTCGCCAATATTTTCGGACCGCCGCAGTATAAAGACATACACGATAAAATAGCTATGGTGTTTTTTAATGCTTTTTTCTCTAAAAGTATTTTTGTGGGTCAAATACGCACAAGACTCGGTATTGCCGGGTACGAGACGACCGGCCCCGAAGAGGCGGCAAAGGAACTGCTCGCCTATATGAGCGGCACGGTGAAAAACGCCGGGGCCAAGAGTTAATATTATATAAAACTACTACCTTTTGTGGTGGGCCATGTAAGATTCCACCGATCCGGGGAGAATACGTTCATAAGACGCTACGCGTCTTCTCCTCCTTTTCTTTGCTCGCTCCAAAGAAAAGGAGACAAAAGAAAAGGCGCCCTGCAACTTGTCCCGCCTTAGCAGGCGGGATACCCTCGCGGCACGATTTCAGTCGGCGGGTCAACAAACTCGCCCCTGAGAAACGGGGCTCAAACATGTCGACCCTTCCCTCCTCCTGAAATCGCTGCACTCGGCTGCGTTGCAATGGGAATGAGAAAGCCCGTAACTTCACTTATTCAGTTGAAAACTTGAAAGCTATAAGCCCAAACGCCAAATTTATCCCTCTAGGCCTTCTTCTTCCATCTCTTTTTCTTCATTCTTGATCATGCCGGGAAGTGAAATTTTTTGAAAGGGCAGGAAGATCAGGCCCAAAATGATGACCGGCATCATCTGTAAAAAATGAAGGGCAATTGCATAGGAAAGTGCCGTTGCCTTGGCAATGCCGAAGGACTTCAGCCCCAGAACGCAGGCAAAGTGGTAGGTGCCGACAAAGCCGGGGGCCGCCGGCAGCATTACACCAAGAGCGACAATGACAGTAATGGCAAAGGCGTTGATAAGGGACAACTTGAAGCCATAGGCAAAAAAGAGCACATAGGCCGAAGACCCGATGACGATCCAGATCAGAAACGACAGCAGGGAAACATACAGGGTCTTTTTAATGTCGGGCAGGATCTGGAGGCCTTCGATAAAGGAATGGGCCAGGTGCTTCAGGGGTTTGGCCAGGCGGGTGGGAAACTTTGATACAATGATATCAATGGTATTAAGGGAAAAGTCCTTTTTTACCGCCAGGAAAATCAGGACCAGCAAAACCGCAAAGGCAACGCTCAACGTTGTGATGCCGGTATTGAATATGATGGGCGGCAGGTCGATTTTTACCAGAACCATAAACATCAGGACCATAAGGGCCAGCACATCGAAAACCCGCTCCACAATAATAGTTGCCATTGTGGCCGACATTCGTACCCCGCTTTTCTGTTTCACCAGATACGGGCGGGCGAATTCTCCAAGGCGGGCCGGGAGCATGCTGACCGCCATAAACCCGATTGAGCCGATTGCGAACAGCCTTTTTTGATCATATTTTACCAGGGATTCGAGGATGATTCCCCAGCGGTAACACCGTAAATAATGCCCCAGAACTATTACCAGGATAACCGGTATGAAATAGAGATAATCGGCTTCTTTAAAGCTTGCAGCAAGGTCGTTGATATTAATGCCCCGCAGGGCAAGATAGATAAAGAGGCCGCTTATCAGAAGTCCAATCATGAGGTTCTTTTTCATTTTTTATCCTTTTAAAAAATTATGTCTTATACTATGTTTTTCGTATAAAAATATTTTCCATAAAGGTCTGGAAACTTTGGTCCGAAAAGATAGAAATGGCAATGGGTGACCTCTGCCTAAAAAACCATTTGCCGGTTAAAACAGGACATAATATAGTTAAAAATAAGCATATTTAGAGACTTATTTATTCTTTTTAGCTTGTTGCTTGCCAGTGCTGTTTTGTTTTCGGCAAGCCTTGGATGTGGTGATGATTCGCCAGGAATCGGCAAATCTCATAAATGCTATAATATACTAATAAAAGAAAAAAATCTTTTACTTTTGACGTTCTGAAACATTTTATTGTTCAGTTTTACTCATTTTGTGCTGCAAAAGGGGCCGGGCGTTACACGTATTATCTTCATAAGGACGTTTCATGTCGGAAAAAATAGGCGATCTTTTAGTAAAAAGGGGAATAATCACCCCTGATCAGCTTGAAAAAGCCCTGAAAGAACAGAAGGACAAAGGGGGGAAGTTGGGTTCCGCTCTGACCAAACTGGGGCTTTTGAAAGAGAGCGAACTATTACAATTTCTGAGTGAACAGTACAGCGTCCCTTCAATCAAGCTCACGGAATTTGAGATAGACCCGGATGTGTTGAAAATCATACCATCAGAAGTGGCCCAAAAATACTCGGTCATGCCGCTGTCCATCAAAAATTCCAACCTTATTGTAGCAATGGTAGACCCGTCCAATATTTTTGCCCTGGACGACATCAAGTTTCTTACCGGATATCGGGTTGAACCGCTTATTGCCGCAGAAAGCGCAATTCTTGAATCGATCGACTCCCATTACGGCACAACCACCGCAGGGCTGGACAACCTGCTTGACAGTTTTGATGCCGAAGATGTGGATGTGGTTGACCAGGCCGATGATGTCGATGTCGGCTCGCTGGAAAAAGAGAGCGAGGACGCGCCGGTTATCAAACTGGTGAATGCGATTTTGACCGATGCCGTTACAAAAAACTGTAGTGATATTCATATAGAAGTATACGAAAAGAGTTTCCGGGTCCGCTTCCGAATAGACGGCAATCTTTATGAAGTCATGAGGCCGCCCATTAAAATGAAAAACGCCATAATCTCCCGATTGAAAATTATGGCAAAGCTCGATATCGCCGAGCGGCGGCTTCCCCAGGACGGCCGTATCAAACTCAAGATGGGCAAAGGCCGGGAGATGGACTACCGCGTTTCGGTGCTTCCGACCCTGTTCGGCGAAAAGGTTGTTCTGCGTTTGCTCGATAAATCAAATCTGCAACTTGACATGACCAAGCTCGGGTTTGACGATACCCAGATCAAAGACTTTCAGGATGCCATACATAAACCTTTCGGGATGGTGCTGGTAACGGGGCCGACCGGTAGCGGAAAAACAACAACGCTCTATTCCGCTCTTTCAGAGTTGAATAAAACCACTGAAAATATTTCAACCGCCGAAGATCCGGTTGAGTTTAACCTTGACGGCATCAACCAGGTGCAGATGCATGAAGATATCGGCCTTAATTTTGCCGCGGCGTTGCGGTCTTTCCTGCGGCAGGACCCCGACATTATTCTGGTGGGTGAGATCCGTGACTTTGAGACCTGTGAGATCGCCATCAAGGCCGCCCTTACCGGCCACCTTGTTTTAAGTACCCTGCATACTAATGATGCGCCCAGCACGGTAAACCGCCTTTTGAATATGGGCATCGAGCCGTTTCTGGTTTCCTCGTCGGTCAACCTGATACTTGCCCAGCGGCTGGCCCGCAAGATTTGTCCGGAGTGTAAAGAGCCGGCGGAAAAGTATCCGGCGGAAACCCTTGAAAAGCTCGGTACGCTTCCGGAAGGGTTTCACGATGCCACCCTGTATAAAGGCCGGGGCTGTGAGACCTGTAATGAAACCGGAAGCAAGGGGCGTATTGCTCTGTATGAAGTTATGCCCATGACGGAACCGTTGAAGGAGCTTGTTTTGCAGGGTGCGTCTTCCATCGAAATCAAAAAGGAAGCCATTGCCCAGGGCATGATGAGTCTGCGGCAAAGCGGTATCAAAAAAATGCTTGAAGGCACAACCACCCTTGAGGAAGTGCTGAAAACAACGGTACGTGATGACAAATAACCTTACGTACTCTATAACAACTATACATTAAGGAAGGGGTATCTATGCCGATTTATATATGGGAGGGAAAAACCCCGCAAGGGTCTATACAGAAGGGTGAAAACGAAGCTGCCGATGAAAACAGCCTTAAAAAGATGCTGCAGCAGCAGAATATCAGGCCGACAAAAATTAAAAAGAAGCCCAAGGACCTCCTGGAAGATATTCCGCTTTTTCAGCCGAGTGTAAAAACCAAGGACCTGATTCTGTTTACCCGTCAGTTTTCCACCATGATAGATGCGGGCCTTCCGCTGATCCAGGGCCTGGAGATTTTGACCAACCAGGCTGAAAACCCGACCTTTAAAAAAATTCTGATGCAGGTAAAGTCCGATGTCGAGGGCGGCTCTTCCTTTGCCGATGCTTTGCAGAAACACCCCAAGGTGTTCGACAAGCTGTATTGCAACCTGGTGGCCGCCGGGGAGATGGGCGGTATTCTGGATACAATCCTGCAGCGTCTGGCAGCCTATATCGAGAAAAATGCCAAGCTGGTCAGCAAGGTCAAGGGTGCCATGGTCTATCCGTCCGTTATCGGTGTTGTGGCAATCGTAGTTATTATTGTCATGCTGGTTTTTGTTATCCCGGTTTTTGCGGAAATGTTCGACAGTTTCGGCGGGGAGCTTCCCGGACTGACCAAGGGCGTTGTTGATCTCAGTAATTTTTTACGGGGCAACTGGCTGTACCTGAGTATCGGGGCAGCAGCGTTTATTTTTGCATTTAAAAAATTTAAAGGTACCGACAAAGGAGAATACCTGTTCGATAAATATATTCTCAAGTTCCCGATTATCGGTGATCTGCTTCGGAAAGTAGCTGTGGCAAAGTTTACCCGGACCCTGGGAACCATGATTTCCAGTGGTGTGCCGATTCTCGACGGGCTGGACATCGTGGCCAAAACCTCCGGAAACAGGATTGTTGAAGATGCCATAATCGCCACCAAAAACAGTATCAGCGAAGGTAAGACCATTGCCGAGCCGCTGCTGCAAAGCGGGGTTTTTCCGCCCATGGTGTGCCAGATGGTGGCGGTTGGTGAATCCACCGGTGCACTGGATAATATGCTGGGAAAAATAGCAGAATTTTATGAAGAGGAAGTCGACCAGGCGGTTGAAACACTGACCTCAATGATTGAGCCGGTCATGATGATTTTTCTCGGCGGTACGGTCGGAACAATGCTGGCCGCCATGTATCTGCCTATATTCAAGATCGCCGGTGCAGTTGAATAACCGGTTAGAAGGCTGTCGGAGAACATTCATCTACACATTCTCCAACACCCTTTTGTTCTTTCAAGGGGCCGAGGTAAAGATTTGTCTTGAAAAACGTATAAGCGTATTTTATTCTTACATGACCCTGTCCTTCACGGCAGGGTCATGTAGTATGTACACCATCCTCCCCAAAGACATCTAATGAAACTAATGAAAGGAGTTTTTTTGTCATGGTTCATTCACGCAAATTGTATGCAGTATTGTGCTTTGTCGTATGTCTGGGTATCGCCGCCTGTGCGGAAAAAAAGAGCAGCATCGAAACCCCCCAGGCTGATGGGCCCTACCCGGCTCTTTTGATTGCCCAAGCCCAATTTATCTATGAAAAGAAAGGCGACAAAAAGATTCCCAAGCCCGGTCCTGCTCTTGTAACCATTAAACAAAAGACTCCCGCCGGGTGGAAAGACACCATCCTGGAAGACCCGCAAAGCAATGTTTTCCACAAAGCACTGTTTATTAAAGACGGCGATGCACAGAAGATAGTAACTATCGGGGCGATGGAAGCCGCGTTGAAGCTCTGGGAGTATAAAGGCAACTCGCTGCAACAGCAGGTGCTTTGGAATCCCGTTTTCGGTGGAAAGTGGAACCGGTTGCGTGACATAGAAATCGCCGACGTCACCGGTGACGGGCAGGAGGACATGGTAATCGCCACCCACGACCAGGGCGTCATTGCCGTGGCCACTAAAAGCGATCAGGGATGGAATATTTCAGAAATAGACCGGGAACCGGACATCTTTGTGCATGAAATTGAGATCGGTGATGTTGACGGCGACGGGAAAAAGGAATTCTTCACCACTCCCAGCCGCCCCAACAAGGCAAAGGGCGGGCCCCAGCCGGGTAAAGTGGCTATGTATGCGTGGAACGGCAAGGCCTTTGAAAAAAAGGTCGTCGACAGCTATGACCGCACCCATGCCAAAGAAATACTGGCTGCAGACATTGAAGGAAAAGGAACGGCAACGCTCTTTTCCGTATACGAAGCCGAGACAAAACAGGAACAGGGAAAAACGGTTCGGGTAGAGCCTGTAAAAATAAAACAGTATGCTTTTAAAAAAGACGGCAGCGTTACCAGCACGGTTATTGCAACGCTTGACGATTATCAGTGCCGGTTTCTCTGTGCCGGTGATATCGACGGAGACGGAAAGGTGGAGCTGGTGGCTGCCGCCATGAAAACAGGTATTTGGCTGTTGAGGCAGGATGGAGACTCCTGGAAAAAGGAATTGATCGATGCCGATTCATCCGGCTATGAACACACAACCTACCTTGCCGATCTTGATTCAGACGGCACTGAGGAAATTTATGTGGCCTCGGATGATCAGGGAGAATTGAGAGTGTATGCCTGGAACGGAAAGGCGTTTGATAAGAAGGTAATCGGATTGATTTCGAAAAATAAAATTACCTGGAACATAACAACCGGCAAGATTTAGTTTGCAATACATAGTCATTTGTTTTGAGCGTTGAGCAACGATTGAGACCTCGATCAAGAAGTGAGGATACAGCCTGTAATCATCTGCTTCCTTGCTGCAGGCAATGTGCTCACACAAAAGCTTATTTCCAAATCGGTTCTTTTCGTTCGCACTGCCTTTGCAGCATAACCAGACGCTTACAGGCTGTAATGGCTTCTGTTTAAGAATAAAGCGGGCTAGATGTAGTACATATACACATCATTGGAAGACTTCGAGTCCGTCTCTTTATAGGCCAGTTTCGGGGGCTGATGGGTAATGGTTGTATCGGGAGGAACGGACTTAAGCAGCCAGACGTTACCGCCGATAATCGAGTTCTTTCCCACAACGGTCTCGCCCCCGAGAATTGTTGCTCCGGCATATATGACCACATTGTCCTCAATGGTAGGGTGGCGCTTGCCGCCCTTCATTATCCGGCCGTCGGCGTCCTTGCGAAAACTGAGAGCCCCGAGGGTGACGCCCTGATAAATCCGCACATTTTCGCCTATCCCGGTTGTTTCACCGATAACGATCCCGGTACCATGATCGATAAAAAAGTTTTTCCCGATGTGTGCGCCGGGATGTATGTCGATACCGGTTTTTGAATGGGCAAACTCCGTCATAATGCGGGGGATAAAGGGGATGTTCAGGTGAAACAACTCGTGGGCTACCCGGTACACGGTAATGGCAAACAGTCCCGGATAGCTGACAATAATTTCATCCAGGCTTTTGGCGGCCGGATCGCCCTCGTAGGCCGCCTGCACATCACCGTAGAGCATGTCGCGTACATAGGGAATCCGGGAGAGAAATGTTACCGTTGCTTCAACGGCACGGTACATGATCTGCTCGTCGCTTTCCGGAACAGGCGGCTGGGCTGTTTTAAGGCTTTTGGCAATTTCGGCGGAGAGGCTGTGATAGACGGCGATGATTTTTTCCCATACATACAGCCGTATTTCTTCCCGGGTCAGTTCCAGCTTTTCGTAATAGCCCGGGAAGACCACATTGATAATGTCGATAATAATTTCTTCAACAGCTTCGCGTGAGGGGAGGTTGGGGCCCTGGAGGTGGTTTATGCCCTCATCAACGGTATAGCTGTCGAGTATTTCATTAATGATATCGCATAACTTACGATCCGGCATTGAGCTCGTCCCTGCCAAAAGGGGATATCTCCCGCAAGCGGTTTTCTATCCGCAGCATGTTTTCGATAATATAGTCGATGTCATCGTCCGTGTTATACCGACTCAGACTGAATCGGACGGACCCATGCACCCGGGTAAAGGGAACACCCATTGCACGCAACACATGGGAAGGCTCAAGCGATCCGGAGGTGCAGGCTGAGCCGGAGGATGCGGCAATGCCCACCTCACTCAACAGAATAAGGATGGATTCTCCCTCAATGTACTTGAAGCTGATGTTGGCGGTATTTGGCAATCGGTGTTTCCTGTCGCCGTTAATGGAAGCGTCCAGCGCTTTTTCAAGCAGTTCTGTTTCCAAGCGGTCCCGTAACGCTTTGACGGTCGTGTTTTCTTCTTCCATGTGCTGCAGTGCAAGCTCACAGGCTTTGCCCAGTCCCACAATATAGGGAACATTTTCAGTTCCGGCGCGCCGGCCGTGCTCCTGGTGGCCGCCCATGATAAAGGGCACGCAATGAGTCCCTTTTCTGACATACAAAGCACCGATTCCCTTGGGCGCGTGCAGCTTGTGCCCGGAAATCGACAAAAGATCAATGGGAGTATTTTTCAGGTCTATATCAATTTTTCCGGCGGCCTGCACGGCATCGGTATGAAAAGCAGCACCGGCCTGTCTGGAGATTTCGGCAACCTGCTGAATGGGAAATATGACGCCGGTTTCATTATTGGCCCACATAACGGACACCAGCGCGGTGTCGCCGTCGAGCTTTTCACGCAGTTCGTCCAGATCGAGTTGCCCGTCGCGATCTACGGTCAGCTCGGTTACCCGGTAGCCGTTTTTCCCCAGATGCTGAAAGACGTTTTTTACAGCCGGGTGTTCAACGCGGGATGTAATAATGTGTTTTTTCTCCGGCTGTGCTGCAAGCACACCCTGGATAGCGGCATTGTCGCTTTCTGTTCCGCAGGACGTAAAGACTATTTCGGACGGGTCGGCCTGTAGCAGGGCGGCGACCTGTTCACGGGCCTGGTCGATATACTTTTTAACCTGGCCTCCGAAAAGGTGCATGCTGGAGGGGTTGCCGTACAATTCTGTAAAGTAGGGCTGCATTGCTTCGGCGACTTCCGGGGCAACCATGGTGGTTGCATTATTATCGGCATAAACAGTTCGGGTGCTCACGGCTTCACCTCCTCAATGAAAATATCCTCGCTTACAAACTCTTTCAACTTCGGCTCTATATATTTTTTCAGGGTGAACTGGGCGCTGGTACAGGAGGAGCACATGCCCCGCAGTGATACCAGAACCTTGTCGCCTTCGATATCAATCAACTCAATATCGCCGCCGTCCGCCTTGAGCATGGGGCGAATTTCTTTTTCAAAGGTTTCTTCAATGAGCTTCATTTTCTGAATATTGCTCAATTTCTTATTTGGTTGTGCCTCGGGCTGCTGCTCGGTGACAGACATTTTTATTGAGTCGAGTAGTTCCTGTATTTTTCCATGACACCCTCTGCAGCCCCCGCCGGCCTTGGTATAATTGGTAACGTCCTCAACGGTTTTGAGGTTGTTTTCACGAGCAACCTGCAGAATTTCTTCATCGGTCACGCCAAAGCATTCGCACGCAATGTGCTTTTTCTTTTCGGCCAGTGTTTCCGGAGGAATGCCGCGGAAGTTGCTGATGGCGGCCTCTAAGGCCTCATGCCCCATAACAGAGCAGTGCATTTTTTCCGGAGGCAGGCCTCCGAGAAAATCGGCAATGTCTTTATTGGATATTTTTTCGACCTCATCGACGGTTTTTCCGATAATCATTTCGGTCAGGGCGGAAGCAGAGGCTACCGCACTGCCGCATCCGAAGGTCTGAAACTTTGCATCGGTCACAATACCGTTATCATCAATTTTAAGCATAAGCTTCAATTGATCGCCACAGGCAAGAGATCCGGCCTCGCCGACCGCATCAGCATCCTGCATTTCACCGACATTGCGGGGGTTTAAAAAATGCTCCCGAACTTTTTCGGTATATTCCCACATAATGTATCTCCTTTAGTCTAATAAGTGTTTTCCTGTGTATCAGCTTTTGAGAAGCATGACCGATATGCCGGTAACGACACTTTTTCGTACTCACTTTCAGACGTCGACAAGACGCTTGAGCGTTTCACAATAGGTTGTAAAATCGGCGTTGCTGAATAAGACAAACACCGCCAGCTCCAGGCCGGTTTTGCCCTTAAGATGTTCAATTACCGCAGACAGGGCAATGTCTGATGCTTCCTGAATCGGATAGCCATAGACACCGGTACTGATCGATGGAAAGGCAATGCTTTTCAGGTTGTGTTCATCGGCACGTTTCAGGCTGGTCGTATAGGCACTGCGCAACAGTTCCGGTTCCCCGGACTTACCGCCGCGAAAAACCGGACCCACCGTATGGATTACTTTTTTGGCCGCAAGGTTACCCGCGGTGGTTATAACGGCCGTTCCCGTGGGGCAGCCCCCGATTTTGCGGCACTCTTCCATAATAGCCGGTCCGCCTGCCCGATGAATGGCTCCGTCAACCCCGCCGCCGCCGGCAAGCCGCGAATTGGCCGCGTTGACAATCGCATCTACCGTCTCAACGGTTATGTCGCCCTGACGCAAAGAAAGTACCGTTTTTTGTATGGTGATGTCCATACCCTTTTCCCCCGGCGGAATTCTCCGTCAATTTACATTGTATACCATAAAACAGCCGGTTTTTGAATACATATAGAAATTCATCCTTCTTTTTGAAGGAAACCCGCGCAGTTCGGCTGAAAAAGCCCGTCAAAGCCGGGCGGTAATACGTTTGCACACAAGCCTTACCGGTTGTATGAACGTGCTCCAAACACAACTGTGCCGAGTCGTACCATTGTTGCACCCTCTTCTATGGCCACCCGGTACGAATCGGACATGCCCATGGAGAGAGTTTCCATCGTGATACCGGGAACAGCAAGGGTTTGAAGCGATTCAAAAAGCTGGCGGGTTTTTCTAAAATGCGGCCGGCTGTCTTCCGGGTCTCCGGTGAGCGGGCCCATGGTCATAAGGCCCGTGACCTGCATATGCTTCAATTTTGCCATTTCGGCCACAAGCACCTCTAATGTACCCATGTCCGGAGCAACCCCCGACTTAGCGGCTTCGTTGCCAATATTGATTTCAATGTAGACCGGCATGGTTTTGCCGGCCTTTTCCGCGCGCAGGCTGATGGCCCGGGCCTTTTCCAGGCTGTCGACCGTTTGGATTACATCGAACAGGTGAAGCGCTTTGTTGATTTTATTTGTCTGCAGGGGGCCGATCATATGCCGGGTGATCCGGTTTGCCTGTTCGCCCAGGTCACGGCACATCTGTTCGGCTTCCTGGACATAGTTATGTCCGATATCTGTCGCCCCGGCTTCTACGGCTTCCAGAATTTCCTGCGGTGTCCTGGTCTTGCCCGCCAGGACAATGGTTACGGTATCGGGTATTTCACGTCTGATTTTCAGATAGTTTTCTGCAATGCTCATGATTCCGTTGTCTTAACAATAATAAATGGATCCGGTTGTGTTCAGTCAGGCTCACTGGATAAAAGAACGCCAGCCGGCAATTATTGATCCCGGTTTCAGGTTGAGGGCTCCCACCGCTTCCGCCACAGGGGTGAAGCCGCAATCGACACAGCACACTTCGCCCCGGCTTTTGACATAACAGCCGGTTGTTATGGTACCGTCCGGATCGACGTTGACGAGTATATCGTCGCGACAGTGCCAGGTGTTTTCAATCATAGACTTCAAAATTGCCCGGGAATTAATTATCGGATATCCCCGGCCTTTCAGGCGCAGCACGTTTTCAATGGCCTCACGTCGTTCATTGCCGATCAGGGCCAGGGGTTCTTCACCCTGTCCGTAGGGATAAAAAAGCTGGACGGTCACGCCTTTTACTGCTTGAACCGGCTGTAATTGTCGGAGCAGGGTTTCTACGTCCCGCCAGTTCTCGCGGTTCATGGTAAAATGAATCAGCACCTTGGGGTGCTGCGCTTTTGAAAGGTTTTCCCACACCTGGTCAAAGGAGTTGCTGCGCAACCGGTCGTGGGTTTCCTTCAGCCCATCGAGACTTACCCACAAAACATCGGCCGGTACATCCAGGGGCCTGGTACCGTTTGTGGTGAAGCCCACCCGTAGAAACAGGTTTTTTGCATAGCGCACCAGTTCGCTGAAGGTGTGGGACCCGTCTTTCCAGATCAACGGTTCGCCGCCCTCAAACATAACAATCCGGCAGCCCCGGGCTTTCAACTCATGCATGCAGGCAACGGCCTTTTCCCAGGAGATATGGGCTCCAGGCTCTCCGGCCCGCTGGTGAAACGGACAGGGGCCGCATGCGAGATTACACCGATACGTCACCTTAAAGCTTGCAAAAAGCGGAATGGGCTTTCCCAGCAGTTTCCGCTGTATAAAGAAAAGAGGCAAATCAACAATCCAGGGCCGCTTTTTTACCTTCCCGAAATCCATCGCTTTATTGTTCATTGTAGCTCGTATCTGATCCAAAAATGACTAAAGGTTATAGACAGGTTACCTCAAGAAGGGCTTCCCGGCTGTTTTTTAAGCGCTTTGCTGACTGTGGAATAATGAATTCCCAGGAAGCGCCCGATCTCCTTCAGGCTGTATCCACAGGTTACATGGGCGGCATACAGCTGCCTG
The DNA here is from genome assembly GCA_028282925.1 of Thermodesulfobacteriota bacterium. Lineage (GTDB taxonomy): Bacteria > Desulfobacterota > WTBG01 > CAIYCZ01 > CAIRTM01 > JANQGV01. The sequence continues at coordinate 22,936 of JANQGV010000239.1, forward strand.
TTCCGCTCCTCTTTGTTGGTCACTCCTTTGAAAAGGGCTTCAAGGGTCGGGCGGGTTGCAAACCGCTCTGCAAGGGGGTATTCTTCAACCGATTCTTTACCTTCCAGAAATACTTTTATCCGGTCGATAAAGGCATCGCTGCCGAGCAGTATCCTGCCCCGCACCGAACCCCATGGTGGCTCTTCATCAATACCCTTTACGATAAATTCCGTGAATCCATGGCGGGCATCTTTTATGTTCTCACCAAACCGGCCCAGAATCCAGTCTGTATTTAAAAAATCCGGTGGTTTTGCCATGCCGATGGTGGCCGGAAAGCTGCTCCAGCGCCAGGCCCGGGGATGGTTGACTTCCTTTGAGCGCACCGGAGCTAAAACGGTTTCGCGACAGACTTTCAGCAGAAAGGTTTCTTTTTCGACCACAAGGGATGAGAAGCGGCCCTGAAACAGGTGCCCGGTTTTGTTATGGGTTTTGTTATATGTCTGGGTATAGACGCCGTTCAACTGGCGCATGCCCAAAGAGAGGTTGCCGTCGGGTGTTTCTATGAGGAGAATATAGTGATTCTCCATGAGGCAAAAGGCATGACAGATCCAGTGATATTTCTCTACAACGCCTGCCAGCACTTCCAGGAAAAGCTCGCGGTCCCGGTCGTCGTCAAAGATGTTTTGTTTGTTGTTGCCCTGGGTGCACAGATAATACAGTGCACCGGGAAATTCTACGCGCAGTGTTCGTGCCATATTAAATACTATAACATATAAACCAAGGCTCTTCAAGACCTGACCCTTGCCTTGGTGTGCTTTCATCTGCCTGCCGGATGGCAGGACTATCCTTTCAAGGGGAGGATTTCTTTGAATAGTTTTCTTTTAAGGTTACGATACACGTAATCGGCATAAAAGGCTATGCAGCGGAGTTCTTTTTCCAGGAAACCGTACTTCACCGTAAACCGTTCCTGTATCAGCGCATTAAGGCTGTTTGCCAGCTGATAGTAGGCATACCGGTTATAGTGACGCAGGTTGTTTGAGTGATGTTCAGGCTCCTGTAAAAACCGTCGCACGTCGCAGATTACCGCATGCTCGTGTCCTTTGACGATATCCTCAAGGGCCCGGTTCATGCGGGCGTGATGTTCCCAGCGGTTTTGCTGTGGGTTCTTGGGATATACAACTTCGGATCCGTTCATAAGGATCAGTGTTTTTTGCTTGTCGATTGTAGTGCACAGCCAGTTAATGTTCTCTTTAAAGGACGCTACTGTTTCACCGCCCAGGAACGTAAAATTTTCCTGAAACCATTCCAGAAATTCGGGAGAAAAGCGCTTCTTTTTTCGGTGGGCGTTTATGAGGCCGGCCCGGTTTTTTGAGTCGGTAATATCGACGGTAACGTCTCCATAGGGAACAATAAAATCGGTATCACGATAGCGGTACAACCCCTGGGAATAGTCCTGGAGTACACTGTAGATATATATATCGTATTTGGTGTTGAGCAGGTCGGTGGTATAGGCCTGGCGATCCAGAAACATGAGCCTGTCGATGATGTGTCCGTATGTATCGATGGTGGCCCTGTTGCAGCGTTTTAGAATTTCGGTATGCTCACCATGAACGGAAAGCCCGTGTTGTGATACCCGGGTAAACTCCGTGTCCAGGTGAAGTCCTTTGGTCAGGTAGGGACCGATCTGTTCCAAATCGCAGCCGCCTTTAATAAGAATGCGGGGCTTTTTCCACGGCGACTCACTTTTTTGATCTCCAGTGCTCAGCGGTTCGTCCCCGGACTCTTCCGTTATCCAGTCGGGAGTTGAGCCGGCCCTGAGGGGGGTTGCGCATTCTCCATCAATGGAGATGTCCGGGCATTGCAGCTTGTTGTACAGCCAGTTTTCAACGCCCATATTGAGAATGCGGCATGAAAAAAGAAAATGCAGCAGACGACCGCCCCTTGCGGCATAAAATCCGCAGATACCGTAATCGCCGTAATTGTCCGCAACCCGCACATATGCAGCTTCAACCGAAGCATCGTTAAGCAGCGTTTCGAGCTCGTCCTCCTGCAGCCGGATTTTGGTGTAGTTGAGCTGATTGGTACGGTTGATCATTTCAAGGATGCGGTTCTGCTCGGCCAGGCAGTCCGTTGAGATGCGGACCCTGATGCCGGAACTTCGCAGGAAGTCCTCATTGCTGCTGCCGGTGCGTTGTTTTTCGGCCTGCTTCTGCTCAAGTATTTTATATTGATTCAATCGTGAAAGCGCTTCATCGTTTTTGCCTTTACACGCATCAAGATCAAGAATGGTTTCGAGAATTTCAGGCGTTGCGGTCTGCAAATCAGGGTTGTAGAATTTCGCTTCTTCCAGGTTGCCGGGATTATCGTCGACAAAAAGCACATTGGGTGCCCGAAGCTGCATGTCGGTTATGATTTCGGAGATCAGTTGACCCTTCGGCGCCCATGCTATGCGCGGAAAGACAAACGAGTCCCACATGCCTGCTTGTTCCAGCCGGACCCTGGCATCCTCAAAGGTGTTTTTGGAACAGATCGAGCTCACAATGCCCCGGCGGTTCAGCGTGCGCACAATAGAGCAGTTTTTTTCTATAAGGGTAACGGGCCCTTCTGAAAGAGTGCCCTGCCAGAAGGTTTCATCAAGGTCCCAAATGACCAGTTTTATTTGCTGCATACCGTCTTCTCTCGGCAATCACGAAGGATAAAACAGGCGATGACACAGGTCCACCGCCTTGGGATTAATCAAATAGAGGGATTGTATTCCTGCCGGAAAAATTTGAATTAGCTAAGAAATACAAAGAGTTATACTCTTATATGCCTGAAAAGTCAAGCTGTCGATATACACACTATATAGTATCGCTATTGAAATAACTCCTCTATATATACAAAAGAAAAGCCCCGGGTGGAAAGCAGGGGGCTTTTCTTGAAGAGATACCTTTACAAACCTTACCAGGCAAAAGGCCAGAACAGCAGGCGTGGTGTTACCGTTACCGGGCTGCCAAGGGATGACCGTCCGGAAAAGTCCATGGACTCAAACCGGTAATAATAAGTGCTAGAGTTTTTTACGCCCGTATCCTTAAAAGAATAAACCGAACCGGGGCCTTTAGAAGAAATCAGAGCGCTGTTTACCTTTGTATATTCGCCGTCTTCAGAGTCGGCCCGGAAAATATTGAACCCATAGGTGTCGATTTCAGATTCGGTTGTCCAGTATATCCGGGCCTTATTGGAGCCCGGCACCGCAACGATGGATTTAATTTCTGTTAGGGAAACAGCCTGAACCCCGGCCCGGAAGAGACCCAGAACCTTGGTCTTGCACGAGACCAGCCCATCCTGCACTGATTCTTTACCGATAAGGTCCCAGCCCTTGCTTACGTGGTTGTATATATAGACGTTCACGTTGCCGCCGGCTGCTGATGCGGCATCAAAAGGGATGGTCACGGTTACATCACGATTAAAAAAGGTACGATACGGCCCAAAATAAACCGCCGGACCTGCCAGCGTAGCATTGTCCATTGCCGGAGGGTCGCTCAAATAGCCGATGTTGATTACCGTGTCTTCCCACATACAGTCGTTGGTATCTGTGGGATCGTTAACCGGAACGGCGGTTTCAGGGGTAAAGCCTTCGGGCCGGTCGGGATACGGGTCGGCCGGAATGGTAATTTTGGCCCCCGCTATCGTACTGGACATTGCCGTTACTTCCACGCTCCCGCCGGATAGTTTTGTTACCTTCTGTGAAGCTTCGATAAGGGGTTCTTCCCCTTCGGGGTACAGGCCGAACCGCTCGAGTGCTCCCCTCAGCACTACGTAATATGCCGTAGCAAACTCCTCGGCCACATCGCTGTAGGAAGGCGCAACGGTTATGCGGGCCACGGCATCCCGGCCGTCACAGCTTACCTCAGCGCCGTCACTATCTTCGCAATAGGTGTTGGCGTAGATGCCGGCTTTCAGGTTATCAAGGGGGGCTATGGGCATACCGTTGATTTCCTGCATGCGGAAAATGGTATCCAGGTTGTCATAGTTCCAGTGGCAGGGGGCAATAATAATCTTGTCAAGGCCGTCTTCTTTGGCAAGATCAAGCACATCGCGTACGTTGCTGAAAACGGTTTCTCCGCCATAGCCTTTCAGGTCGATGTCGTTACCCAGGCCATAGGCATAAAAACTGTCTTCCCGTAAATCGCTTTGCTTGCCGCCTTTGGCAAACACAAGAGTATAGGTGTCGCCAAATTCCCTTATCAGGGCTTCCTTCAATGAAAGATAGTTGAGATAGGCGTTATCGTGGTAGACCTCTTTACTCCAGGGGTGGGGGGCACCGAATGAGCCGCTGGTTTCCTGCTTGCCCCAGGTAAGCCCTCTGGTAACATAGATGAAGCCGATGGTACTCCCCGCAGGATGAGCCTCAATATAGGGCTTCAGGTTGCGAATATTCATCAAATTAAATTCGGGAGTTCTGCCGACCTGCCGGGAGAAATGTATTTCCATAGAGTCAAGCACGCCCAGTTCACACAGGCGTTCTTTTATGTAATTGCCGGTCATGAAATTCAAGGCATAATTGTTGTAATCGGTGGTCTCCCGTGCCAGCAGCATTTTGGTAAAGCCCTCATCCGCAAATTCTTCAGCCACGTCATCCATCATTTTTGTTTCACCGGGAACGGCCGTGTATTGACCGTACCTGATGTCGATCCTGTGGCCGAAGGCGTCCTCCATCAACTGTTCAAGGTAAGCGTCCTGCTCTTCTACCGCTGGTGGAGGAACATGGGGCCCTGTTGGGTCGGTCGAGGCGCCCATAATGCCGTAATAGCGGATGTAGAGCGGTGGGCCGGCCTCTACCATGTCATGAATGCCATTGGGTAAAGGGTTGTCCCAGTCGCCGATTCGATACCAGCCTTCAAGGTAATCTTCACCGGTCCGGGGGTCTACGGGGTATGAAAGATCTCCGGTGTGACCGGCAACATCTTTCAGCGGTGTAACGGGCGTGCCGTCGGGAATTTCGGCCGGAGAAAGTGATGCCACATCCGGATGGGGGTGTACGTATTCATCGTTCTCAAAATAATAAATGCCGTGGAAGTCAAAAAAAAGTTTGTCCTCTTCAACTAAAAACGTAATGCCGAAGGGGATCATTCCTATGTGGGAAGCATAGGGATACTCGCCGACATGGCCGATTTTGCAGGGCTGTCCCTCATACTCGGTCAGATCACCGATACGGGGATAGTCGCTGCTGGTCCAGGCATAGTCGAAATTGTAAGCCGCAGGCATTCCCCACCCCGTGATCAAAACGGCAATGGTATCATCGACCGAGGCATTATCCGATGCCGCCGCGCTGAGGCCGGGAACAGAGAGAGACAGGAAAAAAGATAGACAAAAAACAAGCGTGCGTAAAAAGTCGTTCATGGTTTCCCTCCTTTTTGTTTGGACATACTAAAACATTCCCGCGAAAACGCCGTGCTCACGCAGGATGTTGATGCCGATACAAAGAAGCACTATGCCTCCGACAACTTCGGCATAGCTACCCACATGGGACGAAGCCCCAACCTTTTTGCCCAGCCCCAGGCCGATTGCGGTAAACAGAAAAGCGACTATACCAATGATGAGAGCAGGAAACCAGATTGAAATTTTCAGAATTGAGAGACTTAAACCGATCGCCAGGGCGTCAATGCTGGTGGCAACCGAGAGCATAACCAGGGAAAAGCCTTTGGTTGGGTCGCGTCTTTGCTTTTCAGGGTCATCCGGCTTGAAAGACTCGATAATCATATGCCCGCCTACACAGGCAAGCAGTCCGAAGGCTACCCAGTGATCAAAACGTTCTATTAAGGACCGGACCGTCAACCCGGCGGCCCAGCCGATAACCGGCATCATGGCCTGAAAAAAGCCGAAGTGCCAGGAAAGCCGAAGGGTCTGTCGTGTAGAAACGGTTTTCAGATGTATTCCGGAAGCAATTGCAACGGCGAAGGCATCCATTGCAAGAGCTACTGCTATTGCAATACTGCTTACTAGTGACATATTGTATGGTTACTGTTTAGGGTCTCTCTTATTATACATCGTGAATTTTATTTTATCTACATGGTTTTGTGCAATAAAAAAAGCCCATATGCCTGGGGCATATGGGCTTTCCGGTGTTTTCCAGTGTTGTATTATCCTTTGCCGGAACCTGAAACCAGTTGCGGCCAGGCTTCTCCGCGCAAAATCGTGGCGACGGCATCGAAAATACCCTTTGCTACATGGGGCTGATATCGTGGTCCGACCGGCGTTCCGGCGACAATTATCCTGGTTTTGTCATGTGTGAGTTCCGTTCTATACGGGTGGGTGAAATCGGGATAAGGAACCATCCCCTCGTACTCAAAATGAATGGGCTCCAGCGCCTCTTCACGTGCGCAGTATACCGTGTCCGTGTTCTCACTCATAAAGTCGACCAGCACGAAAACGATGTTGTCGTATTTGTCCTTCAGTCCGCGCTCAAGTGCTTCGGCGGAAGAGAGGCGTTTGTCTTCCGGGTCGTCATCCTCGCCCGAAAACTCGGTGTCGGCATAAACAACATCGGTTGTTTTGCTGTTGATGGCCGCTTCCACTTCCTTTTGCAGATTGTCGTAGTATGCCGGGGCCAGCTTGTGGAAGGGCTCGCCGGGCATTTCGGGGAAACCGTGGCGGGTAAGTATGATAAGGTTTTTACTGTCCTCGGGAAGTTTGGATACCTCATCTGAGGCCATTTTTACAAGCGCTTTCCGGTAACTGGCATATGCGCCGACCGAGGGCGAATAGATTACCTTGGCCCTGCCATGCACAAAGTGTTCGATTTCGACAAAGAGCGCATTGAACTGCTCCAGGTTGGAGTAAACCGGAAAAAGGTCGCACACAACGATGGTTTCCACCTTTTCCTTGAGCAAAGCTTCAATGGCCTTTTCCACAGTTTCCGGGTACATTGCCCAGGCGGTTTGCACCGGCGTTTTGGGAAAGGACTGTGATACCAGGCTTTCAACTTCCTTGAACAACGACAAGTGCTGTTGTACATAGGGCACTTTCTGGCCCGGCATCCGGGGGTAGTGTGATGCCGCCATCTTTATGGCCGTTTTTTCAGCGATGTCGACAAAGCCGTTTTTCTTTTTGAGTAAAAAATGTCCGGCACCGCCTTCTTCGCGGGGCTTGACCCATTTCACCTCAAGTTTTGCATAGGGTGTTCCGTCTTCACTCACGGTTTTCCCATAGCAGTCCATCAGCGTTTTAGGGGTAAATTCTTCAGATGCAAACAGGTTTTTAGGATCACGCAGCACGGTGCCGCCGTCGCGCAGGATTATAAATTTCAGAAGGGGCGGAAAGGCTGCGTTGAAAATCTGGTTCAGATAGCGATCGAAAAACGGAAAATCGTACTGCTCAGGCTGGCCGAGGGCGGTGATGAGCACCCCGGCTTTCCCTTTAACCGCAGTATCCTGATTGAGGTACTTTTCGAAATTTTTGTTGTCCTGTTTGACCGAGCAGGCGCTCAACAGCAGCCCGCACAGGCAAATGATGCCGGTTGTTCGAGACAAAAACGCTTTCATGGCTCACCTCTTTAAAATAATTATTCTCTTAGTGATCATGATCATCGTCGTCATGATCATCTCCATCGTCATCATGGTCGTCCCCATCATCGTGATCATCGTCGTCATGATCGTCCTCATCGCCGGGGGCAGCAAGGGAAAAGCGTATTGAGCACTCGGCCGGCATTTCAACCGATCCGCTGACCTCGGTGATCATGGCCCCGACCAGTGCAAAACCAAAGTCTCCTCCGATGGGTATTTCAAACGAGGCTTCAAAGGGTGTTTCGCCGGAGGAAATGATCGGCGTGACCCCGGCCCCGGCACTAACGGCCAGACCACTCAAGGCAAAACTGATCACCTCGCCGAAATCAAGATCGGCATCGGCGCTGAGCGAAATGCTGAGGGTTTCGGATTCACCGGCCGTGAATACCAGGAAGTTTTCAACGGGATAGAACTTTGTAATGTCGAACACTTTGGATATGTGAAACTCCCGTTGCACCTGTTCGCCCGGTGTGAGCACGATAAAATCCTGCAGCAGATGTTCTTCGGCGCTAACCGATGCCGGAATAACAGAGATACAAAAAGCAAGAATTACAGCAATGTATATAACAGTTTTTTTCATTGTCATACTCCTTTCGTTGGGCTAAGTAAAGATTTTATTTTATTGTCAAGCTCATCAATGGTCATGGTCGTCATCTTCGTCAAGGTGTTCATGCCGGCCCAGGGTGAAGACCCACTGAAGAAGAATTTCGTTTGAATCTTTGTCGTGGTTTCGCTGACTGTTTTTAAACTGTACCCGAAGGCGGTTATTATCGGTATACTGGTGTGTCAGGTATGCCGAGTATTCGGTTATGTGGTCGCGCGATTGCAGGGGTGTTTCTGCATAATCATACCGGGCACCCAGGATCCAGCGAGGAGCAAACTGGTAGTCGATAAAGCTGTACATGCCGTAGGAACGCTCCCAGCTGTGGTCTTCTTCGATCTGGGCACTGATAAATTCCGACTGCCAGCGGATCCGCTTGTGTTCATCCCGGAAGGGGCGCCAGATCAGGGTCAGATCACCGCCCTGGTAGTAAAAGCGGGGTGACTCTTCATCGTTTTCAAAACGTCCGGAAAGACCCGACAGGCCCCATTTGATTTCCATGTGGTCCGACAGATCGATATCGTTTCGCAGGCGGGCAATGTAGACGATATCATCGTAGTCCTTGAGCCGCCGGTCTTCATCATCGTGACCATGGCCGTCGTCGTCTCCATCGTGGTCATGGCGGTTGCCGTTCAGAGCCTGCAGGCTGTATTTAATGGGCGAGCCCCACAGCGAGGGGAACGATCCGGCAATGCCGACACCCTCGTCAATGTAACCCTCTTCGCCGAGATATTCGCGGTATACCGCCGGGTAGTCGACCTGGGGCAGCGCATGGGGGTGAATGGTATTCAACAGACCGAAGTCCGCCCGGAATTTACCGAATTTCAAATCCGTATGGAACGGCAGTAGTTCTTCAACAATCAGGTAGGCTTCTTCCAGCTCTACATCATCATCATGATAGGCAATGTTGGCATACGCTTTGCCGATACCGTCGATCTCACCCATAAAATCGATATCTACACCCCGCAGGTCAAAGCGGTCTTCCGTGCTGCGGGTGTGGTGATCATCGGAAACGTTGGCGACAAAATCACCGGTTACACTGATGTTAGGCGTAATCCGGTCCAGTAAGCCATCGAAAGAGAGCATTTCGCTATCACTATGCTCTTCATCGTGGTCATCTTTTGCCGAGGCAATATGACCTTCTTCTTCATGCTCGTCTTCTTTGCTGTGCTCCCGCAGTTCTTTGATGGTTTCATTTTGCTGTTTAATAATGCTTTTCAGGTCGCCGACCAGATTTTTCAGCTCCTGCATGTCTTTGCGCATCTGCTCCATCTCCGCCTTGCTGGCATACTCTGCGGCACTTGCGGGCAGGCACAAAGCGAGAAGCAGAAAAGCGGTCATGAAAAAAACGGTTTTCAAACGCATTTTCTCATCCTCCTTCAGGTAAAGAAAATATTTACATTTTTAAATTAAATCTGTTCCGGGCAGCGAATACACCGCTGGTAAAAATCCGGTCACAGGTCAATAGTATTGTACGTGCTGTTGTATTACGAATAGTAGAAAGAGAAAGGATTAAAGCGGTGGAGCCCTGCTTTTGCGCCGGGATGTAAGAAGCAGTTTTTTAACCGGCTTGGGAGCTGTTTTGGGCCGGCAGACGGACAGTCCCGTGAGCAGCAGGAAAAGCACCAGGGCCGGTATGCACAACAGGCTGGGCAGGGAAAGGCTGTTGCGGCACAGCTTGCCGTCCTTGACCCACTTGCAGATAGCACTGTGCTCCAGCGGATGGACATCATGCAGGCCATCGTCAAAATGGATTATGCACGCAAAGGTGGCGCAGGTCATCATGATGACAATTGCCGAGCACAGGGGGTGGATAACCCGGCTTTTTTTACTGAGCGCTTTTGTGGGAAGTGCGGTTAACATAATGAATAAATTATACCAAAATCGGAGGGGTACTGCAACTATGGTTTTAAGAGGTATTCCAGATACATATACACCTGGATGCCGGCCGGGCTCAAAGGGACATATTTGTTGGATTTACAGAAAAGTACTATCTGACCGAATCAAAAACGGCATCCGCTGCACTGCGAACGGTTTGGGCAACACCAGTCTGGCGGGCATTGTGGGGGCCTTCCATAGAATCACAGCCGGGGTCGGCAATGGCCTTCAGATACATCATACACATAACAACCGTTAGTACCACCACCAATAATCGTTTGAACATACTGTAGATCCTGTATAGTTGTTATTTATCGAACTAAAATATAAAACACTTAACATGCCGCAAAGTTTCACGAAAAAAACGGGGATGTTTTTTAGGCTCTTTTTCTAAGTCGCTGATTTTGCTTTAAAAAGAACCAATTTGCCGAACCGTCCAGACGACGGAAGGAGAAAAAATACAGAAGATAACACCGGTTGGAAAACCCCTCCGGCAGTTCAGGTAGTATGTAGAAGTAAAAAAACCGGCCCAGAAGGGCCGGTTTTTTTATTGTCAAAGGTCCTTACGGAAGAATTTATTCTACGGTAAAGGAAACACCGCCGGCTCCGTCCACCTGCACATCGTATGTTCCGGCTTCCACCGCAGGATCAACGATCAGGAGTGCCAGAACCCTGTTCTGAATGCCAAAGATGGTTATGGAAGTAACGGCGTCCGTGCCCAGGTCGATTTGACTCTGAGGGGTGAACTTACAATCGTCTCCTCCGGTAATAACAACCAGAGCAAAACCGGGAAGAATGGTCGGGGCGCTGATGGAGTCGGTGCTGATGTCGGTCAGGGCACAGCCGCCGGCAGCGTCACCGGCCGTAATGGTAAACTCGGCCTGGCAGTTTACCTCCGGATCCATAACACCTTCGGGGTCGGTTACCTTGATATTGCAGGTAGCATTATCTGCTGTTCCGGCAACGGTGATGGATGCGGTAATGGTATTGTTGTCTTCGTTAACGGAATATTCATTTATAGTAACAGCATCGGCACAGTTTTTGTTAACACTTACTTCAAGCTTTTCAATGTCTTCCCGGCTGAGTCCCAGCAGGTCTTCTCTTGCCAGGGTGACAACTACGTCGATGGTTTTGTCCTCTCCGGCAACGGTCACACCGGCAGGTTCAATGGTAAAGCAGGGCTGTTCGGGACCGGCGTCCGAAACAATCTCAAAAGCGGCCTTACAGTCGAAAGGCGGCTCGCCGACACCTTCGGGGTCTTCAATCTTCAGGTTGCAGGAGGTGCTTTCGGCGGTTGCGTCAACGGTAATGTTGACCACCAGCTGATTATTCTCAATATTGGCGGTGGTGCTGTTGACGCTGATATAGTCAAGGCAGTTTTTGTTGGGGGTCACCACCAGCTTTTCAAGATCTTCGTTGGTGAGAGCCAGCAGGTCTTCGCGAATAAGGGTCAGGGCAACGTCCATCGTTACATCGTTTTCACCGTCGACCGTCACCTGGGCCGGCTCAACCGTATAACAATCCTCATCGGCTGCAACTGCCGGGAGCAGACCAATAGATACAACCATAAGTAAGGCGGTTACTACTGCTAAAGCTGTTCTTTTCATGCTCGTTCCTTTCTCTGCGTTACCTTCGTTTTTGCACGTTACTGCCCCGGGCATACGGCCCGGGCATGATATTCCAGGTACTTCATGCCGTAATGGTTCAGGGCAATTATCCTGGACTGAACAGTTCCTGAAGCGGGGGACCCCATGAAATAGATGTGGCAGGCAGCATAGGTGAAATCGACATAGGTTGTTCCGGACCAGTAATACCAGGCAACGGTGTTGGGAAAAAAGTCCGTATTGATTGCCGGGTTATAGCGGCCCGAACCCAGGAGCGTTTCAAGCTCATCACAGTCGGGCAGCCGCCAGGATGAAAACCCTCCGTATTCTTCAGTGTTCAACTCACTAATAAAATCTTCAGTGTCTGTTCCCTCTCCTTCTGTTCCGGCATCACCTCCATTCGTATTTTCGTTACCGTCATACCAGGTATAGGTATTGTCGGCATCATGCGGGTTGGCATAATCGGGGGCGCCGTCTTTATGCTGTTTTACTTCCCAGACAAGGTCTGTTGTCGCGTCATACACCATGGTCCAGTCGGTTGCATCATCAGGCAGTTCCGCTCCCAGTGAATCCAGCTTTCTATATCGGGAGGAATTGATGTGCAGCGTTATTGTATCTGAAATCGATTCCTCGTATTGATCAATGATGGTGCAGGTTACCATATAGCTTCCCTTGCGGTCATAGGCATGGGTAACCGCAGGTCCGGCGGCCGTTGCATTGTCGCCGAAATCCCATTTTACTGTATACGAATCAGGTTCATCTCCAGGAAGCCGGGCCGCAAATCCAATATCCCGGCCCCCGTTAAAAACAGCTCCGCTACGCGGGAACGCAATCCCACGTTCGTCACCGCCGGGCAAAACGCACCCCGGAAGTATTCCGAGCAGGCCAAGGACGATGCAGAAAGAGAAGAATTTCAGATGCATTTTATCGACTGCCATGCGGCACCCCCTCATGCCGGGCCGAAAAGACGGCTGCAACCGGGAGTCCGGCTGCAGCCGATCACTTTTCATTATTGATATTTATTTTGTAATTGCCATCGGTATAAAAAGCGGCCGCCCGAATTTTTCCTTGCCGAACTCACGGATAATATCCTGCCCCTCGGGGGAGGTGATCCAGCCGATTAACGCCATTGCTTTTACGTATTTTGCATGGGGGTATTGAGCCGGGTTAACCGCCATGATACCATACGGGTTGTACAGTGTAGAATCCCCCTCACACAGCACCTTCAGCCCAACCTTTTTTGAAAAGGCAAGGTAGGTGCCCCGGTCGGCAAGCGCATAGGCCTTTTTTTCGTCGGCAATTTTCAGCACAGCGCCCATGCCCTGGCCCACTTCCTGATACCAGGTGCCCTGGGGGGTGATTCCGGCCTTGGCCCAGATCTTTTTTTCTTTTTTGTGGGTCCCTGAGTCATCGCCACGGGAGATAAAGGGTGCCTGGGCTTTGGAAATCTTTTTCAGGGCTGCGGCGGCATCCTTCATACCCTTGATGCCGGCAGGATCGCTTTCCGGGCCGAGGATGACGAAAT
>JANQGV010000008.1 GCA_028282925.1 Thermodesulfobacteriota bacterium
CCGCTGGCGGGACAAGTTGCAGGGCGCCTTTTCTTTTGCCTCCTTTTCTTTGGGGCGAACAAAGAAAAGGGGGAGAAGACGCGTAGCGTCTTATAAACGCATACACTTGGAACTACACAAAGCTATTCAGGTTGTATGGCTAAAAACCCTGAGGCTAGAAATATGGTGCATCGCAGCGACGAACAATGCGCATAACGCAGAAGATGGACGCTTTCCCACAGCCTCTTCTAGATGAGAGCTTTTCCATCCATAGAACCGGGAACCGACATATTCAGCAAGCGCAGTATAGTCGGCGCAATATCGATGATGCGTGGACGAACCGACAACCCCTGCAAACCACGCATGTAAAACAGGGGCTCGCTGTAGACGGACATGCCGGTAATGAGATCGTTGGCAAAAACCGCTTCCTGGGATACGGCGCCCTTGAGGTCGTAGCCCTGGGCACCGCGCAGCACAAAATCGGGTGCCCGTTCGAGTGACGGCCCTGAAAACAGATCGTTTTTCCTGAAAAGGCGGCTAATGACCGGCTCACCGGTCACGTCGTCTTTCAGACTGAGAAAGGCGGCGTTCAACTCCTTGAGCAGCCCCTCATATTCTTCCCCCGGCTCAACACTACCCTGGGGCATGCTGCCTTTCAGGTTGATATAGATACGGCCGGGGTCAAGGGCGAAAGCCCAGGTCCGTTCTCCGTCGATGTTCTCATAGGAATACGGCGGGTCGCCCTTGAAATTCAGCAGACCTTCATGCTGCAGCCAGGCATTAAGATACACCTCTTTTTCCAGGCGCGATATCCCGTAATCAGACAGGATGATGAGCCCGTCCTCTTCCGAAAGCCGGGAAACCATCTCCCCGATTGCGCTGTCTATATCCTTGAAGTAACCCATTACCCGTTGATGATATGGCGAGGAGGTGTTTTCGTAGTCGGCCCAGAAGTAGCGGAGCAATCGCTCACAGCCGGTAAACACCCCGACAAACAGGTTCCAGTCGATGCGGTCCAGCAAATAAACAATCGTGTCCCGGCGTTTGCGCAGGGTCCCGCTCAGGCCCTGCATAAAAGCGTCCTTGTCCGTTCCGGCCAGTGCCAGGTCAACGTCTATACGGTAATCCAGCTCCTGCAGCGCAGGAACCAGGCGCGGGGGATATACGGCCTTCTCCAGGTTGTCGGCCATATAACCGGCGATCGTGATGCCGTTTGTTTCGCTCACCGGGTAGGTCTGGGGTATATTGACCGCAACGGTTTTAAGGTCTTTTTTGGAAAGGAGGTCCCACAGCGCGGGCGACTGCACCTGCGATGCATTGGGAAAATACAGGCCGTAGGATTCACGCCGGCGTTCGGCAAAGCCGAAAATGCCGTGCTGCCCGGGGTTGACACCGGTGAGAAAAGAGGTCCAGGCCACGGATGATACCGACGGCAGAGAGGAGGTCATCTCACAGGCAAAGCCGTCCTGCAACAGCCCGGCCAGGTTCGGCATGATGCCCCTGGCCGACAGATCGCGTGTAAGGTTCCATGAGACACCGCTCAGCCCGATCACGGCAACCCTGCGGTGTTTGTCTTTTTTTTTCGAGAGTATCTTGGATAGTGCCATCTGTTTTCGCAAACCGCGTTCTGTATTAGTCCCACATCATGCGCGGATTCGTCGCGAGGGTACCGAAATGCCTGTAACGCGGCTGCGTTACCGAAGGCCCACTTTACGCCGCACTTCGTCCATAACCTGTTGCGAAATTTCCCGACAGCTTGCCGCGCCTTTTTCAAGGGCACCGATAACGGCATCCCGGTCTTTTTCAAGCTCGGTCGCCTTCTGTTGAATCGGCTCAAGGTGTTTCATCATGTTTTCGAACAATATCTTTTTACAATCAACGCACCCGATTTCAGCCGCCCGGCACTGGGGATCAATTTCTTCCACCGTCGCCTGGGGAGAAAAAGCCTTGTGCATGGTATACAGGTTACAGATATCCGGATCGCCGGGGTCCTTGCGGCGCTTGCGGTTTTCATCGGTCGTAGCGGTGCGCAGTTTTTCCCAGATGGAATCACCCGATTCAAGCACGCCGATATAGTTGTTCAGCGATTTAGACATTTTGGTCTTGCCGTCAAGTCCCATAATCTTTGCGGTTTTGGTCAGCATCCATTCCGGTTCGGCAAATGTCTCGCCATAGCGGGTATTAAAACGTCGGGCCGTACGGCGGGTCAACTCGATATGCTGCACCTGGTCTTCCCCCACCGGAACCACTTGGGCCTTATACAGCAAAATATCGGCAGCCTGCAGCAATGGGTATGTCAACAGCCCGGCGTTGATGTTTTCGCGGTGCTGCTGCGATTTGTCCTTGAACTGGGTCATGCGCTCAAGGTCGCCGATGGGCGTAATGCAGTTGAAAATCCAGGCCAGTTCGGTGTGCTCGGGCACATGGGACTGCACAAAAAGACGGCAGCGTTGAGGATCGACACCACACGCCATCAGGGTACGGGCCGCAGTAAGAATGTTCTCCTGAAAAGCCGCCACGTCATGCTCAATGGTAATGGCATGGTAATCCACTACGCAAAAAACACATTCATATTCCTCAATCAGATTAACCCAGTTTTTGATCGCCCCCACGTAGTTACCCAAATGTATTATTCCTGTGGGCTGAATACCGCTGAAAATTCTTTTTTTTGCCATACTAAAACTGCCTTCGTGTAATGATTACGTATTTAGATTGATACATCCGTTTGGTACATCAAAATAATCTCATACTTTTAACATCTTATACCCTCCCGGTCAAGAAACTTGACATTCACCCTTCCTGCAAAACATATTCGAAAAACCACCTATCAAGCATCAATACAGTGTTTTTTTCTCTACTTTTCACCTATAATGTCGATAAACAGAAATAGAAGCATTCCTCCAGACTCGAACAGGGGAATTTTTTTATCATGAAAGCAGTGCGCACCTTTCTTCGCCGGTTTCACCTTGCTCCGTTCCTGACGGCGTCACTTGTATTTCACCTGGTGCTCTTCTTTGCGCTGCCCCTGCGCAGCAGTATCCAAAAACCGCCGGAGCGTACCTATTACAAGGTGGATCTGGTCGCCCCGCCGGTACAGCAACCCACCACGTTGCGTGCTGCGCCCCCCCAAAAAATGGCAAACCTCAAGAAAACAAAGACCACAGAGTCAAAAAAGCCAGCCTCAAAGCTGAAAAAGAAAAAAAGCACCCGGACCGCTAAAAAAAAGGCCTCTGAATCGTCTTCCCGGAAGTTAAAGGAGGCAACCGTATCGCTTAACGGTATCGACCCGCAAAACATCAAGTACTCTTCATACCTAGCCCATCTGCGCTATAAAATTGATTCCGTCTGGCAATATCCTCCGTTTGCGCAAAAAGAGGGGATCGAAGGCAGGTTGACGCTACGCTTTTCCCTTGACCGCGCAGGCACACTTGTCGGTGTGAACATACTGCAGGACTCAGGACATCCGATTCTCGACCGGGAGTCGCTCCGAACCATCCGCGAAGCCGCCCCGTTCAACCCCATTCCCAAAGGGTTCAACCTCGACCGCCTCAACGTGCTGGCATCTTTTCAATACCAGTACTCAGCAGAGTGATAAGCCTCACTGAGGGATTAAAAATCACAACGTCAATGCATGGCATCATTGATATTATTCAAATCACTTACCTTCGATTAGTTACGGGCTTTCTTAATTCCCATTGCAACGCAGCCGAGTGCAGCGATTTCAGGAGGAGGTAAGGGTCGACA
>JANQGV010000077.1 GCA_028282925.1 Thermodesulfobacteriota bacterium
CGGTTGCCTGTGATACGCCCGATCTGAAAATCGAGGGCTTCATCGGTGCCCCCGACAACACCCGGGTTAACCGGACGGGCCAGAAGTTTTTTATCAACGGCCGGCCGGTGCAGTCACCAACCCTCAACAATGCCTTGAGCCGGGCCTATGAAGAATTTCTCGAGCCCCGGCGTTTTCCGGTTGCCGTTCTTTTCCTGAATATTGAGCCTTCGCATATCGATGTCAATGTACACCCCACCAAGCGTGAAGTCCGCATCCGTAACGAGCGGCACTTCACCGGCATCCTGATTAATACCGTTCGGGGCCAGTTGCGGGAAAAAGGGTTTCTTTTCGACCGGACGGCTTCACCCGATCCGGCTCCCGCTTTCATCCGTAAAGAGACCTCCTACAGTACCGGCGGAGGCAAGGCCTCGTTCCATCGGATCAGGGAAGCGGCGGCGGAATGGAAACCGGCGGACCGGCCGTCATGGACATACAGTCCCGGGGAATCCCCGGCTGATACCGCCGGCACACCGGTCGCCCGGGCCCGGCAGGACGACGTTGTCGAACGGCAAACCGACCGACTGCCCTTTGGCATTGTTCGGGTTCTCGACCAGTTGCAGGGTACCTACATCCTGGCAGAAGCAGAGGAGGGTTTGATTGTCATTGACCAGCATGCCGCCCACGAACGCATCCGCTATGAAGAGCTCCTGGCGGCACGCAGCAGCACGAAACCCCACGGGCAGAAACTGCTGTTTCCCGTAACCCTGCACCTTGATCTACAGGAGCGGGAAGTCATGGAACAGAGTTTGAGCGATTTTCAAAAGATGGGCTATGAAATCAACCCCTTGGGCGGTGGAACGTTTGCAATCGACACGGTTCCGGCTTGTATGTCCGACAGCGATGCCGAGACAACCCTCAGGGATACCCTGCATGAATTGATGACAGCAACCGGCCCCCGGAGTTTTGCATCCCGAGAGGAAGAACTGGCAGCGGTGCTTGCCTGCAAGACCTATGCAGTCAAAGCCGGCAAAGTGCTGGACCGCACAGCCATGGATTACCTCATCAGGCAACTGGGGAAAAAAGAGAATCCCCATACCTGCCCCCACGGCCGTCCGACTTTTTTTCTCATCTCCGGTACTGAACTCGAAAAACGTTTCAAACGGACATAGCCTATGTGTTCCGGCAACGCATTCGGTAAGCCCTGCCGATCAACGCTTCATTGTATCGGAAAACCCCGCCGTGTAGGCGGAGAGCATCATTTTTTCTCGACAAACAGAGGTCCCGGTTTTTTTGATTGATGCATGTGACAAACTGGACACTGTTCGGGGGGCATGTCTCCTTTGTGCACATACCCGCATACTGTACATCGCCATTTTTTCATAGTCTTCTCCAGGTAAGGATATCCATGTAGACGTAAACGGTTAAAAGGTAAATAACCGGTTTCAAAGAGCTGGCTTGGAGTTTCGTCCCGAGAGGCCGAAACTCCAAAGTCCTCGAAAGTGGACAGGTTCCCTTTGCTTCCTTGCGCAAAGAGCAACGTTTCCGGCAAACAATGACATAAAGAGTGTTAAAAAGCAATTAACATATACTATGTTGTTCCGGACAACCTTGCAATCCGATAAAAATCATATTATTATATTGTAAGAAATAAGTCTTATTACTTATACAATGCAGACAGATCAAACTAATACTCCTGGATGATCTCATGAGCAGTTGTAGTTTGGAGCAACATCATAACGTAAGACTGCTGGAGAATGTTCAGATACAAGGCGCGCGAAATCCTGAAAAACGAGGCGAATTAGTCCCAAAGCAAGCGGGGATTCGTTGCGAGGATGTCGCAGTAACGAAGGGTGAGCGCAACGCTGGAGATGAGCGTTTTCCAGCAGTCTCTCGGCTTAATAACAGAAAGGAAACCGTATGCCTTTTTTTGAATGGAAAGACGAGTACAGCATAGGAATCAAAAAGATCGATGAGGAACACAAAAACTTGGTTCAAAACCTTAATGAACTGTACGAGGCGCTGAAAGCCGGAACCGGCCGCGAAACACTGGAAAAGGTCTTGTCCAACCTGGTTGCCTATACAAAAACCCATTTTGCAACCGAAGAAAACCTGATGATGCTCTACAAATACCCCGAGTACGAACAGCATAAGGCGATTCATGAAAAAATGACCGGGAATGTTTTAAAACTGGTAGGGCAGTATAGAGACAATACGCTTAAAAGCCCCGTAGAAATAACAAATTTCTTAAAGGACTGGCTCACAAAACACATCATGAGGACAGACAAAAAATACGGGCCGTTTCTGAAAGGTAAGGGTGTGTCCTGATCCGACTACGAGGCCTCCCAGGTAATCCGGTAAACCCCTTCGCGGGGATTGGTATATTTGATACGCACAGGAACAATCTCGATAATTTTATGATTAAAATAGGGTGAAAGGTCTTTCAGCTTCAGTTTTTTCGCCCCGACCCGCAGGCCCATAGCCTTGAATGCCTCTTTAAAAAGATCGGGGTTTTTGATCCGGCTGTAGACCCGCGCCTTGCCCCAGGCCTGCAAACCCTTGTAGCCCCAGAAATCATCGTCTACGCTGTACGGCTCGGCAATGGAAAATGCAACTCGTTTGTTCTCTTTCAGGTTGGCGAATTTGCCCCCACCTTCGGATAAAATATAAAACGTCAGGCCTTTGGACCTGTAGCCCACCGGGGTTGAGCGGACCACGTTTTTTTGATACGTACTCAGGTGCAGCACTTCATTGCGTTTAATGAACCTTGTCAGGTCCCGCTCAACGGAAACAGGAGATCTATACTTCTTGATTTTGATGCCCGATTGCTTTAAAGCCTGCCTGATATGCTCCGGGATTATGGCCTGCTTGATTATGGACATCCCCACCTCCAGATGTGTTTACAGAGATAGTAGAATATATTACCCGGTTATCGCAACTATTTTTTGGGCGATTACCGCAAAAGCATGGTGGACGTTCATCGACTTCTTATAACCGTGCATCGGTACAAACACCGTTTCTCTACAGCATTTTTTTAGGGCTTCGGCAATACCGTATGCTTCGTTCCCCAGCACCAGGATGCACTTTTCAGGGGCGTTCCAGCTTTCAACGGCTGTTGAATCGGCAAAGTGCTCTACCCCGACCACCGGAACGGCCGCATGAGCAAGATATCCTGCAAGGTTGGGCTCATACCGCACCGGTATCCACTGCTGGCACCCCCGGGCGCTTTTACGGAGCTGGGGATGGTCGAGGCGCAACCACGGGGAACTGTGCACAAGCCCCATAAATCCGAAATTGTCGATTAACCGCAAAAGAGACCCGACGTTAAAGGGGCTGCGCACCTGGTCGATAACGACTTCCACCGAAAATCGAGGCTGCCAGGAAACCGGTGCTGAAAGCTCTGTTGTTTCTTCTTCGCGTTCTGCCGGTGATTTGCTTAACAGTGTATGAAAATCCAGGTATTCCCGGAAGGCTTCTTCGGGAGACAGCCACGCGGGGGGGGTGTAGCGGTCCAGGTCGGCCCAGGAGAGCAGTTCATCATAGCGGCCGGAAAAATCGGTCTGTCCGGAGCAGGCAAGGGCGTCCCGGGCAAGCTCCGCCAGCAGGGCATGCTGTCTGCGGGCCGGTAGCTTCCGGAACTTGTTTTTGCCGATTGTCTTAGCGGACCTTTCCATTTCTCAGAACGCTGGTTGTAACCGGCGTACCGCCGATGGTACACGGCTGGTCGTCGAATATGAGGCTCCCGTCAACAACCCTTAACGGAGCTCCCTTGAAAACATCAATGGTAATGTCTCCATGATCAACACGCTGGTCGGAAACTTCTACAATCTGGCCGGTCTCAAAGGACGTGCCGTCAAGCAGCTCCATTTTATTGCGCTTTTCGCATACCAGCACCATCCCCTGGGAGACAACCCCTTTCAAGTCGACCTCTTTAAGGTTTGCAAGCACCAGCACCCTGCGTCCGGCAAGCTCATCGGCGGAATAGTGCTTTACCAGCCCCGCCACAACTGAGCGCGGTTTGTCTTCGCCGAGGTCGACCGACAGGTGGTAGAGGTGCCCGGCATCGGGATGGTTGTTCACTTCCAGAATTTTTCCCACCTGTATTTTAAACCGACCGAAATCGGGCTGCTCGCCGCTGAACTTCTTACGGAATTTTTCGGCCTGTTTCATGTCGAGCTTGCGATACAGGATCTCGGGCGTGCCGATCCGGTGCCCGTC
>JANQGV010000180.1 GCA_028282925.1 Thermodesulfobacteriota bacterium
AAGCTCCAGGGTATCCATGACCCGCTGTGACATATCACCGTAGAGGGCATAGTTGGACGAAAAAACAGCCACCCCGTGCCGGCTGATAAGCTTTCGGCACTTGAAAAACGGGGTGCCCATCCGGATACCCAGTTGTTTGGCCTCGTTGGAGCGGGCAATCACGCAGCCGTCGTTGTTGGAAAGCACCACAACCGGCCGCCCTTCGAGCCGTGGACGGAATACCCGCTCGCAGGAAGCATAAAAATTGTTGCAGTCAATCAGCGCAAAAACGGTGTGCATACGAAAAACCTTCGCCTCACAGGGCATGGATAACGTTTGTCACCACACCCCAGACCTGGAAATCGGTGTCGCCGCTGACTTCAATCGGTTCAAAATCGGGGTTCTCCGGCACCAGGTACAGGCGGTCATTGCGTCTGCGGATGCGTTTCACCGTCAACTCGCCGGAAATCACTGCAACCACCACCCTGCCGTCCGCCGGTTCCAGTGCTCGGTCCACGATCAGGATGTCACCGTCGTGGATGCCGGCCCCAATCATTGAGTTTCCTGCAACCCGCACAAAAAAGGTGGCTGCCGGGTGCTTGACAAGGTATTCGTTCAGGTCGAGCCTGCGGTCGATATAATCGTCGGCCGGGGACGGAAAACCGGCTGAAATACGGGCCGCAACAAGGGGCAACTCCAACCCGGTCCCCGGGGTACCCCTTCCGGGGCGATACACTGCTGGATGCATACGTTTGTGCTCCTCACTTTCGGTTGTCGACAACATGCTGTTGCAATCTGATCGGTTTTATACTATAAATATAACATATGTACAACTTTTTCAACCGGTATTTTACGTTGCCCTCCGGGCGGTATAACGCTATGCTGCTACAAAAGTACATGCCCGGTTACGGGGAAGATAAAACCATAAAGACAATTATATATTAAGCAAATCAATGCTTTGTTTTTACTTTAAAAATGTCTGATACACAGACGCCATCTCCAAAAGATATCATCCATATCGACATGGATGCTTTTTATGCCTCGGTGGAGGTGGTGGACAACCCTGCCCTGCAGGGCCAACCGGTCATCGTGGGCGGAAGCATGCAACGGGGTGTAGTTTCGGCCGCTTCCTATGAAGCGCGGCGTTTCGGGGTGCATTCGGCCCTGCCCGTTGCCACGGCCAGGCGTCTGTGCCCCCACGGGGTGTTTCTGCCGGTCCGCATGGACAGGTACGTGGAAATGTCCGCCCTGGTTTTTGAAATATTTGAGCGCTACACGCCCCAGGTTGAGGCCCTCTCAATCGACGAAGCCTTCCTGGATGTGACCGGCTCGAAACAGTTATACGGCCCTCCGGACACTATTGCCCGGAGCATTAAGCAGGCCATACGGGAGGAGATCGGCCTGACCGCCTCGGCAGGCGTTGCGCCGTCCAAATTCATTGCCAAAATAGCCTCGGATCTTGAAAAGCCGGACGGCCTGACCATTGTGGGCCATAACTGCGAAAAAACGTTCCTGGACCCGTTGCCCATAGACAAGCTCTGGGGCGTGGGCAAAGTGACCCGCAAAGCGCTCAGCCTTCTGGGCATTAAAACCATCGGCGACCTGGGCCGTACACCGCTCTCGCTCCTGGAGGGCAAATTCGGTAAACATGGTGTGCATCTCTACTGTCTTGCCCAGGGCATTGACGACCGGGAAGTCGAACCCGAATATGAAACAAAATCCATAGGCAATGAAGAAACTTTCATGCAGGACATACGCGATCCGGAACGTGCCAGGCAGGAACTGCTGGCCCTGGCCGTAAAAGTATCAAGCCGTTTACGACACAATGATGTGCAGGGCAAAACCATTACCCTCAAGGTAAAATACGCCGATTTCGTGCAGATCACCCGGTCCGTCACCGTAGCATCGCCCACCGATGACTGGCGCAAACTCTACGATGAGGGTTGCAGGCTGCTGCCGAAAACCGAAGTCGGCAGGAGGCCTGTACGACTGCTGGGTATCAGCGTTTCGCAGCTTTGTTCAGTGGGAGAACCCCATCAGCTATCGCTTTTCGATAAAAAAGAAAACACTACTAAAAACAGAAAGTTAAACACCGCAATTGATGCAATACATGATAAATTCGGCACAGATAAAATCATCCCCGGCACCCTTTTGAAAAAATAAATTCGGCCCCCCAAAACAGTTGCCCGCCTGTTAATAATTTCTACGAATATGCCGATACGTATGATGAGCAAAACTCAATTTACAGGGAGGTAAGTTGGTATTGCTTGCGGGGCAGAACGCCGAAAACAAGGATGTTATAATACTACAGCCGGACCGCCATTACAGCCACATCCTCCCTGAAACGATACTCATTTACAGAATAAATGACGCATGATTCCACTGCAGGCTCACCCATGCAGCAGGAGCGTCGGTTGACAATATATGCGTTAAAAGGCCAGCACGCAATACACACCCGAAGGAATCGGGACAGGCGGTCCTTTTAATGTGGGGAAAAAATCATACTATTCACCTGTAGAAACAAGGAGGTTTCTATGCCAATCGAAATCGGTGCACATGACTACAATGAACTGGGGAAAGCGAGTATCGAACGGTTGAAAAACGGCTTCAAGAACAAGGAAGGGCTTGAAGAAACCATGGATTGCGAAATGGGACCCGATGTACGGTATGTACTGAGCCGCAACGACATATCGCTGGTTAAGCGGTATCTCATGGGACCCATAACACCCGCCGAGTTCCGCGAACTGCGGCAAAAGCTGATCCAGTTACAGTCCCAGGAAGTGATAGCCGAGGAAGTCAAAAAGAACGCTGAAGAATCCCAAAGCGAGTCAAAGCTGACCTGCAGCGACTGTGACAAGGACAAAGAAAAGGAAAAAGAAAACCTGTTTAACGACGACGAGTCGCTGTTTCACCTGACAGCGTAAAAGATAAACGTCGTATCTTTACCAGAGGATTTTCAAGAGAGCCGCCATAGTGACGTCCGTAAAGATGTTTATGTTACGGGCGTCACCTACCCTTTCTGTGTCTTTGGATAAATTCCGTAACCGCGTCCACATCCGTTTCCTCATAGGATTCTTCATAGGATTTACCCATGGTGATGTCCGATTGCTCAAGGGTGTTTTCTATCAAAACATCATCATAGGCGGTATAGGTGTGCCGTATGCAGGCCCGGGACGCAAAGGCGACCTGCTGCTCGAACGAGAGACGCTCCGAGGCCATCGAGTCCGACCACGCAAGCGCTTCACCGGCAATCTCTTCAGCCAGGTCTTTATTCTCTTCTGAAAAATTCAGGTACGCTATAACTGCTGCTTTAAATGTTTCCTGATCAACGGGGTCGGTCATCGGTTTCCAGCCTCATTTTATGTTTGATTGTATTAAGCACATTTAATAAAGCATTGTTGCATATAAATCAAGATCATTCTTTTTTGTCGCATCCTGTATGCAACGGGCAAGGAGCAGGTCGTTGTTTTTCCATTTCAATTGACACGGTTCGGACATTTGCTTATACTTTGCAGACTGAAACAGCAGGGGAATAAAGATGTCCGACTTTTCCATTACGATTTCACTGGGTTCACATCTGACCGAAGAAGAGCTGTCTGCCGCAGCCGCACTGCTCAGCAAATCCTATACGCGCTGGCAAAACAATCCCAACAATCTCAACCCGGTTACCACCGATACCTCGCCTGCGGTATACGCCGACATGATGCGTAAAACAACCCATGAGGTTCTGTTATATTACGAAAAGGATACGCTGTGCGCGGTTTTCGTACACTCGCTCTCGCCTGAATACGACCGGTACCCGCTGAGAAAGCTTTCATACCTGGGGGTGCTGCCCCAGGAAAAGGGCTATGAAAAAATCCTGAGAATCTTCACCCGCTATACCGAATTTGTTGAAAAGCAGGGAGAGGATGTTATTATCGCAAGCGATCTCGACCAGGCCACCCTCAACACCCTGCTTGAAAATGCCGGATTTCGTGAAATTGTGGACCGCAATGAAACCATTTTTCTCCTTTCGCAGCTCCTGCAGCGTAAAATTTTTTCTTTCCAGAAAGTCAACGGTGACTTTGTGATCGACCAGATTATAACGCTTGACGGCAAAGCCGTGCGCCGTGGTAAAAAACTGTACAAACTGCAGACAACACCCTACGACTTTTTCTCACTATACTGCCAGCAGCAGCAAAAACGCACCAGCCGTTCGCTGACACCCGAGCAAAGAGATACCCTGCGTGCGTCACTTTCCGACCACCATCCCGGTATATGTTTCATCAGCTCATTCACCGGCACGATTTCACTTGAGGATGAATCCCAGGAAAAGTTCAACTCGGCCAGGGCCATTATGGGCCATAACTATGAAGACTTACCGCCCGAGGTTATCGACGCTCAAAACAATATCCTTTATCTGCTGCCCGCTACCGAAAACGAATTCCATACCATTGCCGACAACATCGACCTGCGTCCCGGCTTTTACGACTTTCTTTTTTTCTGCCTTAAAATGTTGGGCTCCTACTACATTATTTCTTCGGCGACTCCCTACCAGGTGACCTGCCCCCTTGAGCGCACCCTTGCAACGAGTGTGCCGCTGCGCTATATGGACCTTGTCGAGCGCATTTTCACTCCCGAAGTCACACGAATACCCGGATCGGAAAAAACACTCTCCGACAACACCTCGCGCACCGCATATCAATACAGCGGGCCGTATGTGGATTTTTCATCCGGAAAATTTGAAGTCAGAAAAGATATGATGATAGAGCATATTCACCAGGCCAAGGGCGACACACCCACGCCCATTATTTTCCTGGCCAGCAATGAACGCGATAAAACCGCCCTGCAAAAACTGTTCGAAATATCCCTGCAGCATAAACAGGTCGTCCTGGTGCTTGATTTCGGTTCTGCCCTGTCCCGGTGGTTTTACGAAACATGTACCACACCCCAAAGCCCTCATAACCCCTATTTCAGCATTATGAATATACGCGACTTCTACCAGATACCGGTCCTGCTGGAAGCCATGGGTCTCCGGATACAGACCGAAACCGATTTTCTCTAGAGTACTTCACACAATAGTATGGCCGCGATAACGGCCGTACGACCCACAGAGTTCATTAATCGCACCGAAAGGTACTCCTACCAGTCGAGTGTGATATTGAGGCTATAGAATTTTTTGAATTGCTCTAATAGTACGTTGATAAGGCTGGAGGGAGTACAAGAGGTAGATTCGGGTATTGCGGCATACGCACCAGAATGCTTCGCTTTATTCAGGAACGAGTATGCCGCAGTGACGAAGGGTGAGCGCAATCCCGATTTGGTCGGGATAGATGGACGATTACCATCAGCCCGGTCAGCCGTTTTCTACGTTCTCAAGCTGCGTCTGTGCTCCGGTTGCCGCAACCTGGCTGTCTCGATATCTTTTTATCAACCACAATGTGAAGAAGTAGGCCGAAATACCGGTAAACACACCCATAACCGCACCGCCCAGCAACATCGCACAGGTCACATCCATACCCACCTTCATCAGATCCATCATTGACTGGTTTTTCAAATCAAAATTCGGGGTATCTCCAAGAATGAAGAACCCTACTTTATAGCTGCCGATATAAAAAAAGGGCGAGGTAAATGGATTGCCGAACAATTGCGCAAGGGCTGCAGCCCTTTTGCTGCCCCGTACGCATACGGCAAACAGTATTGACAGTAAGGTATGTAAGGGTAATGTCGGGGTTGTGCCCACGAAAACACCGACAGCCATTCCTCTGGCAATGTATTTCGGGCTGCCGTCAAGTTGCTTGAAGCGATCAACGTATTTGAGACACAAGTTCCATAGTTTCATACAGCAGTCACTTTACATTTTTTGATTCCAGACGGGCAAGGCGCTGCTCAAGCTTATCAAGCCGTTCCATTATCTCGCGGTGTTCCTGTTGACGCGTCAGCAAAGAATCATGGATGGTGTTGATGCCCTCGACCGTTTTTTCAAAATGGGTGGATATATGCTGAGAAAGATATTCATACAGAATTTCAATAAGAACATGCGGCTCTGTGTTGTCGATTTCCCCCTGTATTTCCTTATTTTTCAGGAAATTCTTAGCGTCATGCATAGTCTTCTCACTGGCCATTCCATTATTCCTGTTTGCTGTTTCAAAACGGTGGTAGTAGTCGAACACATCACTGCTTATAACTTTATACCTGAAGCTATTTATTTTGCATAGCTAAATTTTTGCCGCATTCATAGCATATTTTGATAATTTCTTGATTTTTATAATAATCCTTCTCAACAAGGTTCCCGGGCAATTGCAGCTTTTCATACAGGTTGCCGAGTTCTTCCCGGTCCATGGAAACCTGCCTGTTTGCCGCCAGTCGCGTGCCCAGAACAGTATGCAAACGATTTTCATCCCCCAGAATACCGGTAATAAAGGTAAACAAATCAACGGCAGGCTGTGCTTCCGCGCTTTGGGAAGCTCCCATGGGCATGAGCAGCACAAAATCCTTTTTCCAGGTGTGCCAGGGCGTATGCACCAGACCGTTTTCCCTGATCTGCACATGTACAAACGAACGGAAACGGTCCAGAATCTTTTTTAAAGGGGCTGAAACGTGATGGAAATAAACCGGAGAAGCAAAAACCAGGGCATCGGCGGCAAGAATTTTTGAGCTCAGGTTTTCCCAGTCATCACCTCGAATCGAGCACTTTTTGAGCAGATTACAGCGCAGACAGCCCCGGCAGTATTTTAGATCCAGATCCTGGGCCCATATTTCCTCGCACTCGGCCCCTGCATCACCCGCGCCCCGCAGCAGTTCCTGCAAAAGGATACTGCAGTTGCCTTTTTTCCTGGGGCTTCCGTTAAAAGTAAGTATTTTCATCGATATTCTGCTATTTTCGGACAAAGGACGTGTCCTTGAAATAATCGCTTATAAAAGCTATTTTACCGTCTTCTATTTCGATGTACGTAATACCGGTATTGCTGTAAAGCTCACCGCCGGAGTGCTCACCGCTGTTTGTCCATAGTACGCATACTTTATCACCGTCGATAACAGTTTCCTGCACCGTAAACTCCAGGCGTGTATATTTACGAAACAACACCTTTAAAAAAGTCAAAATTTTCCTTCGTCCTTCAATACAGCCGGCGCCGGGGAAGTCAAATCTTGCGGTTTCAAGCATTGATTTTTCCAGGTTCGTCAAATCCCTGGAATTCATGGCATCAAAAAGAATTCGGGCAACTTTTTCGGTCATTGGTACCACCTTGGGTTTGATTCCTGTAGTATGCAGTGTAATATCGCCCATATCCACACTTCGAGATACCCTCCTGTTGTGGATCGGCCTTTAAACAACCTGTAACTGTAGCATGATATGCAGCGCAAGTAAACATCCGACACCAATGGTTGAGTAAATATTTAATATAGTCCGGACAACGACCATGAATGGTCAACTTTAAAACCCAGGGGAGAGTGTGCCTGCCGATACTGAAAAAACCTGTGTCGGCCCGTTTAAGCATAGGAATATCCGGTAATTATTACTTTTATTTATAATAAAGTATTTCATACTATGTACCGATAGTTATTTGAAACAGGGGACACAACAGTACAGAAAACTCCTAGCAACATGATTTTTAAAGCATTTTTTCCTCGGTAGACATCCGTGTTCCGGCACTGCACAAATACTACGCAAGGGATATTATATATAACATACATTTTTTCACAGGAGGACATTATGAAATTCCAAAAATCGAAACTCTTTATTGCCTGTACCCTCATTTGCCTGTTTCTTTCCCCTGCCGCTTACAGCCAGGATTGGGAGGAAATGACAAGTCCGACATCCGAATCCCTGCGGGATGTTGACGGTGTGTCTTCTTCCGATGTCTATGCCGTCGGACTGAAAGGCACGGTTATTCATTACAACGGATCGTCCTGGTCGGAAATTGAAACGTCGATAGACGATAATCTACAGACGGTATTCGCTGCATCGGCATCAAGCATTTATGTCGCCGGTTTCAACGGCCGCATTATGAGATACACCGGATCAAACTGGTCCAGTATCCTCAGCAATACCACCATTGACCTCAACGGCATCTGGACCGACAGCGCCGAAAGTGAAGTCTTTGCAGTGGGAGACAACGGTAAAGTGTTAGGCTGCACCCAGAGCTCGTGCAATAATATTTCATCCGGCACCACGAACGCCCTGCGCGGCGTGTGGGGCACCTCGACCAGCAATGTGTATGCCGTCGGCGACAAGGGAACAATACTGCATTACGACGGCAGCAACTGGAGTGAGATGGAAAGTAATACAACGGAAGACTTGAACGATATCTGGGGCGACAGCTCCGACAACATTTTCGCAGTTGGTTCAGGCGGAACGATTGTGCGCTTCGGCGGTACATCCTGGACCAGAATGGGTGTTGCTACCGCCAAGGAATTTGCAGGTATCGGCGGCACGTCGTCACCCAATGTCTACGCGGTCGGTGAAACAGGCAAACTGTTTCAGTATGAATCCCCGGACTGGAGCGAAATGGAGAGCGGTACCATTGAAAACCTGAAAGGCGTGTATGTCGATACACTCGGAACTGCATTTGCCGTAGGCAACAAAGGAACGATTCTTAAAAAGGAACCCGCAACCGGTCCTGAGAACAACAGCCCCACGGCATCGTTTACCGCTACAATCAGCTCCGACGACAAAAGCAAGGTCCTGGTTGATGCCTCCGAGAGCTCCGATGCAGAAGACAGCGCCGACCTGCTTGAAGTACGCTGGGACTGGGAAAACGATGGTTCATGGGATACCCAATACAGCACCACAAAGCTTACCTCCTATACCTATGAAGCCTCGGGCACATATGTGATCAAACTTGAAGTAAAGGATACCCAGGGGGCTACCGGCTCCACGACCCGGGAAGTCGTCATCAGCACGGTAACCGAACCCGAGTGCCCTGTAGGCACGGTTCTCGGTCAGGATGACCCGCGGCTTGAAGCCTTCAAGATTTTCCGGGACGATTTTCTTTCACAAACACAGATGGGCCGCGCACTTATCGGTATGTACTATGACAATGCCGAACTCGTGAACGGCATTATTCTGAACAACCCGGCGGTTGCATCCATTCTTCAAAAGTGCGTTGAGAGCATCAGCCCCGTTATTGAAGCTGCCGTCGAATAACAAAAAACAGTATTTCTGAACAGACAAAGGCGAAGCATGTTTACTCCATGCTCCGCCTTTTTTGTATTTGACACTGGTTGTACATAGTATTGCGACTTACACAACTTCGGCAATAACTTCCAGGGTTCGGTCGTGCAGGCAACCGTTTGTGGCCAGAATACCCTGGTTATCAACCAGCTTTCTTCCCAATGAAAAATCAAGAGGCTTGCCGCTGAAGTCCGACACCCGTCCGCCGGCTTCGGATACCACAATGGCCCCGGCGGCGTGATCCCATATCTTCTCACGATACTCCTTACTCCGTGGCAAACGCAAATACAGTGATGCCGCTCCGCAGGCAACAGAGGCATACTTTGCCTGACTGTCGATACGGTAGGGCTCCTGGGTAATGCCGAGTTGAGCGGAAATCATGGCATGTTCATCATGAGAGGCATGAGCGGCTTCAACTGATTCGCAAAAACGGGCCTTTGACGGGTCGGAAAGCCCGTCTACGCTGATTTTACGGGATTCACCGGTTGCACTATCCCTGGCGAATGCACCCCGGCCCTTAACAGCGTAAAAAAGAGTACCGGCCGTTGCGCCTCCCAATGCATAGTTAGGACACCCCAGAATCCCCAGAACAACCTCTCCGTCTTCCACCAGGGCCAGCGCTATGGCATACTGCTCACCCCGCAGAAACCCCTTGGTACCGTCAATCGGGTCGACCGTCCAGTATCTCCCGGTAAAATCAGCCTCACATGCCCCTGCATCAATGGCAGAGAGCATGTCATCCCGGGACATTTCGACATGAAACTCTTTCACAAGATCGTACACCTGTGACGAAACAGCTTCATTTGCCCGCAACATCTCGGCGTCTTCCTCGCCGACAATCGCGGTCTCCGGAAAAGCACTCCCTATGTCTGCACAGATAAGGGCCTGGCTGCCCAGGTCGGCAATGGTAACCGGTGAGCGGTCCTTCTTTTCAATTGCTTCCACGCCGACCAGTGTTTTCTGCACTTTTGTGCACAGGCCGGCAGCCTTCTGTACAGCAGCAATCGCCACATCAAGTTCTCTCTGATATTCCATCATGAAATCTCCCGTTTTTTTGTAAGTACCTTAATGTAACCCGTTGAAAAAAAAACTCAAAACGAGCTATATCAACAAATAAACAATACCTGTCATGGTAGGGCCATGGACATAACCCCTTCCCTTCACCGGCGGGTCCTATCCCAATTCGCTGGTGGACCTGGCCGAAAGAGGAATCGGGGTCACACTGAACACTATCGCGTGAGAATCTTTTCGGCGTTTTTGTAAAAGATCATATCACGTTCGTTGTCTGTAAGAAAATCGGCACTCATTACCGCCTGTTTCAACGTCTCGCTGTTGAAAATACCGTCCGTCCCAAAGAGTATCCGGCCGGCCCCCAGGGCATTATGAAGCATTTTCAGGGTAGGCATTACTACCTCGCACCCCATCACCTCTTCAATCTGGTTGAGGGTCGAGATATCAATACAGACGTTTTCAGCATACAAACCTACCTGAATCGCCTCCTGCACCCAGGGATATCCGCTATGGGCGATCACAAGGGACAGATCGGGGAAATCAACGGCAACATCATCGATATCAAGAGGATTGCAAAATTTTATCCGGCATCCTTCAGAAGGCGGCTTCAAGCCGGAATGGATAACCACCGGCAGACGTAACGAAGCCGCCCGTTCATACACCGGGTACAGGGCGGTATCGTTGGGATAAAACCCTGCTGCAGGGTTGAGCTTGATACCGTGCATCCCGAATGTTTCAACCGCCTTTTCAAGACGTTCCAGGTTCCGGTCCACCGGACGGTCGGGATGCACAGCGGTAAAACCGATAAAGCGTCCGGGGAATTCGGCGCAGAACGACGCAACATCTTCATCCGTCAGATTGGCGTCCAGCCTGTCACCAAGGTCGCCATAGTCCTTGCCGAGTATCACGGCTTTTTCTATACCAAGCTCATCCATTACCGGGATGTATGCGTCCGCCGGCAGGTAGTAGGGATTGTTTTTGCGGCTGATATGGTTGTGTATGTCGATTATCATGGTACCGTACCTCCCTGAAATGGGTCTGTCTCACTGTTGTGAGCCCTGCAAATCAATCCTTGCTATTCTCGGCATACATGCTATGGATTGTATACCGAATTGAAACCATCCACCAAACAAAGCGGGGTAAAGCTATGCACAGTTATCGAAAAGAATTATGGTTCAACATTCCGGCACGGCGTGGCTTTCTCAATATCACTCCCGAAGTGTCTGCCTGCCTGAAGGAGAGCGGTATTACAGAAGGCCTGTGTCTGGTCAATACAAAGCAGAACTAGTCAACCCCTCCTGAAGCATCGGCTCACCTTGGTCGTAACGGCCCGCCAAGAACCCCTTCTCATCCTCGTTCAAAGGCGCTTGATAGCTCTCATGGATTAGGTGCCCAACTATGAAGTAGTTGAACACCTTCCTGCGTTTCGCTTCCTCTCCAGGCACCCAGCCGATGTAGACACCCATCCGTCTTTCAACAGGGGACGGCTCTTCTCCTAGTGATCTGGCTTCTTCGCACTCAAGCTGCATGTTCATCGGCTCTGTGCCACTGAAGACCATTTCAACTATCGACCGTTTTTCGTCTTTTGTCAAGGCTTCCCAACCCTCGTGAGAGGATACCATCGAAGCTATGACCTCTGCTCTGTCTCTGATTGTGTTCTTATCTGGAATTTCACGAAGTACCGACTCCAGCCGCTCCTTTTCCTTTGATAGGTTGCTCATCTTTTGCTTGGATTTCTCCAAACGTTGGGCGGCTTCATCCTCCGAAATGGTCTCGTTCTCAAGTTGAGCCAGCACCCGCTCCCGGCCCCTTGTTATCTTCTCCATTTCCCCAGTGATTCGCTCCAGCCGCTTTCGGTATTCCTCAACCTTCTGCTTGTCGGGAATGGCCTTCTCCATCGCGTGGATCAGCTTGCTTGCATTCCCGAAGGCTGCCCATAGATGGAGCAAGACGGTTTCTTCCAGAATGTCAACAGGCACGGAATGCAAGGGGCTATCGCACTCATGTGCCCTCTGATTGTGACAATGACGATAATACTGCTTGCCATTGTTGTTCGTCTGCCCAGACATAGTATACCCGCACCGTGCACAAAACACCACCCGACGAAGGAGATACTCGTTTTTGATCACCCCATGGCTATAGGTCTTGTTGGCTTCGGCGCGTTTGTGCAGAGCGCGGATGGTCTCAGGAGGCAAAAGTTCGGGGATGGCGATTGGTACCACCAGCGGTTCGTTGCGGATCACGACACCGTCAACCTTGAAAGTGATTGGCCATACAGAGCCTGAGCGGCGCATAAGCGTCTTATGCAAACTGGTGTGGTTCACCCCGTGCTCGATTGCAACCTTCTCCAACGACTCCCCGGCAAGGTACCGCTCCGCCACCTCCTCAATAAAGGCTTTCTTCGCTGGGTCGACACTCCATTCCTCTGTCTTGCGGTTGAAGGTGCGTCCAAAGGGAAGTTTGCCTGCTGATGGCAAGCCTCGCTTGGCGCGTGCAATACGGTTCTCGATGGATTTCTTTTTCTGGTTAGCGGCATGGTACGCCCCAATGCTGCTGGACATCGTCAAATACAGACGGGCCGTGGGCTCGTTGAGGTCATGTTCGGTGCTGAGTACGAAGAACCGAACACCGCTCTGTTGTAGTCGGTTCAGGCCTCACTCACTGGATATGTTGTCTCTGCTCCACCGGTCTTGGTGGGAAACCATGACGGCGTCCACTTGTCGAGGCCGACGTTCGCAATACTCAAGAAGTCGGTCGACTTCGCCATGCTCCCAGCCAGGGGTGGCGTGTTCCTGTCCCCCAAACCATGCCACCACTTCGCCGCCGAGAACTTCAACGGTCTGTTCTATCTGCTGCTTCTGCGTTCGTAACGACTCGCCTTGAGCCTGTTGTTTCTCCGTGGACACACGGATTAATGCCGCAAATCGCAGCAAGGACTTTTTTCTACTCTTGGTCTTCTTGTTCATTTGGTCTCCTTCTATTTCAAATCTCGCATTGCATCGATAACCAGCGTGGGCTCGATGTGGTCAAGGTAACGTGCCGTGGTGGCGATACTCGTATGCCCCAACGCCTTGCTAATTATTCCGATGTCCACCCCGGCCCGTCTCATATCGCAGGCCCCGCTGTGTCGCAGCCCGTGAGCATGGACCCGCTTGGATATACCCGCACGGCGGGCCAACCGGGGCAGCATGTTGCGAACAGAGCTATCTTGCATTGGCTCACCATCCAAAATACAAAATAGCCGTCGGTGGTTGTTGATGCCTAGCTTTTCACGGCGGTCTAACCAGCGGCCTAGCAGGGCGACCGACTCGGCGTTGAGCGCAACCGTCCGGGCCTTACGGCCCTTACCCTTAAGTATGCGGATGCTGCCCTTCTCTGCGTTGAAATCAGCAGGCTTGAGGTGCAACGCCTTATTGATGCGGAGCATGCCACGCCACAGCACCACCAGCATTGCACGGTTGCGGACGCCGGTGGGTGCCCGGTTGCTGCATGCCGCCAGCAACGATTGATTTC
>JANQGV010000280.1 GCA_028282925.1 Thermodesulfobacteriota bacterium
TCGGTCAGGCCGCCGGTGTCTTTCACCTCAAGGGTTGCGGTGTACTCACCCGGGATGTCGAAGCGGTGTCGAGCAATGGGGTCGGAATCATACTCCGTGTCCCAGTTGCCGTCGGTGTCGAAGTCCCAGCGGAAGGTAAGCTGTTCCAGCGGGTCTTCGGCATCAGTGCTCTGGTCGGCAACAAACGTAAATTCAATAGTGACCGGGCCCTCGGGCGGGTCAACCTCCGCCATGGCGGTTGGGGCCGTATTGCCGCCGGTTGCGGGTACGGTTGTGGTGGTTGTAGTTGAAGAGCTGATCATGTTGCTCCAGGTGCTGCCGTTATATACAAGTATGGCATCGGAACCACTGACGGCATATACGTTGTTTGCCGAGGATCCCCAGACCCCGTGAATATCGTCTGGTATGCCGCTGGTCATTGAAGACCACGAGCTGCCGTTGTAATGAATGATCGTGCCGGAATTCCCCACGGCAAACACATCGGTTCCCGACGACCCCCAGATGTCCCAGAGTGTTTCCGTTGTAGGGCTTGACATCAGGAAGTTCCAGGTGGAGCCGTTATACGAAGCAAGGAATCCCGAATCACCCGCAACGTAAACGTCCGAGCCGGCTTCAAACCATACGCCGTAGTAGTCGGGAGATGGGGTAAAACTTCCCGTCCATTTGCTGCCGTCATAGTACATAAGGGTTCCTTTCTCACCGCTGGCATACACATCGGCACTTGATATGCCCCAGACATCAAAAAGATCGCCAAACGAACCAGCAGTCATGGTGGACCAGGAGGATCCGTTGTAATGTACAACAGTGTCGTTTTCACCTACTGCAAACACATCGTTTCCCGATGAACCCCAGACGCCGTTGAGATTTTCAGTTGTTCCGCTGGTCATGGTGGACCAGGAGGTACCGTCGTAATGAATAATTGCTCCGCCGTAGCCGACTGCAAACACATCACTCCCCGAACTGCCCCAGACCGCCTCAAGGGTTCCCACCCCGGGATAGGTCATGGTAGACCAGGAGGTGCCGTCATAATGCATTATGGTGGTACCTACGGCAAAAATATCGCTTGCAGAACTGCCCCAAATACCATAGAGAGTTTGTACTTTACCCAGTGCGCTTTGGACGGGTGTGGCAGCAATTACGGAAAAACAAATGACATAACATACCATTACAAGCCTGAACAGTATCGCTTTCATAGATATGATCCCCCTTCTAGTTTTATTAAAAAATGGTGGTTTCTAAAACATTTCGGTCGATGTTGTCCATCTATTAACAACATTTTTCTTTTTTTAGCAACGCTTGATTCTGCTTCCTGAAAAAATGTTTTCGCATACGCTCCCAAGGCCCTCAGGGCAACTCGTGTAAAAACAGTCGCGGTGTTAAACCGAACAAAGCATAATACATATATTCAGACAAAAAAAGGCGGAGCCGTATATGCTCCGCCTTTTTTTGTTCCATCGGGTATCAGGCTGTTATTTCCTCTTTATCCCTGGATACAGCTTTTCCCGGCATTCGGGACAGATGCAGTGGCTGAAGTCCGCGTCGGAATGCTCGCTGACGTAGGACTCTATCTGTTGCCAGTAGCCCGAATCGTTCCTCACCTTTTTACAGGATGCGCATATGGGCAGCAGCCCGCTCAGGGTTTTCACCTTTTCAAGTGCCAGTTGCAATTCGTAAATGAGGTTTTCCCGGTCTGCTTCGGTTTTTTTCCGCGCAGTGATATCACGAACGACTATGGTAACAAAACGTTCTCTGTCGGCCCGGCAGGTTGAGGTTGTCACTTCCACGGGAAATTTCTGACCCTTACTGTTTCTGGCATAGGCTTCATTGGGACCGATCACATCCTCTTCTTCGGCAATAACGGCTTTAAAACGGTTTTTATGTTTTTGCGGCGCAACCGTTATGAGATCAAAAAAAGCATCCTTTACTTCATCAATCGTATACCCGAACATGTTTTCGGCCGCCTTGTTCCAGAGTATTACCTTTCCCCTGCTGTTCATGGTTATCATGGCATCATTGGCGGAATCAATAAGCCGATGATAACGCTGCTCTTTTTTACGAAGAGTGGCAATCGCCTTTCTCTGTCTATCGGCCTGCCTGGCAGACTTTTCCTGCAGTTCGTCAAGTTTCTGAATAAGTTGCTCTTTAGTTTTTTTCTGATTATTCATGGTGATAGCGTTTCCTCCGCGGCAAAAAGTATTCTTTTTTGTAATATGCGGAATCGACTGCGTCAAGCATAAAAAACAGAGGCATTCCAGCGACTACTGTCCACCCGGTTTCATTTGACTTCCTCTGCGTTCAGGAATATAGTTGGGCAGCAACAGGGCAATGCAGGATGCTTCGAACACAAAAAAATACCATGCCGTGTTAATGTTTACCGGGTGCCGCCTGAAGTTCATTTAAAAACATCTTTTTCAGGAGTTGCTGCCATGCATATCATTCATGTATGTGTCCATGTAAAAAAGGACACGATAGAAGACTTTAAACAGGCCACCATGCATAATGCAAGAAACAGCGTCTGCGAGGCAGGCGTTGTGCGCTTTGACGTGATTCAGCAGCAGGATGACCCCGCGCGGTTTGTCCTGGTTGAAGTATACAAAACCCCTGAAGACCAGTTGCTGCACAAAGAAACCGGGCATTACCAAACCTGGCGCGATACGGTTGCCGACATGATGGAGGAACCACGAAAGGGAATACAATATACGAACGTATATCCGGATAATGAAAACTGGTAGCTACCATGCACTTTGAATTCGCCACCGCCGGCCGCATCATATTCGGGAGCGGCACCGTCTCCCAACTCCCGGAATTGTTGACGGCTTTTGAAAGCCGGGTTCTGATCATCCATGGCCGCAATGCCGACAGGATACAGCCGTGTATTGACTTTTCTGCCGACAGCCACATAGAGGCGGTAACCTTCAGCGTGCCCGGTGAACCGACCATTGAGTGCATTATGAACGGCCTCAGTCTGGCCCGGGATGCCCGATGCAAATGTGTGGTCGGCATCGGGGGAGGCAGCGTTGTTGATGCGGCAAAAGCCG
Source organism: Thermodesulfobacteriota bacterium (assembly GCA_028282925.1). Taxonomy (GTDB): domain Bacteria; phylum Desulfobacterota; class WTBG01; order CAIYCZ01; family CAIRTM01; genus JANQGV01. Next base: position 3,039 of record JANQGV010000280.1, read on the forward strand.
TTTCCGCCCTTCTGACAAACACCGGTGACATATTCGACTACCTGGAAGTTATCGGCCGGGGCCGACCGCTGCTGACCCCCGCAGCACCCTGCATTGCCATACCCACCACCGCCGGAACCGGTGCCGAGGTAACCCGCAATGCTGTTTTGCAGTCTCCTGAACACAAAGTAAAAGTCAGTATGCGCAGTCCCCTGATGCTTCCCCGCATTGCCCTGATCGATCCGAATCTGACCCGTACCATGCCGCCCGAGGTCACCGCTGCTACCGGCCTTGATGCGCTTACCCAGTTGCTGGAAGCCTTTGTTTCCCGGCGCGCAAACCCGTTCACCGACGGCCTGTGCCGCGAAGGTATTACACGCGCAGCACGGTCTCTGAAAAAAGCCTACGACAACGGAAACGATCCCGCAGCACGTGAAGATATGTGTATTGCCGGATTGTTCGGCGGTCTGGCACTTGCCAATGCCGGGCTGGGTGCCGTGCACGGATTTGCGGCACCCCTCGGTGCCATGTACGATATCCCCCACGGCGTTGCGTGTGCCAGCATGCTCCCCCATGTCTTTGCGACCAATGTGGCCACCCTGCCAAAAGACGGAACCGACCCATCCGCTCTTGAGCGGTTTACAGAAGCCGCCCGTTTGCTTACCACCAACAGCCAGGCCGGTCCCGATGATGGTGTGACCTGGATCAGGCAACTCTGCCTGGATCTTGCTGTGCCGTCGCTGTCGAAATTCAATGTTCCGGAAAACGATTTGAGCACCATCGTTGAAAGGGCAAAACGATCAAGCAGCATGAAGGGCAATCCCGTCGATCTTTCCAGCGATGTTCTGATGGAAATGCTCATTACCGCTTCCATGTAATACCCCACTACCGGCAGATATACTGATGAAGACCGCATCAAGCTGTTTTTCTGCACAATCCAAATTGAGTATTTATACGCATTGCCCTCATTCGTTTTCTTTGTTATAATTTACGTTATTTACTATTTATTAACGAATTAATACGATTATTTCTCGAGCTCAACAAATGAAACACACCTTTACCTTTGATTCTGATAAAACCGTCATTCGGCTCTCAGGCACGGCCACCCTCCAGGGATTTCGCTCTTTTTTTGTCGATCTGCTCAAGCAGCCCCAATGGAAAACCGGTTCCCATATTCTCATCGATTACTGTAGCCTTAATGTTGATACCCTGGCAGTGCCGGAAATACGAACCATATCAAAAATTGTTGCCGGCTTTCGCGAAGGGCTTGGAAAAGGAAAATGCGCTCTTGTTACCGATAAGGCCCTCGGTTTCGGCCTGGGCAGGATGCTGGAAATGGTTTCAGAACAGGAGGTATCCATGGTAATGAAGGCTTTTCAGTCTTTAACCGAAGCACATGCGTGGCTGCAAGGCCCCGGTGCTGCAGACGAATATTCCGACCAAAACAGTGCTGGAAACGCCTCGTAGTACACCGGGCAGTATAACCTTTCTCCAACAACGCCCTCTTAGTTACGTAAGAACTGCCGATCCGGCAGGTGCATCGTCACCGTAGTCACAAACAGTAACTACCATTCAGAAGAGTGCCTGAGAGCATTCTTTCTTTTTGCTGTAGCCCTTAAAAGCACAGGCTGATGCGGTGAGAGCAGCCGCGGGGGTGCGAGCGGTGGTTTCTCTCTTGTATCTCCCCTTTCCTGCGAGCACATGGCCGCAGGCAATCTAACCGCATCAGCCTGTGCTTTTATTCCCCGCGGCTATAGTATTGTGGAAATTGCTCTAGTACCTACTGAACACCTGCAAGTTCTTCCGAATCCCCCACAAGCTCCGGGTCGACCACTGTATACTCAAGCGATCCGAGATGCAGGTCATTACTTTCTGTTTCCTGGAGAATGGAAACACTCCACGTGCCGGTTTTGTCGGTGGGAATGACTTTCCAGGTCCGGAAACGAATGGAGCCCGTTGCGGTTGTGTTGATAACCTTGCGGATCTTGTTGTTCCTGGTAAACTGTATCAGTAGATCTGCCCTGTCGCCCGACGGCACCAGCATTTTCATCCATAAAAACGTCTTTTCTCCCTTATATACTTTTCCATCCGTTACTTTTGAGGTGCACTCGTTTTTCTGTTCGCCCTCTTGGTCTACCTCCCTGCACAAGGCGTAGTCCATTAAAAGAGCTCCTTGACCGGCACCATTGTAATAATAGTCGATCACTTTTTGCGCATCGGCGGGACTCGGTTTGGTTTCTGCAAAGGCGGGCGCCGACAGGCAGACCACGGCAATAAAAACACACAGTTTTTTCATGATATCTTCCTCCGAAATAAATGAGTTTTGGAAACACACTGCCGTCGTACAGACAGTCTGATCCGGGACAGCAGAATAAACTGAGAAGAATAAACACCAAAATACAAAATATCTCAGTGAAATATTTACATATCCTACATTTTTTTGATTTTTACTGGGAAAGACGGGACTGGAATCAGCCTCTTTTACCGGCACATTCTACACACATACGGGCCCCCGGCATAATCATAAGCCGTTTGAAAAGGATTTCTTCACCGCATTCAACACAATAGCCGAAATCAGGGTTGTCGATCATCTTCAAAGCACGCTCCAGCCCGGCCAGGGAACTTTGGGCCTTGCGCAATGCCTCTTCGCTGATGCTTTTGCTGTTGATGGCTTCCATACGGCTCAAGCGCCCGATGGCATTGTCAGGCGCAACGGGTTTAGCTGATTTTTTGTGCGAAGCAATGATGTGTTTTACCGCTTCTATTTCCTGAAGGATGTGCTTGTGCAACTGTTCTTTTTCCGTGGTGGTCATGGGAACGGACTCTCTTTGAATCAAGCATATGCTTTTTTACTTGTACGACCATGTTTGTACCACATGCTGACGCTTAACAAACAAGGCACAAGCCCTTTATTGCCTGTTTTTCCCGGCCGAAACATTCTCTCCGACAAGCTTTACCGTATTGCGGCCCTGTTTCTTTTGAATATACATCTGCCACCGGGTGGCACTCGGCCCCGTGCCCGCCTTTTCGGTTCGCACATGCACGGCGGACGTTTCGGTCATTTCAACATGTGCAATCGCCTTGAGCGCCGGGGGAGTACTCGCGGAAGTATAGATGCCTATCCGGGCCAGGATTTTTCGCCCGGACGTATCGCTGCAGGCCCCGATTTTTTTTATTTCAAAGCTCACCTTTCCCGCCTGGCCGGGTGCCAGGCGGTATCCCCGGGCAAGTGCATGAACGTAGAGGCAGCGTGATTCTTCCGCCCTGAACAGCATGGGATGGGTGGTATTGTTTTCTATTTCAAAGCGGAGTCCTTCAGCAGCAAAGCCGGCGCCTGCCATACATACCATGGACACGCCGACAAGAGCTGCTGACAAGAGAAAACGTAAACGCATTAGGGTTTCATCGTGTGCGGCTCAATGCCGCCTTTTTTTAATTTCCGAACAGCTTTTTTGTGGTGGCCGGCAGCGGCCCGAAATAGACCCTGTTTCCTGAGTTGTCGACAGCCTCTATCTTATAAAAATAGGTGGTGTTGAACCACAGCGGACTGTCGGTATACTCATAGTTAGCAGTCTGTCCGGGAGCGCTCCAGGCATTGATCATTTCGCTGTTTACTTTCTTATACTCTGTATTGTTCTTTTCGGATGTCGAGCGGTACACATTATACCCGGCAATATCCGTTTCATTGTCTGCCTGCCAGCTGAGGGCAACCGATGTCTTTTCCGGGACGGCCGTAAAGGCAACCGGCACTACCGCAACCGGTATTTCTTTCAGGCGGTACACCGCGCCGCCTTTATATCCCTCGAGCTGGTCGCCGGAAAAATTACCGAACAGATTGGAGCCGCCCACGTAGAGCGTTTCCCCAAACGTACAAAATGATCCAAAAGTAAGGGTAGCTTTATCGCCGAATCCGTCTGAGGTAATACGGGTCCATACCAGGGCCTCGGCCGGGCCGGTCGCCCGCCAGATATCGGCGCCGTCCAGAATATTGCCTGCGAACAGGGCCGGAGAGTAGTTGTTTGCCATTGTTCCGGCATACAGTGCCGAATCAAAGGCAAACATGTGGGAGCCGAGATTTGCACCATATCCGACAAAATTTCCTACACCGTCAAAACCGTCGGGCATCGCTGCATCGCCGCCCACGGCATATTTCCAGGCCCCGTCTTCGGCATCGCCGGTGTCGGTATACATTACCCGGGAACCCACCGGACGGGCAACGCCCACGAACAGTTTATCGTCGTAGTCGGCCCATGACCAGGCCTGGAAGTTCGAACTTAAAAACGATCCGGCATCGCCCAGGCCGTTTTCGTTGGTGCCTTCGTCGTTGTCGTCCACAAAATAGTCTACAATGAAATTCCATTCGCCGTTTTCATATTTCAGCACCCGCGCTCCCCTGCCGTTACAGCCGCTGGAGCCGGTTCCACCCACATACAGGGTTTCCGTTCCATCGACGGCGGTTTTTGCAAAATAGGTCGAGCTCGAACAGACCGGCGCGCCGTTGCGGTCTTCCACGCCGTCAATCAGGCACATGCCGGTTTCGCTGCCGTCGGGGTCGAACCCATGGAAAAGCCCGAAGCTGTAATCGGTGATGGCTTCCCAGGTGAGACCGTCGGCGGTTTTCCAGATCCGTGTCCCGTCTTCATAGTTATGGGCAATGGATGCGAATAGTTCGCCGTTGAACACCTCGAAATCGATGAAGTTTTTGTTCCACATCTCACCGAAACCGTTTTCATCATCACCGATCCCGATTGCATAGGCATCGCCGGAAACAATGGCCCCGGAAACAAGGTCCGTGTGGTCTTCATCCGGTACGATTTCACCACATACGGTATACTCGTCGGTATTGGACTCTTCGTTTTGCTGGATGGTAAGGGCCGTGGCCGTATTGGATACAATATCAAAAACACGCCCCTTGCCCGATCCCGATGTTATTCTCAAAACACCACCGGCCCACTGGTTACTTTCCCAGGCTTTACCGGAGTCGGTAATCACGGCTGTTATGTCTCCATCGGCGGCGGCGCATCCGTCGATGCCGGTAATCGTTCCCGCTTCATCCTCATCGCGGCTGTTTGATATGACGGGCTCCCACTGGGTTCCGTCAAACCGCCAGATCTCAAGGCCCACCGATTTATAGAGGTAGGCCCCCTCGTAACCCGACCCAACAGCTACATACAGGTACCCGTCAAACTCGATCATCTCACCGTATCCATTGTTCATAAACTCATGAAAGGTGCCGTCGGTAAAGCCGGCGGCAGAGACCTGCTCCCAGGCAGTACCGCTGGTGCGCCACAGCTCAAATCCTGTTGATTCATTCCTTGTCAGGACATAGAGCTGATTTTGAAAGGGGGTCAGGGCCACAATACCCAGATTCTCTTTATTGCCGAACCCAAAATCGCTTACCCTCTCCCAGACCGATCCGTCTTCACCGGTTATGGTATCCACGGCAGTAGGTATGCTCTGTGCAGACAAGAGCAGAGGACACAGCAAAACAATTAAACTCGTCAGAATAAAAAACTTCTTTTTCATAACACGCTCCTTTTTTTCATTTTCTGCAGAGCAAAGCCCGACAACCGGTACTCTGCTCAATACAGTTTTACAGATACTTCTATCCTTCCATCTATTCTATCAGGTTTGTAATTTTGGAACCCGCCTCCGACAAAACCGGTTCTCCATGGCCGAAGCCACATAAATTAAAAGAAAGCTCTGAAATCTTTTCAACCGACACCAGCGCCTTTTTATAATCGGCACAGCCCATCTGCTGCGGCAGCCCGGGTTTGGGAACACCCGTCAGGGCGTCTCCGGAAAACAGCACCTTCCTGTCCGGCAGATAATAGCTGAGGCTGCCCATGGAATGTCCGGGCGTTGCCACAACATGCACCGGGCCGTTCAAAGAAAGCTCTTCGCCTCCGCTACAGGCAATATCAACCGTTGTGGAATCATAGGGATACACAACGGTTTCCATTATATAGAGCATCATGCGGAAAATCAAACCACCAATCCCCTGGCGGCCCATGGAACCCGTCTTCTTCCGCCCGGCAACAAAATCCGTCTCCGCCGACGAAGCAACAACGAGGGCGCCGGTCTTCTCTTTCAGATATGCCAGCGAGCCCATATGATCGATATGGGCATGGGTGAGCAGAATATGGGAAACATCTTCAGGCTTCCTGCCGATGTTTTCCAGAACCCCCAGCACCTTCTCTCCGTCGCCCTTCATGCCGGTATCAACGACTACAAGACGCTCACCGGCCACAAGGTAGATATTTGATCGCATACCTTTAACATGATAAATGCCGGGTACAATCTCTTTATAGGATAAGGAGGGGTCGGATTCGGACCGGCGTCCGGCAAACATACAGATCCCGAGAAGGCCCGGAAAGACAACACTGAGGACTAATACCATGTTCATAGGTGTGCCGCCCGTAGATTGTTAAGGATATGTATAGAACCTATTGCAGTTGGAAGGAAAAGTCAAGCAAACTAGAGAGTCTACATACCCCGACCCGGCGGGAAATGCATACATTCAAGACGAATAATAAGCTAAAAAATGAGGAGTGTTTTCCCGCAGCCTCCTGTTCAGGTTTTTTTTATTCCCACCTGAACAGTGGTAGATTCCAGAATTTTCACAATATCCTGCGGATTTAAACCTACCAGGAACCCGCGCTTTCCGCCGTTGATATAGACCCTGGGAAGGTCAAGGATGGTTTCTTCCACATACACCGGCATCCGGGTCCGGGTTCCAAACGGTGAGGTGCCGCCGACTAAATACCCCGACAGCTTATTGGCCTTATCTGGGGCGCAGGGAGAAACGCTTTTCGCCCCCAGGGTTCTAGCCAGGTTTTTGGTCGACACCTCGCAGTCGCCATGCATAAGCACCACAAGGGGCTTGCCCTGGTCATTCTCCATGATGAGGGTTTTTATAACACTGTGCTCATCCACCTGAAGCTCCCGGGCGGACAGGGCCGTGCCCCCGTTATCTTCATACGTATAGAGATGCTCTGAAAAATCGATCTTTGCACCACGCAGCACCCGTATTGCCGGGGTGACCGGCATCTTCTGCTTACCCATATCAGGACCCTACGCTCCATACATGCACCAGGCTTTTTTCTTCATCAACCCGCCGCTCCATAATATAGAGCAGTCCGTTGGCCCGGTCAAAAGCACACGCGCCCAGCAGGTAGCGTTTCTTGCCTTCGTGGTCGAAACCCGGATCATACAGATATTCGTCGATATCCAGGGTGGCATAGGGCTGCGGTTCCCATGAATCCATTTCTCCCGAGGCAACCGCCGCGAGGTCTGCCGGGTCATAGAAAATAATCTGCCCCACAATACCGTCCGACCACCAGCCGCGGTCGTCATAGGGCCAGGGCGGTACCTCGGGATACACCTCTCCCGGCTCCCCGGATATGGGATACACCACCCCATTAGCAAAGCCGTACCAGCAGTTGCCCGTGGCTTTGGTGCCCACCAGGATAACCGCTGTTTTATTATCGGTGGTAAGCCAGGCACCGCCCGACCATTCGTCGGCTTCCTTGAAATTATTAATCGCCTGGTCTTCGCTATACGTTATTTCAATCCCGCCGGGATTCTGCTCGCCATACAGCAGCAGCGGGGTAATGCTGCTGAGAGTGCTGTTTGCAGCGGGCGGATTGCCGTCGTTCCAGGGACCGTAGGCAAACATCGCCGGGCCCAGCCCGCCCCAGTGTCCGTCACGAAAACGCCCAGAGACAAGCCGCATCCCCGGCGTGTAACGACCCGCCCATTCCGCGGGGATCTCAAACAGGTAATCATTGCTGACGTAGTTGGTATAGGGCCCGAAATTCCAGGGGCCTTTGGGCTGCGGAAATGTCAGGTTCAGCTCGCACCAGCCGTGCGATGCCTCGAAATCCTGGAAATGCTGCCCCCAGCAGAAATACAGCTTATCACTGGTTTGGGAGCCTTGGGCCGGAAGATAGGCAAGTCCGGCCCGGGCGATTTCAAGATACCCGAACAGCGATCCGGTAATGCTGTTGAACGGCTGCAGGGTTTCAGCGGTGTTCAGCTCCGAAAGATCTTTTTGCGCCGAGACAACCGGCTCGGGTATGCTGATTTCTGAAACATACTGGTCCTGGTCGTGCCCGACGGCAAAAAGCGAACCCGGATATCCGTCGTCATCGCCGGACGCGTCACCGCCGGGGTAATAGGTCATTGCATAGCCGCTGTATTCCCAGTTCGAGCCTCCCGAGCCTTCCGGAAGTCTGAAGGCACCGAGATATTCCAGGTCGTCGGGCACCAGCAGATCGGTACTCAGGTTGCCTGAAATTGTTGTGGTGGTTGTCGTTGCGGTCTGGTTGTCCGTCGGGTCACCGTTAAGGTCACAACCGGCACCTGAAAAACAAACCCATGCAGTCAGCAAAAGCCCTATTGTTTTTTTCATAATGTACCCCTGTTGTATTTGTAATTATAATTCATCTGCACCAATATCATAGGCCGCCCCTCCGGGACGGCTTTCGCAGTCGATATCAACGCTTACATCCGTAAGCATGCTGCCGCTGTCCACAATTCCGTCGGTATTTCCGGCAAGATGGAGGTCACCCGAGGCTGCGTCTACAAAAAGCTTCTCTGTCGCCTGGGTATAGTTTGAGTCCAGACGTGCCGAGCCGCCGTCACGCTCTGTTATGGCCTGACTTGTCAGGTTGTTGATTATGGTAATGCCGCTGCTGCCCGCGAACCGGCATTCGATGGAGTTTGCATAGTTTTCCGTATAGAGCGTGTTGTTGTAAACGGATGTGTTCGCGGCATTCTCAAGACCGATGCCCACATCACGGTTGGTATGCACCATATTGTTCCTGATCATGCCGCCCACATGGCCGCGGTCGCCCAGGCCGAAACCGATACCCCGGTCGCACCGTGTTATTACATTGTTTTCAACCAGCGTGTTTTCGGAATTCGACCAGAAATGAACGGCATGCTCGGCCAGATCGTTCTCCGGGCTTCGGATACCGCTGAAGGTATTATTACGCACAATATAGTTTTTGCAGCTGTGTCCGTCGATTCCGCCGATATAGTATTGCGGCCCGATGCCTTGTGAATACTCGAAGCTGCAGCATTCAATGATACCGTTGTCGGAGCTGCTCTGAACGTTTTCTGAAAAGGATATTTTGATCATCTGCTCGCCGGTATCCACAATGCGCACATTATGGATAAGCGGACTGTCGGCATCCTCATTACCGTGGATCTGTATGGCATGATTGGCCACCCAGCCGATGGTCATATCCGCCACCCGGAAATCATCGCCGGCAACATTAAAAACATGGCTTACGCCGCCGGTCATACCCTGCCCGCGGATGACAACAGCATCCCGGTTGCCCGACACGCTTTGAAAAGTAACTCCGTCTCCGCTGATCCACAGCATCTGATCAAGCTCATAGGTGCCGTCCGCGAGCTGAATGGTGAGGTTTCCACCGCTGTTTGCAGACTCTACGGCTGAACGAAGCTCTGAGACGCTGTTCACGGTAACCGTAGTATTACTGGTTGCAGCAAATGAATCGCAATCACAACTGCTTTCCATCACAATCGCAGTTGTTGTGGTTGTGGTGCCGTTATCGCCGGGCATTTCGTTATCGCACCCAAAAAGAAGAGATCCTGCAACCAGCAGACACGTACAAATCCCTGCTATGTCTTTTTGTACCGATGATTTCATCGTGGTTCGGCCTTTCGATCAGAGTGGTCGGTCCTGTCAATAATACTAAAATGTGCCCCTTGCGGCCAGTTTTTTATACAAATGCACATTAAATATAATTGACGTATGACCAGAAATTTCTTAAGAAAAAATATCCAAAACATGGAAACATCCCAGCATCACGGATCATCTCATTCTATTGCTCATAAGGCGCATTCGTCCTAACTCAAGTGAGAATTCATTTTCAGGAGACGGCCGGAAAATGTTCAGATTCAAGGCGTGCGAAACCCTGAGGAATGAGGCGTACTCAGTTGTACGCCGCAGTGACGAAGGGTGAGCACAACACAGAAGATGGATGTTTTCCGGCCGTCTCACCGTGCGTTAGTGCTTCTCTTCCCTATGCTTATTCCTCTCATCCAGCCTGGCTTTGCGGCGCTCGAGGGCCTGGCGGTTGCGCCGTTTCTCTGCTTCCGTTTCAATGAGGAGCGGCGGTACTTCTTTGGGGTGACCCTGTTCGTCAAGGGACACAAAGGTAAGATAGGCAGAGGCGGTGTGCCGCACCTCGCCGGTCAGCAGGTCCTCGGACTCGACCCGCACGCCCACTTCCATGGAGGTTCTGGCGGCCAGGTTCAGATTTGCTTTAAGGGTCAGCAGGTTGCCGATAAAAACCGGGTAATGAAACACAATACTGTCGATCGAGGCGGTAACCGCATTTGTACGGCAGTGCCTGAAGGCCACCACACCGGCGGTCTCGTCTATGTGCTTCATAATAACACCACCATGAACGTTACCGGCCGGATTGGCATCCTCCGGCACCATAAGAATTGATGTAATCACACTGCTCTCACCGGACCGTTTGCCTTGCATGTCATTTTCTCCAATGTATGGTTTTGTTTGATCAGTAGCAACGCTACTCAACACTTAAACTGTAACCCAACGGGTACGGAGCTTCATCGCGCGACAACCTGATATACAGGTTCCACTCTCCGGCGGGAACAATTGCTCCGAGCCGGCATTGAATGTTGCTGGCCGGAAAATCCGTTTCGTCGTCAAGCACGGCAACAAACTGCAATGAGGTTGTTCCGTAAACAAATCCCGGTTTTGTTATGTAGACCAGAGGCAACGTGCTGAAGTCATTCAGGCCCGGCACATCATCTGCATCAATTTCAATCTGACCGCCGGGGACTACGTTTTGTGTATTTCGCTGGACCTGAAAAGTTCCCACCCGGGTACGCCAGGAGTTCAGCAGCGGCAATGTCACTCCGGCCATATATTCATTGGTATACCAAAACGTCGTATCATCGGCGGGGTCTATGGTCATGGCGCTGTAATCGCCCCAGCGGTTGATGCCGGTTTGAGACGCCCGGCCTTCCCACAACGACGCTTCTCTCCGTAGCGTCCCTGCAGGGTCATCGGCTTTTCTTACCGCGTAGCGGATAGACGGATAGTGAGTTGCACCGGACACACTATAGCCGAGGGCGATGTTACCCTGCCCGTCCATTGCAATGCTGCCCATCCAGCGGTGGAGCCGATCCGCCGGGGCATGGGTTGCTTCCTGGTAAATGGACCAGTCGGCATCCCCGCTCTTGCGCAGCTCAAACCAGTGGATGCCGGCTTGTCCCAGGTACGCCTTTTCGCGCTGGTCGGCGTCAACGGTAAAGTTGCCCAGCAGCACTTCATGGGTACCGAAATTTCTATACACCAGACGCCACATGGGCCACTCCCCTATCAAATCCAACCGCTGAAACGTACCGCGCTGGGGAACCGCATTCAAGCTGTAAAAATAGTTGAACGGTTCTGTTTCCAGGTCAAGAGTATGGGCAAATGAAGCAGTATCAGGATTTTCAAAATCCGCCCGAAACTCCCAGATTTCCAGCCGGTCGTCTCCCGGAAAACCGCTTTCAGGCCAGAGGTTATCGTCCATGATGGTATAAAAATAATTGGGAGAACCGTCTGGGGGCGCCATACTGCCGTCCAGGTCGCAGGGCAGCATAAAATTGCGCTCCACCGTAAATTTCTGCCAAGTGGCCGGCTCCCCGGCAAGCATCTTCTCGCGGTCGAAAGCCCACACACCGACATAATAGTGCCCTTCTTCGTCGGCTTCCGCACTCGCTTTTTCCTTTTCATCTTTTTCACTGGCGGGGTCGACATCATTGGTCGACAGGTAATAAGCATCGGGCCAGACTGCATACTTGGGATAGTCCGGAAACAGATCATCGGATTCAAAGCAATACACATAATAGCCCCCTACAGGATCGGAGGTCTGTGACACAGCGATACAGAGAGGAAAGGGGGGTGCCGGTTCGCCGTCGTCGGTCCAGTTTGGTATAGCAAACTGGCTGAGCATCCAGCGGTCGGCAAGCTGGTCATACAACACCACCGGATCACCATATCCGTAGTCGCCGCAGTCGGAGCCGTTCGTCCACAGATCGGAAAGAGAAAACTGTTTCAGCGTGTTGCCGCGCTTGTCGAACACCGCTACCATTGTTCCGAACCAGCTGTTTACCGCCTGGACATACTGGTTCGGCCCTGTGTCCCCGATTGTGTCGGGCGGCACCGCTCCGTCCGACTCCAGGCCGTTAAAGCTGACAATCGGCGGGGGGGTTTGTGCGCCGGATGAAAAACTAAGGCTCGATACCGCTTCCGGGAATTCCGGGAAAAGATCTCCCGCCGTCACATCCTTGTCATAGGGGGAAGCGGCCATACCGTCAGGTACGATTACAACGGGGTCAACCACCTCTCCCACCAGGGGTGCAGCACAAAAAGCAGGGCTGCATACCAGCCCTGCCACCAGTCCGAGCAGTATAAACAGACCATAGTATCTTTGCATAAAAGCCTCTCCACGTTGACCTGTTATAAGACTTTGCTGTCGTTTGACATAAATCGCAAAAAGACAGCTTGACACCACCACAGGGACGTAGTGTTATTTCTACGTTTTCTGAAAAAGATTTGAAAAGAAAAGTGAAAAAATGCCGAAACAAAAAGCCTGGCGGCATCTGCACTACCGCGCCATACCCAACAGGCTTTTAATTTTTTGCCAAAGGGTGGGCTTTTTTTGCGAAAAAGATTTGCCATCTTCTCCCGGTATGTAGGCTACGGTATCACCTCGACTGATGTCACGGGCCATCTGTAACGTATCGGGCCTTTTAGGCTGCTTTTTATCTTCCACTCGGTCCTCCCCGTATACTGTGGTTTCTATCTTGTTAGATAGAACTTTCCCGAACCTATGTCAATATAATTACAAAAATCCATCTTCGGCCGCTGTAAAGAAACCCTTTGCAATAAAAACAAATCAGAATTGTCATCCCGATATTAAGGACTGAGCGCACGCTTCACACCAAAACACGCTACCGATAAACGGTGTAACCATACCCCTGAACCGTTGACATTGCTAAAAAAACCATCTGTAAAATCTGCCAGATTTTGAATATTTGCACACTACATTGGGAGTATTTGCAAGATACACTCAACAGTAACCACATGACCAAAACCTCCAATGCATCGTTTTACCTGCTCTTTTATTTTGTTCTTAATCTGGCACTACTATTGCAATATGACAAATGCATATCCTGTGTTTTTCTCAGGTTATAGTAATCCCCTCCGAAAAGGAAACCGGGGTTCGCCCCGGTTTCCTTTACCGAAACAAAAGAGAAACAGACCGGGGACAATTGAATAGAGTAAAAAGCTGCATTATCTGCACAGCGATAACAGACTGTTCGCACACTTTCCTTACCCCCCTCCGTACCCTGATACAAAAAAGTGCGGGCAGGCAGCTACCCCTACAATGCTATATTCGGTACCCTGGCTGGTGACAAAAGGCAGGACATCCCCTATGTCCTGCCTTTTTTTCTGCATATACCTATTACTCATACAAACAATATTCCCGCCTTCACCTTATACAATTCATCATGAATACATCTGTTCAGATGTCCCACCGAGCCCACATGCACATTGTTGTGTTTGTCGCTTCCCCCCTTGGGGCGGGAAGCATCACTTTTAAAGTATTTTTTGCATAAAAATATTTATACGCTTTTTATATGGATTTACAGCATGAATACTGGAATAACTATATTATATTAGTCGATACTATCCATATTTTGTATTTATATTTGTCTAAAATAACAATATATGGTACTATTAGGTAAATTTACTTATTTTATAAGCAGTGAGATAGTACCAATGTCGAACAGATTCAGCGAAATGAAAGAACTTAGGGAAGAATTGCAGGAACTGCTGGAAGAATTCCCCCACTTGGCCGATCTCCAGGAACAGATTGATGAGCGCATGGCCCATGCCGGTAACCAGTACAATCGCCTGGCAATCATCAACCAGATGATGCTTGATCAATTCAACCGGCTGGCCGATGAAATGAACGATTTTCTTGCAACGGATGTCTCAGACTCCGCTGACCGGAAGAGAACCCTTCAGTAAACGGCTTGTCCTTAACGGCCTGACAGCGCAGGCAACGATTAAAATTCACGTTGTGCGAGGCGGTAGTTCCAAAGCAAGTGAGGATTCGTAGCGAGGTCGCCGGAAGGGCCGGAGATACCGGCTGCACGGACCGGAAGCCGAAGAATCGTACTTGTCAATACGTTGATGAGGCTGGAAGGAGTACAGCCTGTAGATTCGGTCCTTCCGGCGAACGTAGTAGAATTCTTCGCTTGTTTTGGGACCGGTACGCCGCAATGACGAAAGGCGAGCACAACACAGAAGATGGGAGTTTTCCCGCAGCCTCCTGTTCAGGTTTTTTTCATTGACACAGTACCCCCTTTTCCCTATAGTTGCCACAAAATCCGATACTCCGGACTGAGGGGGTGGGCATGCAGTCTTTCGACGTAACGCACACAACCATATACAACTATCCCAAAGTTTTTACCAGCAGGCACGGCGAACCCATTGTCATCAGGCTGTTCAGCAAAAAGCAGCTTGAGCAACTGATCTACCTGTATCTGAAATTTACGCCCCGCCCCTGCTTCAATGACCTGCCGCCGCCGTCGGATAGCGCCTGTGTTAAATGGGTACACAATATGATTGCCGACGGCATCAACATGGTTGCCTACTCCCTGGACACCGGCATTATCGGCCATGCCGCCCTCTTTCCAATGGATGAAAAAAAATGTGAAATGTTGCTGGCGGTTTCCCCAAGATATCAGCTTCGCGGCATCGGCACCCAGATGATCCACAGTATTGTGCAGCTTGCCTATGAAGTCGGGTTCCAAAAAGTATGGCTGGCCGTCAACACATCCAACTTCATCGCCAAACATTTGTACGGCAAATGCGGATTTAAGTTCCTGCCCGACAGTGATCTTGATGAAGTGCAGATGATCCTGGACCTGCACCAGTATCACCGGGCTGCAAACATTGTTGTACAGGAAGTGATGAACCGCGATGTTATCACCGTTCCGTGTGATATGTCCGGCAAGAAAATCATAGAAATGTTCCTGCAGAACAACATAGCCGCTATGCCGGTCATCGATAAAAACAACAAAATAATCGGTGTGGTTTCCGAAGCCGATCTCATTATCGAAGAAAACGCCTACCGCATAGCCAAAGAGGTCGCCACCCGCAACATCATAACGGTCCGGGAAGACAGCTCCCTTGAAACAGCCGTCCGCCTGTTGCAGTCTGCCAAAATCCGCTGCATCCCGGTCTTAAACGACAAAGAAGAACTGGTGGGAATACTTGGCCGCAAGGACATCCTGGCCTACTACTACAATACCTACATAAAGTAATCTTCGCCCTTCATAAAATCCCCGGCTTTTTAACAAACGAAGGTTTTGAGGCTTTTCTTTTTTACAACCCATAAAACAAGAGGGGTGCTCTAAAATTTTCAGACACAAGGTGCACGAAACCCTGAGGAGCGAGGAGACTTATTCATGAACAAAGCGAGGTTTCATCGCAAGGTCACTGAAATGCCCGAAGATGGCGGCTTCACGGACGGGATATAAATCGACTTATAGGGCTGTTAAAAAGTGTTCAGATGCAAGGCATGCACGAAACCCTGAAGGAATGAGACGTACTTTCCTGTACGCCGTAGCGATGAAGGTTACGCGCAACACAGAAGATAGATGCTTTCCGACAGTCTCTCTCCACTCACCCTTGCAAAGTCATCAGGTAATGATGCCCCTCGGGATGGATCTTCTTAATGAGCGACAGATCAAAAACCTCGTCGACCGCCAGATCGCGGTCCAGGTATCCCATCTGTCTGAGGGCCGGTAAAAACCGCATGGTTGCATCGATATATTCAGGAGGCAGGAAGGCACAATAGCGTGGCGACACGTTGAATACTTTTTTCACAAAGTCCGGCTCGACAACCTGCACCTCCCCGGCAACTGCCCGGGCCGCCTCATCCGGCTGTCGCACAATCAGGTTGCAGGCTTTTTCATGAATAACGAGAAACTTCTCCAGAACTTTTTCTTCGTTAAACATTTCCCGCCTGACCACAATACCGTAGCTCGGATTAAAAGGCCACAGCCTCCCGGGGGACATGACCACCTCGTGCCCGTACCAGGTTCCGGCCAGCACCGCCAGGGGCGGGGTGCCGAACGCCCCTTCAATCTCCCCATCCTCGATTGCATCGGGAATAAGGTCGGCCCAGGGGTAGTTCTTCACCGCTATGTCGTCAAAACCACTCCGGCTGATAAGGTAGCGGGCAATCACATCGTGGATCGACCCGACTGAAGGTGCGCCCAGGCTTTTCCTACGAAATTGTTGCAGCAGCGTTCCTGTTTCTTCGTCCTGCCGGGCGGTACGGTAGCCCTTACGGGCAATCATAACCGTGCCTTCTGCATGCCCTCCCGCAATGCACACGAGGGGCAGGCCCCGCCCGATTCCTATCATGGCCGGCGGCAAACCGATATAACCGATATCAAGTTCATCGGCCGCAAAAGCTTCAACCATCGACGGCCCGGTACCGAACAGATTCCAGCATCCCTCCAGGCTGATATACTCTTCCACCCACTTATTGTGCTTCAGTATATGCGACGTATGATACATCGTCGACAGATAGCCGATTCGCAGACGGTCCATAACACATCCCCTCAGCTCTGTTACTGCACTTTCTGTTTAAGCTCGGCAATAAACTGTTTTGTCAGCTTGATATCCATCAGGGGCGACGGATTTTCCATGGATTTTTCAAAATGATACAGGGCCTCTTTATGTTTACCCTGATGCCGCCTGATCGTGCCGATATTATAGTGGGCCACTGAAAATCGGGGATCAATGGCCAGGGTTTTTTCATGCATTTCAAAGGCTTTGTCGAGTTGGCCCTGCCGCAAATAGAGAGTACCCAGGTTGAACCAGGCATCCCGAAACTGCGGGTTTGCCTCCACCGCTTTTTCGAACAGGATGCAGGCTTTGAAGTCTTCTTTCTTGCGCACCATCAACTGTCCGAGCAGGTGGAGTGAGTCCGCCAGATCGTTCTTCAGGTTTATGGCGATTTCAAAGGCACGCTGCGCTTTTTCAAAATCCTTCAGGTGATAATACATAAGCCCGATGCTGTGAAAAATAAATGCATTCTTGGGGTCGCGATCAGCCGCCTTGAAATACTGCTGCAATGCATCTTCATACTTACCCTGTCGCTGATACAAGAGTCCCTGCAACACAACGGCCTTGGCCGCATGCTGCTCCGACTGCCCCAGCGCGGTAATGCGCTGTTGAGCCTTTTCGTACTGCCCTTTTTCAATATACAGGTTCACCAGATGCTCAATCGCATTTATCGTATCCGGATTCATTTCCACCAGCAATTCATATTCCCGTATCGCTCCGTCTGGATTTCCGATAACCCGATACAGATTACCCAGGTTAAACCGTGGCTCAACATATTCCGGTTCAAGCTCAATGGCTTTTTGGTAGTGCTGTATCGCTTTGTCATATTTGCCGGTGTTGTAATACACAATTCCCATGTTGTTATAGCCCTTGGAGGAGGCCGGCATGATTTTCAAAAACCGCTGGAAGTACTCCTCCGCCTTGTCGTACTGCTTCATCTGCAGATAACAGTATCCGATATTCAACATTGCATTCACATTATTGGGGTGGATTACCAGAGCGGTGTCATATACCTCAAGGGCGCGTTCATATTTTTTCTGCAGGGTATAATTGCGGGCCAGCAACGTTGTAATGTTGAAGTTCCACTGTGGAAACATGCTTATTGCTTTCAGAAGAGCGCTGTTGGACCGGTCGAGCTGTTTCTGTTCCTGGAGGGTCAGTCCCTGTACAAAATATTTGTCCGACAACACGATCTTGCGTAAAAAAACAAATGACGCTACTGTAAACCCGACCAGCAGCAGACACAGCACGGTACGCATCCATGCCGGAAAATGTGTTGCTTTTTTTACGGTACGTTCCGGGTCATTTCTCCCATACAGTACCCCCATCAGCCCGAAACACAAAAACAGATACACAGGCGGCATGGCTCGCTCCCAGGGAAACGTAAGCCCCGCTATTAAAACAAAACTGACGACAATGAGAAAAAGTAGCAGAGACAGGATTTTTTCCTGCCCCCTGCTTTTTTTCAATACTTTCCAGAACATATACACAAAAGCTATAAACATCCAGACATAGGCGCAAAACCCGACAAACCCCAACTCAACAAGCATCTGCAAATGGTCAAGGTGCACCCGGTTCAATTGCCGCGATTCTCCGAATGTCCAGTCGACCTCAACCGCCCTGTGATACAAGGGATACACGATCTTGAAGTTTCCCAGTCCGATCCCCGGCAGGAAATGGTCTTTAACCATTTCAAGGGTATTTTTTCGCCAGTAAATCCTGAGCTGCGATGTTGAGCCCTTTTCCACCGTCCAGATGGATGAAAACCGCTCCTGCACCGTAGTAAACAGTTTGGGGTCTTTTTTTACCGCAGCGCCCCCGATCAGAACGACCACAATACCAAAAACAACACACATCGCCGCAAACTTTTTACTTTTAACATATGCCCTGATTGTTCCCGAGAACTCTTTGGAAAAAAACATAAAGCCCACAAAACCGGCTATGGAAAGCATAACGGCCAGCCACCCCGACCGGGCCTGAGTGTACATCAGGTAGATACCGGCAAGGGTGAGGCACACCATTCCCGTTATTTTAATCCACAATCTTCGCGACATGATAATCGAACCAAGCATCAGGGGAAAGGTCAGGGCAATATACTGGGCCGCCATGTTCCTGTTTGAGAAGGTACTTGCCGGGCCGATCAGTTGTGGGATCCACGTTGAAACGTCCGGAGGATACTGCACCTGTTGCATAATCCCCACAATCGACACACACGCAGCGCTTACCGTACAGACAAACAGCAGGGCCTGGACCGTGGAAAGCCGTATTGAGGACCTGACCATGAAATAGAGCAGCACACACGCTCCCCAGTGCAGGAGATACGGCACGGCCAGCCAGGGGTTCTGTGCCTGAAACAAAGAGACAAGACAGGCGACATAAAAAAGAAGTATCGGTATATCAAGCGGGGTTCTCTTCCAGATCACCGGCTTTTTGAGAGCTTTTAAAACAGCCAACAGCGCCAGCAGGGCTATACCCCACTGCAAAAAAGCCATCTTGGGATTATTTTCAAACTCACCGGCTATTTTTAAAAAAATAAGCGGAGCAGCACCCATTAAAAACAGAAAGCCTGTTTCAAAAACCGCATTCATCCGGCGTTCTAAAGGGGTAGCGCCGCTGCAAAGCACCTGCTTTTTCGGCTGTGCACCCGCCCCGGGGCCCGGCTTTGTTTGTTTTTTCTTCTTCACGTTTAGTCCTTTAACAGATCAAGGTACACTCTTTTTGTTTGTGCCGCCATACGTTCAAGCGAAAACAGTTCTTCCCGCCGCAAGCGGGCTGTGTCGCCGAGCCGCTGCCGGAGTTCACCGTCTGCGGCCACCGCATCCATGGCCTTTGCCAGCGTAGAAACATCTTTGGGCGGCACCAGCACGCCCGATTGCGTATCCTCTATCAACTCCGGGATGGCACTTACCCGGGTCGCAATAATTGGTTTTGCCGCATCCATTGCCTCCAGTATGGAAAGACCAAAGCCTTCCCACAGGGAAGGATGCACAAACACATCCAAGGCCTGCAGAAGTTCCGACACATCCGGGCGGTATCCGGTAAAGAGTACGGCTTCCTCAACGCCGCTCTGCCGGACCCGGCCTTTCAGCTCCGACATAAGCTCACCGTCGCCGACTATCAATAGCCTGACATCACAATTTTTGCGATAGACCTCTGCAAAAGCGTCAATAAGGTACCGGTGTCCCTTTTGCTCTGTAAGCCGGGCGATGATCCCGAAAACAATCTCCGTATCGCCGTAACCCAGGTCGGCCCTCAGTTTTCTGCCGTCCGGAGTTGTACGTGTGTCGGCAAGGCCGTAATGAATGGTTACAACCTTATCCGGGTCCACACCTTCAACCTGTTGCGCAAAACGACACACCCAGTCGGAAATGGCAACAACAGCGCCGGTTTTGCGGTTGAGCATCCTGTTTACCGTTTGGATAATCGGCCTGCGTCTGAAAGCATCATCATTATGCTTTGTCGAAACAATACAGGGAACACCGGCAAGCCATGCCGCTGTAATGCCGTACAGGTCCCCGTGAATAAGATGGGTATGGACCAGGTCCGGACCGAACGCTTTAATACAGCGAAAAACCCGCATCAAACAGGCCGGGTCAAGATCGCAGCCGATGGACACCGGCTCCACCCTGATACCTTCGTCCTGCAAAAGACGTATATAGGTATCAACCGGCTTTTTTTGTTCAGTCAGGATGAGGAACCGGAGGGAATAGTCTTCAGCAAGAGCAGGCAAAAGATCCAGAAGATGCTTTTCCATCCCGTGGATGCCGGTCACTTTTGAAACATGCAGAATTTTTTTCATGTCCGAAAGCCCTGATCCCCTACAAATACCATTATTTTCTACTATTCCTCACCTTCAGCACTGCAAAAAATATCACCATACACCAACTTGTCGCGTATGTCTATATATAGATTTAAACATAAATCAATATATATACTATTTTTATGTTATAATTTATTAATATTAAAGCAATTAAATCTGCGTAAACATGCATTTAATACACTTTGTTTCCAGAACTCCCCGGAACTGACACGGGAGAGTGCATACAGACTCTGGGCACAGGAACTGTGTATACCCCTCTAGGGACAACATTTTTTACAAATAATTCATTAATTTATGGAGGACGTTATTCCGATTACAGTACATATGCACCTTCGTATGTGCACTATAAATTCACCTAAAAAAAGAGCGTAAAAAACCCGCTAATCCTTGAAAAAACACCACATATAGTGTATATTATAATATAATATTGTTAAATATCGATAAAATAGAAATATGCGTTTTTTACACGTACAACAAAACACCGCTATGACGTGTGCATGCCCCGGAATCGTTAAAACGGTGCTTTTCAGCGCTACGGTGCTGTTGCTTATTGTGTTAACGGCATTGAGAGCCCAGGCCGAAGACGGCGGTCTTTCTTCCGGCGACAAATCCTTTTTCCACCAGGTGACGTCGGGTAAATTCAATCTCATTGAGGACGATTTCGACGACATCCGCCACAAAACCACCCGCTATGATTTTATAAAGGAAAAAATGGAAACCATCCGGCCCTTCAGCCGCCCCGACGGCCCGGAATTTGCCATTATCAACCTGCAGTGGAAAGACGGATCTGTCCATATCAACGATTTTCAAACCGTCAGCGGCACGGCTAAAGCCCGCCGCGGCGGCACGACCGGTGGTCGACCGGCCCGTTTCTTTTACCGCCTGTTTGCCGATACCGACCAACCCCTCCATGAGGACCGGTTCAACGTTCCGTTGCGTCTGCATTACGACCTCCTGGATGAAGATACCGGACTGCTGACCGGCGGGGCCATAGACCGCTATGAAACCGATTTTGTCATAAAAGTTCCCCTTTTAGATAAAGCCGCCGACAGAATTATCTTCTATCGGCAGCCGGATTTCACTTTGCGCCAAAGCGGACAGGACCAGGTGACACAGGACACCGTTATCGGAGAAACTACTTTCTAGGATCCGGCCGGATTTTTAGAAAGGTTCAGATACAAAATATATCAACAAGCAGGGGCACCATGTTGAACAAAAATTTCGTCATTTCTACCATATGCCTCCTGGCCGTAGTGGTCTGCCCGTACATGGCTGCGGCCGATATCATCATCGATAAACACGTTGACAACGGCGATGACCTGAAGCGCTTTGTCTGCGTCATGCTCGCCGAAGGCTATACCGCTTCGGAACATGACAAGTTTCGGGAAGATGCCGCCGACATCATATCCGCCTTCTTTGCAACATCACCGTTCAAGGAATACCAGGCCGCTATTAATTTCTACACTCTTTTCACCCCATCGGAACAGTCCGGGGCGGATCACCCTTCAGACGGCATATACGTCGACACCGCTTTTGATGCCACCTACGACACCTACGGCATCAGGCGCCTGTTGACGGTAAACGAGACCAGCGCCCTGCAGGCGGCCGCTGAAGTACCCCATTTCGATGTTGTATTTGTTGTAGTCAACGATGAGCAGTATGGCGGCAGCGGCGGCTCGATCCTTGTTTTTTCAACCCACGACACCGCAACCGAAATCGCTTTGCACGAGGCAGGTCATGTTATTGGAAAACTTGCCGATGAGTACGAAACCCCGTATCCCGGATTCCCCCCCGGAGACCAGGAACCCAACGTTACCTTTCAAGACACACGGGAGAAAATTCCCTGGAAAAACTGGATCGGCGGCGACACCGAAATTCCCACACCGGACAACACCCTTGAAACCATCGGTCTGTTTGAGGGAGCCCGGTATCAATCATACGATATTTTTCGCCCCAAGCACAACTGCCGCATGCGCCAGCTCAACAAGGATTTCTGCGAAATCTGTCGGGAAGCACTTGTGCTCAGTCTCTTCTCCATTGTCAGCCCGATAAACAGTTTCAGCCCGGCAACGGAATCGGTTACCCTTTCTCGCGGCACTGCGGTTACCTTTCAGGCGGAACCGCTTGTGGGCGACACCGAACATCTCTATGAAAGCATGTGGGAAATCGACGATGAGTTCATCGAAACAGAATCCCCGTTCACAATGACGCTTGAGCCCGGCGCCTGCACACAAGGAACCACTACCGTAAGCCTTTGGATCAGCGACCTTTCATCCCTGGTAAAAACAGACCCCCAAAGCCTGCTCTCTTCCCGGCAGACCTGGACTGTTGAAAAGAACTTCTGTTCCGGCATGCTGACCGGAACCCTTAACGACACCACATCAGGGCTTCCGGTAGTGGATGCCGTTGTAACCATCGCGGAAACCGGCAAAACAGCAACCAACACGGCAGGCGGTTTCCGGTTTTCCGATCTTGACTGCGGCTCCTACACCATTGCCGCCGAGGCCGACGGGTTTGCATCTGCACAGCAAAGCATAACCATCAGCGATGGTGAGGAGACCCGGATGGACCTTGTCCTGGAGCCGGGAGAAGATTCCTATTATATTACCGGAACCATAACGGGTGATCTTACCGACCCTGTCTCTCTGGTTTTGACAGGTGATAAAAATACCCGCGCAACAACCCGGGCCGACGGCACCTTCTCCCTGGGTCCCGTTCCTCCCGGCACATACCGGCTGGCCCCCCAGGCCTCCGGATACCGTTTTTTTCCCATCTCCCGCACTGTAACCGTTGGAGATCAAAGTCTGTCCGATATTCTTTTTACGGCTTCACCCTCTTTATTCGCCCAGCTTTCGGGCCTTATCACCGGAGAAACCCGGGCCGGCGTTATCATTCGCGCAACAGGTCCGAAAAACCAGGCCACTGTTTCCGACGAAAACGGCTCTTTCACTTTCACAAGCCTGCCTCCCGGCACCTATGTCATCCGCCCGGTTTCAACCGGGGCCGTATTCGATCCGCCCCAGCGTGAGGTCACCCTGTCGGACACCAATCCGCCCACTGTCCGGTTTTCACAAAAGGAAACGCCCTGCCCGGCCACGTTGGCGCTCTCGGGCCAGGCCCAGCAGCTCGCAAAGATCAGGCTGTTTCGCGACACGGTCTTAAAAAAGAGCAGGCAGGGCCGTTCATATGTCAGCCGTTTTTACCTGGTCAGCCCCGAGGTAGTCCGCATCCTGTCACAAAGTGAATCTCTGCAGCGCGAAGCACGCCGGATACTCCTGCAGGTGTTACCGGTAATCAATAAAACCCGAAAGGGCAACCGTGTGGTCCTTTCCCCGGAAACCCTGAACGCGATTACAGAGTTTGCGGAACACCTTTCATCACACGGCTCGCCCTTACTGCAGAAGGTAATCGAAGACCTGTTGAAAGACCTCAAGCAGGGAATACAACTGTAGCTTCCACCAGGCTCTCCGCTTCGGCTTCAGCCGGAAAAAGTTCTTAAATCTTGCCTCGTTTTACCTGCTAAAAAAACAATAATGCATTACTGTTTTTTTTCGATACTATGTACGAAACCAGACTCCGGAAGATTCTATTACGTGTGTTCGGTTGTAAAACGCTCATAAATGGTTGTTACTGGTTTCCAGCGGCCCGGCACGACAGAATTGTATTTTTATGAAGCTTTTATAGACACTTAGACAAAAACTGCGGAAGATATGGTATGTTTTTTCGTGACGGCTCAATCACGCAAAAGCTTCGCTTTACCATTATTGCCTCAATCAGCGCTTCGCTTTTCCTTGCATTCTCCGGTTTCCTTGTCTACGACTTCTTTTCAGTCCGGAACAGTCTTATCAGCGAACTTGCGGTTCTGTCACAAATACTAGGTGACCGTGCTACAGCAGCACTTGTTTTTGAAGATCAGGATTCCGCCCGGGAAAACCTGTCTGCCTTACAGGAAAAAGAGAGCATTGTAGCTGCAGGCATTTACTCCTCTGACGGCTGTATTTTTGCCCAATATGTACGAAACAGCCAAAACCCTGCTCCCCTGCCGAACCACCCCCGCGAACAGGGGCACTTCTTTCACAAAGGCAGCCTGCACTTCTTTACGGATATCTTCCTCAACCAGGAACGTATCGGAAGCGTATACCTTCGCTCAAGCCTGAACACAACCCTTATCCGCGTAATACGCTATGCTCTGTACGCGTTTATCCTGACGGTTATCTCTTTCTATTGCGCCCTGCTGGTTTCCAAAAGACTCCAAAAACAGATTACCGACCCCATTCAGAACCTGGCACATACGGCCAGAGCCGTTTCAGATAGCGAGAACTACTCAGTTCGGGCGGTTAAACAGAGCAACGATGAACTGGGCCTCTTTACCGAGACCTTCAATACCATGCTTGGTCACATTCAGGCCCGGGACAGCCAGTTGCGCGAGGCGTACCGGAAACAGCAGGCCGGTGAAGAAAAGTTCAAAACCCTGGTTGCCAATTTCCCCGGCGCAATCTACCGCTGTACCGACGGTGAATCACGGCCGGTGGAATTTATCAGCAGCCAGATCGAAAAAATTTGCGGATATCCGGCCGCCGATTTTCTAAACAAAGAAATCCCCTCCTACGATCACATTATTCACCCCGACGACAGGACAATGGTGAAAAAAATCGTCTCCCAGGGCATATCCGTCAAATCGCCCTTTTTTATAACGTACCGGGTTCTGCACACAGACGGCACCACACACTGGGTGCACGAGCGCGGACAGGGAATTTTCGATGAGGGCGGTGCTCTGCTCTGGATCGACGGCGCCATTGTAGATGTTACTGAACGCATTCAGGCCCAGGAAGAAATCCGCCGCATGCGTAACTATCTGCAGAATGTTATCAACTCAATGCCTTCAGCCCTGATCGGCATTGATAAAGAAGGCTGTATAACCCAGCTCAATTATCAGGCCGAACAGGTGACCGGCGTGCCTTTTACCGAAGCCCGGGGCAGGGAGGTTCTCTCCGTGTTTCCGCAACTCGAACAGCAGATGGAAAAAATCAACTGTGCCATCCGGGAAAAAACCATTCAGAAGTCGGAAAAGGTGCCTGCCGAAAAAGACGGTGAAAGCCGGTATCAGGATATTATGGTATACCCACTTGTTGCAAACGGGGTTGAAGGCGCCGTTATCCGCATTGACGATGTAACCGCCCGGGTCCGCATCGAAGACATGATGATACAGGCGGAAAAAATGCTTTCGGTCGGCGGGCTTGCCGCCGGCATGGCACATGAAATCAACAATCCCCTCGGCGGCATTCTGCAGAGTGTGCAAAATATCATGCGTCGCATTGCTCCTGAAATCCAAAAAAACCGTGCAGCCGCCCGGGAGTGCGGCATCAGTCTCAACGCCCTGCAGGCATACTTTGAGAAGCGTGGCATTACCGCCTTCCTGCGCGGCATTCAGGAGTCCGGAACCCGGGCCGCAAAAATTGTAGACAACATGATCACCTTCAGCCGCCGCAGCGAAAATACAGCCAGGCCCGTTGATATTCCCGCCGTGCTTGAAAAATCCCTTGATCTCGCATGTCATGACTATGACCTGAAAAAAATGTATGATTTCCGTAACATAGAAATCATTCGGGAGTTTGAGCCCGACCTGCCGCAGGCCCTGTGTATCGACGCGGAGATCGAACAGGTGCTGTTATACCTCCTGCGCAACGCGGCCCAGGCGATCTTTGATCAAAACCCACCCAACGCCGCCCCCCGCATTACGCTACGCTGTAAAAAGCTGAACGCCAAGGTCAGGATTGAGGTTGCGGACAACGGGCCGGGAATACGTCCGGACCTGGCCAAACGGATTTTTGAACCATTCTTCACCACAAAGGAAATCGGTATCGGCTCCGGGCTGGGCCTTTCCGTATCCTACTTTATCATTACCCGAAAGAACAAGGGCTCTCTGAACGTCGTTTCCGAACCCGGCAAGGGAGCAACCATTATTATTGATTTACCTGCACAAAAGGACCGGCAGACAGGAAACATTCACACAGAATCGCACCGGGTTTGTGCACCGCGGGATAGCCGGTCATAACGGACTTCAATCCCGGTCCGGGCCCGCCGGGCACCTGCAGGCAGAGATACAATCTTTTCAAAAAACAGCTTGATGATATACGAATCATATTCAATACTATAATATAAAATATTCACAAACAGGGTACGCACTATGGGCAAAAAGCGCATACTGGTTATTGATGATGAAGAGATTATTCGTTTTACCATTTCTTCGTACCTTGAAGATTGCGATTTTGAGGTTGATCTGGCTGAAAACGGCAGGCTGGGTATAGAGCAGTTTCGGCGGCAAACCCCCGATGTGATTTTTGTCGATTTACGCATGCCGGAAATGGACGGTTTCAGCGTTCTGCAAACCGTTAAAAAAGAATCTCCCGAAACACCGGTTATTGTAGTTTCAGGTACCGGCCGCATGCAGGATGTTATTGAGGCCGTTCATCAGGGCGCGTGGGATTTTATCACCAAACCCATCGAGGATCTCGGACTCCTGGAGCTTGCCGTCAACAAGGCAACCGAGCAGGCTGAGCTGCTGAAACAAAACCGGCGTTACAGCGAATATCTTGAAAAAGAAATCAAAAAAAGCGCCGCCGAACTTGAACAGCGCAAGCTGGCCGAGGACCGGCTGCGCCAGCAAAATGAAACGCTTTTTTTACAAAACGCCTTCAGCCGGATTATCCAGAATGCGACAACCATCGACAACCTGCTGCAAGAAGCTCTGGATAAAATCGTTACCATTGAGGAACTTAAAAGACACGGCCGGGGCGGCGTCTTTCTGCTTGACCGGGAACGCAACATCCTGCATCTTACAAAGACCCACGGCGCATTACCCGATGCATTGGTCCGTAACGAAACCTGGCTGCCGGCGGATTCCTGCCTGTGCGGTCAGGCCGCCCAAAGTGGAGAAATTATTAAATGTGACGACTGGCGGTTCAGTTGCAGCAATAAGTATTGCTGCCACGAAACCGAAGCCCACGGCCTGTACATCATTCCCCTGAGATCCGGCACTGATCTGCTGGGCGTTATGTTCCTGCATACCGACACGAACCCGTCATGGGACACCCGATGCATCGACCTCCTGCAATATATCCAGGCCCATATGGGGCTGGCCATCGAACGCCTGCAGCAGCGCGAGCACCTGATACAGGCCAAAGAAGCCGCAGAGTCCGCCAGCATTGCCAAAAGCCAGTTTCTGGCAAACATGAGCCACGAAATCCGCACCCCCATGAACGGCGTTATCGGCATGTCGGAACTCTTGCTCGACACCGAACTGTCGACCAGGCAACTGACCTATGCCAAAAGCATACATAAAAGCGCTGAGAATCTGCTCGAAATCATCAATGACATCCTGGATTTTTCCAAAATCGAGGCTCGAAAGCTGGTACTGGAACAAATCGATTTCGACCTGCGCCTCGCCCTTGAGGATTTAAGCGTTCCCCTGGCCTTCAAGGCCCAGCAAAAGGGTCTTGAATTCGCCTGTGTCGTCGACCATGCCGTGCCCGCCCTGATACAGGGTGACCCTGGACGCCTGCGCCAGATTCTTATTAATCTTGCCAACAACGCCATTAAATTCACCAGCGAGGGTGAAGTCTCCATTTATGTTTCCCTTGAGGAAGAGACGGCCGGCCGAGCCCTACTCTCTTTCTCCGTCCGTGACACCGGCATCGGCATTCCTGAAAACCGCATTGAACAACTCTTCCAGGAATTCACCCAGGCCGACACGTCAACAACCCGGACCCATGGCGGGACCGGGCTGGGGCTGGCGATCTCCAGCAGACTGTGCGAAATGATGGGGAGCACCCTTACCGTCGACAGCCGGGAAGGCAGGGGCTCAAACTTTTCCTTTACGGTCGGTTTTGAAAAGCAGCCGGAACCGAAACGCCCGGCCCCTCCCCTGGAAGAAGACATCCGTGCTTTACGGTTTCTCATCGTGGACGACAATGCCACCAACCGCCGGGTGCTGACCGAACAGTTGACATCCTGGGACTGCACCCGCTTTGACGAGGCCGCAAACGGAGAAGAGGCGCTTGAAAAACTGTCTGCGGCGGTTGCTGAAAACGATCCGTACCGCGTGGCAATCCTCGACATGGCCATGCCCGTAATGGACGGCTGGACCCTCGGCCTGCAAATACGGCAAAACCCCCGCATGAATGACACCCTGCTGTTTATTTTGACATCCATCGGCGAGCCGGGTGATGCCGCCCGCTTCCGGGAAGCAGGGTTTAATGCATACCTTACCAAACCCGTCCGGCAGTCTCAGTTGCATGATTGCCTGCTTACCGCACTTGGAAAGCAGTCCTTTTCAAAACAGGAAGGAGCGGCCGGCATCATCACCAGGCACACACTTGCCGAAATCAGAAAACAGCGCATACGCATTTTGCTTGCCGAAGACAATGAAACCAATCAGGTTGTTGCTTTGGGCATGCTTGAAAAGCTGGGGTTTCACGCCGAAGTTGCCGCCAACGGCTATGAAGTACTGAAACTGCTCCAGGACGACAGACCCTACAGCCTGGTCCTTATGGACATCCAGATGCCGAAAATGGACGGCTATACTGCAACGGGCAAAATTCGAAAGCTTGAAAAAGCAGGTATTCTGCCCGGCTCGGAACCGCTTCCCATCATTGCCATGACGGCCCATGCCATGAAGGGCGACCGCGAGCGTTGTCTGGATGCCGGCATGGATGACTATCTATCCAAACCCATCCGGGCTGAAGAGCTTAAACGGATTCTGCACACCTACCTTTTCGACGGCAACACGCCCCCGAAAAGACCCTCAGTTGAGTCTTCAGATGAAAATCCGGTTTTCGACCGGGACGACCTTCTTAACCGCTTGAGCAATGACAAAACCCTTTTTGAAAGCACCCTAAAAAGCTTTCTTGAAAAAATGCCCGACCGCATCAAAGAACTGAAACAGGAGGCCGGGGGTCATAACATTGAGTCGGTTATGCATAAAGGACACAGCATCAAAGGTGCTGCCGCCACCGTGGCAGCCGTTGCCGTCAGCAATGTCGCGGGCAGAATCGAAGAGGCGGGCAGGAAGCGTTCTCTTGACGTCGTTGATCGACTTATTGTAGAATTGGAAGAGGAGTACAAAAAATTCACCAACCACATGGACACGCTTGGGTTTTAGAACAGCATGTAAGTAGGCACGGAAAGGTTTTGAGCAACACGGCATGTTTCAAAACAACCTCTCCTATAAAGAACAGTACGTACAGGCCAAAAACGGCGTCGCGAAATCATCCTTGTAACCCTTTCGATTCTGCTGGGGCTGTTGTTGATCTATGTTTTTGATATCCTGTCCTTCAGCCCGTCGGCCGACCCCAAAGCCGCCTTGAAAAAACAGGCCCGACAGCTTTCAGACAAAGACAAAAAGCGTATCTGGAATAACCTTTCCGATGAAGAGAAAGACGTGGTTAAAAAATATCTGGGTCGCAAGTAAACCGATCAACCCTTATCCTTTTGTGCCTTTCTTTTTTGCAATACGTCTTTTGGAATGCCCCCGCAACAATCTCCTCATAAGTACGTCGCTGTGACGACGGACCGGCGCAACGCAGGTGATGGCCGTTCTCCGACATCCCCACGGCACGAAAAGATTATTACAACCCGCTTGTTTTCATAAGCAAGCACCCAAAAGGGCAATGAAGGTGCACCCGCCTTGATTTATAATTAACTGATATTTCTTTCTATTTTCCAGGCAGGCCATCTCTCCGACTCCCTTCTACACCGGTGGCACCGTGCAGCCCCGGACATTCATGCCTGTTCAGGCCCAGTCGGCATTATCGGTTGACACACCCCGAAGAAACCGCTAGAAAAAGGGGGGCGGAAAGACATCGCCGTAAAATTCATACAAAGAATATGAATACAGTCCTTATATGTACTACAGCTACTACAAAAACGCCGCGACATGACTTCGATACCTGCAGGATATAAGCAGACCCGACAGGGGGCTGCACTCCTTTTCGTCAAAGAACCCTACGAGCAGCTCCTGCTCGACATGGGGATAACCGACCCCGAGCACCTGCTGCGTCACAACAGCCGTGAGAGGGAAACCCGCAAGGGACGCGGTATGGTTACCGCCATTCCCATAGCTGGTTCCCCCGGCGAACAGATGCTCATCCGTAAATATCTGCGTGGAGGCCTTATCCGGCACGTGAACCGCGATCTGCACCTCGATGGGCAACGGCCTTTTAAGGAACTGGCCGTCACGGTTGCAGCGGCTGAAGCAGGCATACCCACCATAGACATTCTTGCGGCTGTAAGCATCAAGTCCTTCGGACCTTTTTTTCGGGGCTATTTGATCTCAAAAGAACTTCCCGCATGCAGAGACCTGCCCACCTATATAGAAACAACTCAGCCTGCGGACGATGAAAGGGCGACACTCATGACAGAGGTTGCCGATCTTATCCGCCGGATGCATGAAAAGGGCTTCTTTCACGGCGACCTGAACCTGAAAAACATACTGATTGACGTTAAAAAGCCCGGCCTTCTGTATATTATCGACTGGGACAAATCGGTACGCACCAGCTCCCTCGGCAACGCTGAAAGACATAAAAACATCGTCCGTTTCTGCCGTTCGGTAATAAAATTCATCCGGACCGGGCTGCCGCTTACCGAGAAAGATCTGCACCGGTTTCTCACAGCCTACTGGCGTGAGCAAAACACCGCTTCTCCCGAAACCGCCGAATCATTGTCCAGACTGCGCCGGGCCCTTGCCGTCAGGAAGACAATCGGCTCCTATTAACCCCCGGGAGCCTGTCGGAAAACCCAAAAATATCTACCAGAAAAAACGTCCCATACCCTGTTTGGGCTATTTACAAAATGCAGGAGAATTTGATAGAATTCATTTTTCAAATCGCAATCCAACCTTCTGGAGGGGCATGTTATCTAAAATATTAAGCAGCGCAATTCTGGGCATTGACGCCCACCTGGTAGAAGTAGAAGTGGATATCTCGGCGGGTCTGCCCTGTTTCGCAACCGTGGGTCTGCCTGACGGCGCCGTAAAAGAGAGCAAAGACCGGGTGCGGTCCGCCATCAAAAACATGGGCTATTCCTTTCCCGGGACCCGCATTACCGTTAATCTCGCCCCGGCCGATATAAAAAAGGAGGGCTCCTGCTTTGACCTGCCCATAGCAGCCGGGATACTGGCCGCCCACAAACAAATCACCGATGGTATCTTCTTAAAAAACCATATCCTCCTTGGCGAACTTTCCCTCGACGGGCGCATAAAGCCGGTTCACGGCGTTTTGCCCATTGCCTCTGCCTGCCCGCGGCACAATATCAGCGGTATCATCCTGCCCAGGGAGAATGCCCCTGAAGCGGCCCTTGTCGAGGGCCTGGATGCAATCGGGGTTGATACGCTGTCCGAGGTGGTTGACCTGCTCAACGGGAACCTGACAATCCCGCCCACCCGGGTAGATGTTGAAGCACTGTTTTCAAGCCTGATCGACCACACCATCGATTTTTCCGATGTCAAAGGGCAGGAACACGCCAAGCGCGCCATTGAGATAGCAGCCGCAGGCGGACACAATATCTTGATGGTTGGCCCTCCCGGGTCCGGCAAAACCATGCTGGCCCAGCGCATACCCACCATTTTACCGCGCCTTACCTTTCAGGAAGCCATTGAAACAACCAAAATACACAGCGTTGCCGGCACCCTGGACCAGGACAGCCCCATGGTTGTCAATCGCCCTTTCCGGGCGCCGCACCACACCATATCAGATGCGGGCCTGATCGGCGGCGGCACCATACCGCGGCCCGGTGAAGTGAGCCTGGCTCATAACGGCCTACTGTTTCTCGACGAACTGCCTGAATTCAAGAAAAACGCCCTTGAGGTTATGCGGCAGCCCCTTGAAGACGGACAGGTAACCATCTCCCGCGTACTGACATCACTCACCTATCCCTCGCGTTTTATGCTGGTGGCGGCCATGAACCCCTGCCCCTGCGGCTATTTATCCGATCCCAAGCATGAATGCACCTGTACCCCCACCCAGATCCAGCGCTACATGGCCAAGGTGTCCGGCCCCCTGCTGGACCGTATCGATATCCACATCGATGTGCCCGCGCTCGAGTACCGGGAACTCGCGGACCGGCGTGACGCCGAGCCCTCCGAAGCCATTCGGGAGCGTGTCAACCGCGCCCGCGTTGTTCAGCAGAAGCGCTTTGCCGGGTCTAAAATCCACTGCAATGCCCAGATGTCCGCCCGCAGGATAAAAAACCACTGCCGGGTCGACACTGCATCACACCGCCTACTCGAGCAGGCTATCAACAAGCTGGGGCTGTCGGCCCGGGCCTATACCCGCATCCTTAAAGTTGCCCGCACCATTGCCGACCTGGAAGGCTCGGACACCATACAATCGGAA
>JANQGV010000201.1 GCA_028282925.1 Thermodesulfobacteriota bacterium
GTCACGTCCAGGGTGATGGTGGTGCCCGGCACAAAGGTCATTGAATCGAAGGCAAATTCGGCGTCCAGAACCGCATTACCTCCCACAAACACCAGCACATTGCCGCCCAGGTCAATCGCCAGGGTAATGGGTACCCCGTAGACGAGAATTGTTCTGCTGGCCAGGGTTTTTTCCGGTATTACAAAGGTTATCTGGCCTTCGAACGTAGCGGTAGCCCCCGGTTTCAGGTTGAACTCCTGGTCGAATTCAGCGGCAACGGTTCCCCGCGCCTCGAACTCATGGCCCAGGATTTCGGTTGCCACCTCTCCTTCACCGGTCAGTCCCGA
This sequence comes from Thermodesulfobacteriota bacterium, assembly GCA_028282925.1. GTDB lineage: Bacteria > Desulfobacterota > WTBG01 > CAIYCZ01 > CAIRTM01 > JANQGV01. The sequence goes on from JANQGV010000201.1 coordinate 327, forward strand.
CTCCTGCTGAATGGAATAGGTCCCCTCGATAGCACAGGACATAGCCGCCTCGTTTTCTTCGCCGCCCAGCAGCGGGATATCCGACGGAATAATGCTCTCCCATATAAAATCACCCGGATAGGCAAAGCTGACATAATAGTGTTCGTCCGTGTCCTTAAAGCCCCAGTCAAGATAGGTCTGCATGTCTTTAACCGTGTTCAGCCAGCCCGGGAACGGTATTGCGTAGAAGGCATACTCTTCTTCCAGCGTATTGCCGTCGCTCAGCTCGGCTGTCAGGCGCAGGCTGGATGACTCGGTTACCGTTTGCATATCAAAGGTTGTCTCGAAGGGCTCGGATGAATCCTCCCGGGACGTCCCGTCAAGGCTGAAGGTAATCTTTTTGATGGTGCGGGGGTCCTCCGGCGCCATCTGGGGTTTGGCAATCAGCTTGTTCTGGACCTCTATGTTGCTGACAAAGGTTCTCACAGCCGTGTCTTCTGTGTTGCCGTCGTACTGTGCCACCAGCTCTATCCCGCCCACGTAGACGCTATAGGTGAGATTGTCGCTTGTTTCCTGGGGGCAGGTATAGGCATAACCGTCTACATGCTCGGGCACAACACAAATCTGATACTCACCGCCCTTGTCGCCGGTGGTGAAGGTGGCTTCGGCTTTGCCCATGGCATCAAACGCTACCAGGATTTCCTGTCCGCCGGAATCAAACCGGTACCCAGTTGCGCCTCCAGGAGCCTTGCACACGGTGAAACGGGCTTTCCAGTTACTGTAACAGGTGGTATGCACGTCGTTCATCTGAACGGTGAACGATTCCAGGGTCTCTTTCTGCTCGGCGATGATGGTCTGCTCACCCTCAATCACCACTTCCGGGAAACCGGCATTTACCGTACCGGTTATGGTTGCCCCCTTAACCTCTTCCGACACGCTGCCCAGGGTGGCGGTAATGTCCTCCGGAGCAATTATCGCACCATAATCGGCACAGGGGCAGACGGTCTGGGACGTCAGACCATGAGCGGCACTTCCGCAGCGCCGGGCGTTGATCTTTGCCACGGCAAGGGGGCTGAAGGTGTACTGGAGCAGATAGCAGGATGAAGTGCCGGTGTCGATATCTTCCGCCAGGTTGCTGAATGCCATGCTGCCGCTGTTTATGGACGTTTGCCCCAGCAGGGTTTCCGCCGTGCCGGAACAGGTGCTGTCGCGGTACAGGGATGCCGTTGTAATATCCGACGCGCTTCCCTCTCCGGTATAGGTATAATTCATGGACGAAACCCGCGCCGCGGCATCGGAATTGTTTTTTACCTCTATATGTGAAACCGAAACAGGACCTTCTGAGAAACTGGCCGGCACTGAATTGTCGGGGTTACAGTCTGCTGCAAACACGCCCAGGTCCGCCTCAATAAAGTAGGCGGTAAATTCCTGCCTATGGTCCATAGTAACCGTCATGGGGTTATCGGTTATCTGAGGAAAGGGACTTGTCCAGTAATCAAGAAAATAGTCGAAAATATACCCATCCTTGGGAATGGCCGTGACGGATACAGTATCACCTTTGTAAAAGTAAGAAGGCATGGATTCATACGGTCCCGTTTTTGCCAGGCGGAAGGGCTCCGGGTCAAACGAAACCATAGCCGAGTCTTCAACAAACTCATTACCTAAGTAGCTGGTAACCACCAGAGAATAGGCGATTTTAGCGGTGCCGGCAAACGAATGTCTCCAGATGACATCCTTGGACTGGTAGTCGTCAAAAAGGAATACGGTACCCCGGACGGTTGTGGTATCAAGGGAGGTGAACCGGCCCTCGATAAAGATAGCAAGATCTCCACCGTTCAGTTCCTGGCCCATATAATATGCATTACATTCTTCTTCCTCATCGTCGTCATAACAGTTTGAACGGGTTGTGCCCCAGGCACCGGAATCGCCAATGGGCAGCAGATGGAGTCCGGACGACCCGGAAACCTCGTACTGGTCCAGCGGAGCCTTACCCCCGAAGTCAGTATACAGAATGACCCGTTGAAACACCAGCACCGGGTCTTCGGTACTTGAATATTGATACAGTATCAAATGCCCAAACTCTTCCCGGTCACTGTCCAGAAAAAAATGATAGTCGCCGTTTTGGTAAAGATCGGCGGCGTACACCGGTGACATAGCGGCTGCTCCGAAAAAAAACAGCACCGCAACACTGCATAAAAGCACTCTAAATCTGTCCACACCCTTGATCATGATACATTCTCCCTGTAATAAAACGCTGTATTTGTAGAAACGCGCCCGTAAGTATTTTTATTTACAACTGGCCCCGTCTGCCCCTGTACGTTGACGATTACACATCATATACTTTTCAGCGTGCCGACGCCAGGGAAATCTACCGCCCTTTTGCGGGGGTTGATTTCGAAATGCAGGCCCAGGAGGTTCAGCTCAAAGCCCACCTCGCGGCTGAGCGCCAGCCCGGCAACGCCGTAGAACGACCACTGGAACCCGGTGCCCGAGGTTGTGCGCCCTGTGGCCGACCCCTCGAAATAATGCTTGCCGATGGCCGTTGACGGCAGGTCGAGCTGCAGTTCCGGTATGTGCCGGCCCAGGTAGGCGATAAAGGTATTACTGTTGGGGCCGGGCCACAGGCGATACTGCTGCCGGAACGGGTATTCGGCCACCACGTGAGGAATTCTGGCAACAATGCGCTGTGCCCGGGGGCCGCGCACTTCGTGGACGAGGGCCGGGCGATTACCCATCCAGCGACGGTCGGGAACGTCTTGCTGAACAGAGAGGGGCGATGTGCCCTGCTCGTAGAAGAGCCAGCCCTTGAGCTGGTACACCGTATAGTTTTTTCTGCCGGCCGCCTTTACCGCCAGCCAGGTATGGGTGGACACCAGGCCCCGCCAGCTCCAGGTGCGCGCCTGGTAGATCTGCACAAGGGCCTCGGGCGTTTTAGCCGGGTCAGGGGCGATGCCGACGCTTGCGTTGTTATGGAAGGCGGCGTCCTTGTCGCCCAGCAGGCTGATATCGCAGAACCAGTAGGCCTCTACAATGCACAGCAGTGCAATCGCGAGATAAACAAGGGTACAGTTTTTGAGAAAACGAAGTAGTCTCATGGCGCACAGTATACAACGTCTGAAAAGGATTGTAAAAAATATTCACCACAGGTTACGGGGTTATTATTTCTTTCTCTCTGTGCTCTCAGTGGCTCCAGCATAGCGGGTGGTGAAATATCTTCTATTCCTTACACACAAGCCCCCTGGTTTCCAGATCGGAAACAATATCGCCGAGATCAAGATCGATGAGGGTGTCCCTTTTCTGCAGGCCCGATACAACGTCCCAGCCCCTGGCGCTGTAGTAGTCGTCCATCATGCGGGTGAACTGCTCCCGGTCCACAACCGCCCCTTTGCGCGATACGATTTCACCACCGGGACCCGGCACCATAAAATCGGGATTCCAGATACCGAAAAACCCTTCATCCACTTCAAGGCCCTCGGTAAAGTTGACTTCATTCAAAACATCGTCCTTGCGGCCGCAACGGCCCTCGCATCCCTGGATGGCGCGCTGCAGGTTAAAAACCCGCTCGCCGGTGCGGTAGTACGCGGCCTCTGAAACGTCCGTCCCGGTCACAGCCGACAAAAGACGGCTCTCCAGATCGGGTTCACCCAGGAAATCTTCGGCACCCAGGGCAATGAGCATGGGATACAGGAAATCGCACACCACCAGGTTTTCCTTGGCAAAGTTGCGGTCCTGAATCAGTTTGGCAACCGGCCCCTTACCAACATACGATGTAAAGTCGGCCGCGTCCGGGATGCCCCAGAACCGCCGGGCCATGGCGCGCATGACATCGGTGCTGAACGGGTTCATGGTGCCGTCGGTTGCATACCACATGACCCATTTCATCAGGGGGAAAATGATTTCATGCAGGTGGTTGAGCGGGCTTGTTGCTTCGGTGGCATAAAAGACACCATTGGTTACAAAGTAGCGGGGACTGTATTCATGGGCGTGAAACCCGCTGGGGGTCACAAAACGTTCCAGCAATGCTTCGGCATCGGGGCCCAGTGCTTGAGCGGCCCTGATGGTGCCCCGGGCCAGAATATTACCAAAGCCCGTGCGGGAGCTCATACTGCGGAGCAGGTTTTCCGCAAAATCGAGGCTGCCCATCCGGGACACGTCGAAGCCCCCCAGGTCGACACCCTCTTCCCGACAGAGATTAAGTAATCGGAAAATATTGCTCATCTCCTGGGTGCACAGACCCAGCCGGTTGCAGAGCGAGGTTACCAGAAAAGGGTTTGTGGTGGGTTCGCCGTTGTAAAAAAGGCGGTCCCAGGTGTAATACACATAGGTGGACTGACAGTTTTTTAGGTATTCTTCGGTGCCGGTGTCATGTTTATACAGCCCCCGGGGACACCCGGCCGGACAGCCGGAGCACGACGCACGACGAACCAGTTCAATGCCCTCGATGTTGGGATCGGAGAGAAATTTTTCACCGATAAGTGACCGGATACGGGCGTTTACGTCTTTCAGGTCGTTGGGATGGGCGATCCGCACCCGCCCGCTTCCCCGCACCACAACGGCCTTGAGGTTTTTACTGCCCATGACCGCGCCGAACCCGCTGCCGCAGGAGGCCCCCTGCTCGCCGACTGCAACGGCCAGGCGCACAAGGTTCTCACCGGCCGGGCCGATGGTAAGCGATTGGGAGGTTTTACCGTACCGGCCTTTCAGGCGCTGGAGAGCAACCTGTGTTTCAAGACCCCACAAAGGACCGGCATCATCAAACGTGACGCGCCCTTCATCGACAACAAGACAGGCGGGTGTGTCCGACCTGCCGGTAATAACCATACCGTCGTACCCGGCGGCCTTGATTGCTGGCCCCATGGTACCGCCGAGGTTGGTCATGCCGTACTGGTCCGGATGCATGAGCGGAGACTTTCCCGCAACCACCCAGCGCGATCCGCCGACGGCACCCGTACCGCACAGGGGGCCGGTCATCAGGATCAGCGGGTTTTCAGGGTCGAACGCTCCCACATCGGGAGACACTTCGTCCCAGTATACTTTTGCGGCAATGCCGCGTCCGCCGATAAAACGTTCGGCATAGTCCCGGGTTGCCGTTTCAGTAAATGTTTTCCGGGAGAGATCAACCCGTAGAATGGTACCCATCCAGCCGGCCGTGGAATCCATGTGCATTTCCTTGTCTCATTCACCGTTGAGCAGTGCCGCCGCTTCTCCAATCCAGTCGCCGATCGTGTTCCAGTTGCGCCAGTCGGCGGAATTGGTGTAGCCGAGAAAGAGCCCCAGGATGCGCAGCACAATCCGCTCCATGAAATTATACTCGTTGGCCATAAAATCGACCGCCCCGCCGAACAACCCTATTGATACGGGGGTGATTGCAGCGAACTCCTGCAGCACAGGATCGACGAACTGCTGCTTTACCGCCTCCCTGGTTTCGGGAGTGTCTTCCGCCATGGACGCCCCGACAATAAAGAACGCAACCGGCAACGTGGACAGAGCCTGCTCATTTTGCCGTAAAAAGGTGGTTGCCCCTTCCAGCCAGGCAAACTGGTAGATGGCGCTGCCCACGATAACGGCGCTGTACGGGCTAATGTCGGTAACATTGGCTGCCAGGCGCACATCGACCTTGAATCCCCTAGCGCAAAGGTCTTCGCCGATAAACTCGGCAACCTCGGCCGTGGAGCCGTGAATGGTATCGTAGGCAATAAGAATGGATGTGGTCTGGTTGTCGCCGCAACTGGTTTCGATAAGGTCTTCATCGGTGCGCGGGTAGGCCCCCGCCGGTGCGCCGACGGCCAACAGCACCAGTCCGCCAAGCAGCAGACAGGCAAATATTCTTAAAGTCCGGAGCTTCCTGGTAGTAGCAATGATACGCTGTGACATGATGTCCCCCTCCTTATTCATGGTTGTTGTTTACTGACAATCATATACCACTAATTGCCGCAAATGTGTACTTGTGAAGACCACAATGATACTGCACATCGTCCATATTAACCATAAATTATTGATATTTCTTTTATTTCAAACACAGGAGTTGATCTAAGGGGAATTTCCATACTGTTGAATCCGTATATAACAGTAGCCAAAAAGTTATATTTAAGCAATTGAATCCATCAGTTTTCAAACTATATTAATAGGTAGAGGATAGGAAAAAAGGTGTAGAAAAACAAAGAAACAACATTTTTCAAGAGGGGTGAAAAAATGAATATTCTGCACATGTCACATTTTGATATCGGACATTTTCATCACTTCGATGATGTATGCGATATCCTGGTTCTTTTTGTCCTGGTAGCTTCACTTGGGTTGCTGTTGCTGCCGTTTCTGATGGCCGCCTGATGATGCTGAAATGCCCGTTAAACGGTTAAAACAGGTAGAGACCACATGAAAGACCCTGCCTAATAGATACGTGCACCCCACATACACGCCTATAATACCATTACCATAAGCACCACCGTCGCAATAATCATCGGCAGCACCGCCGCCCAGAACCCGATTTTGATCCAGTAGCGCAGGCGCATATGATAACCGGCGTGTTCTTCCAAAAGACCAAGGGCCACAATATTTGCGGTTGAGCCCACCATGGTCATGTTGCCGCCGTAGCAGCCTCCGAACAGCAGCGCCCACCACAAAATATCGGTATTCAGGTATTGCGACAGATATTTCATGACCGGGATAAAGGTGGCCACAATCACCACGTTGTCGGCCGCCGCGGATGTGATGCCCGTCACCCACAGCACCAGGGGGATAAGGACCAGAAGGTTACCGTCGCCCGCAAGGTTGAGCATCTGCTCGCTGATAATGGTTGTAAGACCCACATACTGCAGGGTGCCGGCCTTGGCGAACAGGAACATGAAAAAAACCAGGGTCCACCAGTCTACATCGTTCATGAGCAACTCCCGGGCCAGCTCCCGCTTCCAGAGCATACAGATGCCCGACCCCAGGATGGCCGCCGCAACCAAAACCGTATTATGCTCCAACCCCAGAAAAATCTCGAACCGGTGGTGTAGGGCCAAAAGCAGGATAACGCCTCCAAAAATGGATGCCGACCCCAGGAACAGGGGCCGGTCTTCGATGGTGGTAAGCTCTTTCAGAAATGCGCGCCGGTCGGCGATAGAGGCGGCATCGATGCTGGTCTGCAGGTTTTTAATGATATCTTTGAGCCAGAAAAACAAAAGCCCCATGAGAACCAGAAACGCAACCGCCCCGACAGGAAAGGCCGTGCGCAGAAAGTCTTCGAAAGTGAGCCCGGAGCGCAGCGCAATCAGGATGCCGATGGGGTTGCCCAGCACGGTCCAGGAACTGCCGATATTGGTTACAAGGATAATGGATATGGTCAGCTTTACCGGGTTGATCTTGAAGTAATCACAGAAATCAAACACCAGGGCAATGGCAAACAGGATGGAGGTGACCTCGTCCACCATGGCCGCCATGAAGGCCGAAACCACGTGGATAATAAAAAGAAGGCGGTGGGGCCGAAACTTCGAAAACTCAAGCCCCTTTGCCAGAAACCAGCGGAAAAACCCTGACCGCCGCAGCAGGGCGATGATGGTCATCATGCCCATGAGGAACAGGATGACATCCAGGTTCATGAACTCGATGGTACTTTTCAGGTCGATGGTTTTGGTCATCATCAGGACGACGATGCCGATGAAGGCTATGGCAACACGGTAGCGCCAGAAAACGAGGGTGGCCATGATAAGGGCTATGAAAACGGTGGCGGCCATTGTCTGCCGCAGGTCACCCAGCAGGTAGTACAACACCACCCCGATCAGGATGACAATGGGCAGGTGTATGGCGCATTTGCGCTTGAAATTGTCTTCTTCCTGCAGGCAAAATTCTTCCATAGGCACATGCCGGATATTGTACCGTATATGTGAAAGGTAGCATATTGGGTAAGAAAATAACACCCCGCAGCTTTGTTAAACAGGCAGAGCCCCCGGCAAAAACAAACTTCTGCCGCCCTGTGCGGGCTTTGTTTCAGGGCGTAAATATTTAACACTTTTTTTACCTTTTGGGGGCTTGAAAGCTAAATGAATATCATTATATTTGTACTGAATTACGCACCACTTTGAAACAGGGGGTAACATATCATGTACTTATTACACTTGTTGCAACTGCGGGGTAACTCGTTTTCACACATTGAAAATCTATGTGATCTGGCGGTACTGGCCATACTGCCGTTTTGCCTGGCGCTGCTTGCAACACCGCTTCTTTTCATGGCACTGCCGTAGATTGATCTGATTTTTTTACGGCTCGATTTCCCCACAAGGGGCTCTTCAACTGTTTCTCTCAATCGGTAATTATTGCTACGTATTTTTCGCCGGGGTACTTATACCCATACCGACGATGCAGGGGTAATACGGAAATAAAAAAAGCGCAGAGGACATACCTGCCGTCATCCTCTGCGCCTGTTGCTTCACTCTGCCGCTATGCGGGCTGTTTACTGTTCGGGGTATACATCAACACCGAATCTGTCTTCAAACTCCTGCAAAGTATACGGTCCAAAGGTTTTTCCATTGACCGTTGCAGTGATTTCTTCGGTGGCCGGATCGGTTGTACTGTCGAGTTTGATATCGATGCTGACGGTGTTGGTTCCTTCCTCATCGGTAAGCGTTACCGTGCTGGATACGGTGGTGTCGCTGATGAGGGTGCCCGGCGTGTCATCAGTGATATCGCTGTCGGAATATTGGGCAATAATGTCGATGTCTGCATCTGCCTGGGCCTCAACCGTACCGTTGTCGGTGACAACGGTTACATCAAGATCCTGCACGTCGGCAGCCATGTCCAGGTTGACCGTTACCGTGGTGCCGCCTGTCAGACCGTAATCGCCGGTTGCGGTGAAGTTGAGCAAATCATCCTTTTCAAATGTTGCCGTATACTTCGATTCATTGTCGCTTACGGACACATCGGTGAGAAAAAGCACCTGCAGGGGGTCGATGGTCACGGTGCCGCCGCTGCCCAGAGTTGCTGAGATGACCGCGGTGCCCGAAATGCCGATCTGCCCGGTGGCATTGGGAACGGAATCGGTGCCTCCTTCGGTTTGGCCGTCAAAATCAATGGTTCTATCTATTTGCCGATTCACTTCCAGGGCCGCTGCCGTTATTCTGGCCGAGCCCATTGAAAAAAGCTGGGTAAAGGTGGTGGCTTCTGTTGCGGCGGTTTCAACCGTGGAGGAGCCGACCGTGCCGATGCCGTTGGTTACCATGCCCTCCGGCTGCTTCCTTCCATACTGAGATATATAATAAAAATATAACGTAAAAGTCAAAAAAGTAAATTATCAAATAAATTTCTATTAAGTTTATCTATTATATTTATATTATAACTAAATCATACCAAAATGGTCTGATTTTACCGCAAGGTTTTGCAATAGACGATCCAAATCAGGATTGATAGTGAGCATTAATCAAATAAATCACTCGTAAATATTTACCTTTTTTTTACATAACCTTATATCGCACTTCCGGTATTATATAAGTAGAGATACTCAAGGGTTCAAACATATCTATTAATCGTAATTTACGAAAAAAACTATAGTTATTAGTTATGAACAGGCCGGTACATATACAAAAAAAACGCCGGGAGGTACAAATCACACAACTTCGCGAGCATATTGTGCGTCTTGAAAAAAAGCTCGCTGCAATGGATGCTTGTCTGAGATCAATTGCCGATTCGACTCAAAACTCCGAAACCTGGCAGAGCCCGGACGGAACCTACCTGTTTGTGGCCCCCCCGCTGGAAAACATAACCGAATATCCCAAAGAGGCTTTTTTCTGCAACCCGCACCTGCTGGAAGCAATAGCCCACCCCGACGACCGCCCCGTCATCGGCAACTACCTCAGGAACCTGCCGCGCAACAACAGACGGAAACGGATCGTTTTCAGGATGTACACCCGGAGCAGAGACCTGCGCTGGATCAGCCACTATTGCACGCCGGTGTTTGATACCGACGGTGCGTTCCTGGGCCGCCGATCCAGTGTTCGCGACATCACCGCCCAGAAACAGCTCGAGGAAGACCTCGAGGCCCGGATTGCAGAACTCCAGGAAACCGTTAACCGGATCAAACCTATCAAGGGCGTGCTGCCGGTCTGCTCGTTTTGCAAAAAAATCAGGGATAAAGAGGGTAACTGGCACCGCTTTGAAAAATACCTGGATGAGCATTCCGCCGTGCAGTTCAGCCACGGCATGTGCCCGGACTGCCTCAAAGAACAGTATCCGGAGTTTCACCTCTCCTGAGTACCGCATCACGTATGTCCCGCCCTTGTTGCACTTTGCCCTTTTCATTTCTCCGCAATCACGTTATAACGGTGAGTACCAAAAGAGTGCTTAATATCTTCACATAACAGGTGAAAACATTAATGTTTCTTATGTTTGGATACATGAAGGCGTTAACCGTTTTTTGCCGCTAACGTTTCACGATCCCTTTGCAACGCAGCCGAGTGCAACGATTTCAGACGGAGGCGAGGGTCGATATGTTTGAGTCCCGGCTTACCGGGACGAGTTTGTTGACCCGCCGACTGAAATCGTGCCGTGAGGGTATCCCGCCTTTTTGGGCGGGACAAGTTGCAGGGCGCCTTTCTTTTGCCTCCTTTTCTTTGGCGCGCAAAGAAAAGGAGGAGGCGCTTGCGTCTTATTTGATGTATGTTTTCTTCAACTTTGATAAAAGGAATTGAAACTACAATCCTGCTATTAATAAGCCGGTAACACACTCCTTAAAAACAAAGAGAATAACCATGCCGTTTGACATAGACCTGAATCCCCGCTTTCGCAAAGCGCTTGATCGTATCGAAAACACGGACACCAACCTGTTTATCACGGGCCGGGCCGGTACCGGCAAGTCGACCCTGCTGTCCTATTGCATGGCCCGCACACAAAAAACAGCGGCCGTGCTGGCGCCCACCGGCGTTGCCGCCCTGAACGTGGGAGGACAAACCATTCATTCCTTTTTCGGTTTTTCTCCCCACATCACCGTGGCCGAGGCAAAAAAAGAGGCCAAAAACAACCCCCATATGCTTCTGTACGCCTGTCTCGACATGATAATAATTGATGAAATCTCCATGGTGCGGTCCGACCTGCTCGACTGTATCGATGCGTTCCTGCAAGCCGTGCTGCAAAACGATCGGCCGTTCGGCGGCAAGCAAATGGTGTTTATCGGTGACCTGTGCCAGTTGCCGCCGGTGGTAACAGATGAGGAGCACCGGTATTTTTCAACCTTCTATGCAAGCCCCCACTTTTTTTCGGCACGGGTAATGGCCGACGGACGGTTTAATATGCAGACAATAGAACTCGATACCATTTACCGGCAGCATGACACGACCTTTATCGAGCTGCTGAATGCAGTGCGCACCAATACCCTGACCGAGGAACAACTCTCCCTCATCAACCGGCGGGTCGACCCGGACTGTATCGACCTGGGTCCGGCCACGGTCTACCTTGCCACAACCCGTCGCAAGGCCGACGACACCAACAGCTACCACCTGGGGCATATCGATTCAGATCATTACACCTATACTGCCCGGACACGGGGCACTTTCGACCCGGAAGCAACACCTGCCGCCCGGCAATTGACAATTAAACCGGGGGCCCAGGTAATGTTTCTGATAAACAGTTCCGAGGGACTGTTCGTAAACGGAACACTGGGAGTGGTGGAGGAGGCCGATACCGACTATGTGCTGGTGCGGACCGAGGACGGCGGCCTGGCAGAAGCCAGGCCCTACACCTGGACCCTGTACCGCTACGTGTTTGACGAGAAGGAGAAGACCCTCACCCAGGAAATAACCGGCAGATATACCCAGATGCCACTTCAGCTTGCCTGGGCCATTACCATTCATAAAAGCCAGGGCAAAACATTCGACCGCGCCATAATCGACTTCGGATCGGGCACCTTTGCGCCGGGCCAAGCCTATGTGGCCCTGAGCCGCTGCCGCTCACTGGACCAACTGGTATTGACCCGCCCCCTTCAGCGCGAAGATGTGATGATGGACGGGAGGGTGGTTGATTTTATGAACAAAAACACCCGGCACTACCCACAAAAGCATATTCCGTAATACCATTGATGAACCAATATGCTCCACATCCAGGGGAATTGCCCACATTTCTCACTGTATATCTTGTCTTTCCAGCTAATACTAATTTCTTAGAAATGTCGTAGATGTAACCGCCTGAAAAATACGACGTAAAATCATACTATAAGAGTATTCAATTTTAAGGTGTTTCACGTCATAATTACTCATACAAAACGAAAGATTTTCCCGATAACAAACGAAAACCCAGGCATCCACAAATAGAAAGGCAGCAAAAGGACACTACAATGAAACAGACACTTTACATGACCACTCTGGCTTTGTCACTGCTGATAGCAACCGGCACCGCCCAGGCATATTCAACGATTGACGACAACAGCAACCCGGGAAGCGAGCGCGATCTGTATCAAATCTGCAACACCATTTTCAATACCGCCTACCAGTCCTCGGATGAACTCTACAACGACCGTGGACTTTCCGACGATGAAGACGACTGGTGGTTTGAAATTGACGAGGGCTATGTAAACATAACCGTCCGTTATGCCGGCTATGGCCAGGAGCTGGGCATTGAAGACAGCGCCGGGGTGTACACACCCATAGCAACCAATATTCCCCAGGGACAAAACGCCCTGTATGCCACGATTAATATTGACGACGACTTTGTGTTTGTTGAAAAACTGAGCGGATCAGGCAGCGGCAAAGGCCCCTGGTATTCCGACGACCGCACCGCCCCTGTGGTAGACCACTTTGTGGCCTTTGACGTTACCGATCTTTTCAATATAAAAAACAATACCGCAGTCGATCGGGCCTGGCTGATCGCCTTTGAAGACCTGCCCAACGGCGGCGACCACGATTACAATGACCTGGTTGCCGTGGTGGCGAACGTTGAGCCGACCCTGATTGAGCTGAGTTCGTTTACGGCCAAGCCGGATAACGGCCGGGTTACGCTTGACTGGGCCACGGCATCGGAAACCGACAATGCAGGATTCAATATCTACCGGGCGGAATCGCCGGATGGAGAGTACAGCAGGGTCAATGCCGAACTTATCCCGGCCCGGGGCTCAGTCCTCGAGGGTGCACAGTATTCTTTTACAGACACGACGGTTCAAAACCGTAAAACCTACTATTACCGGCTTGAAGATATAGATTTTTCAGGCAGGGCAACACTCCATGGCCCGGTTACGGCCATGCCGCTCTGGATACACGGACTGTTTGCGTTTTAAAGTGCAGAAAAACATTCAAACACCAAAAAGACAGGCTCGATGAAAAAGCCTGTCTTTTTTTTATTGTGTATCTCGGAAGATGTGCTCAATGCAGGAAACAGGCGTTATCAGGAAGACTTCTGGGCCTTGGCAAGACACAGAGGTTTCACATTCCAGATATCCTCGGCATACTGCTTAATAGTGCGGTCGCTGGAAAACTTGCCGCAGCGGGCGACATTCAGGATCGACATCCGCGCCCAGCGGGCGGTATCGGCATAGGCCTTATCGGCCAGGTGCTGAGCCTCCATATAGGCATCGAAGTCGGCCATCAGGCAGTACTGGTCGGCGTTGACCAGTTCGTCGTAGATGGGCCGGAAAAGCCCGGGCTCACCCTTGCAGAAAAAGTCGGTCTCAAGCAGGCGTATCACTTCATTGAGCAGGGGGGAGGCATCGATATATTTTCGGGGATTGTAGCCGCCCTGCTTAAGTTGTACGACCTCTTCGGCGTTCAGGCCGAAAATAAAAATATTGTCGTTACCGACTTCTTCAAAAATCTCCACATTGGCCCCGTCCAGAGTACCGATGGTCACCGCACCGTTCAGGGCGAATTTCATATTGCCGGTACCGGAGGCCTCTTTTCCGGCGGTTGATATCTGCTCGGACAGGTCGGCAGCCGGAATCAGCCGCTCGGCGAGGGAAACCCGGTAGTTGGGCAGAAACGATACCCGCAGGCGCGCGTTGACCATGGCATCATTGTTGACCACGGAGGCGATGCTGTTGATCAGCCGGATGATCAGCTTGGCCCGGGTATAGCCGGGGGCGGCCTTGCCGCCGATAATGCAGGTGCGCGGAATGCCGTTTCCGTTACCGGACGGGTTATTCTTCACCTCGAGATAACGGGCGATAATAAACAGGGCAAACAGCAGTTGCCGCTTGTATTCATGCATACGTTTTACCTGTACATCGATCATGGAATCGGGGTGCAGCTCGATCCAGTCCTCGTTCCACACCAGTTCGGCCAGCCGCTGCTTGCAGTCGAGCTTAACCTTGCCCCAGCGTTTTTGGAACTCGGCATCGTCGGCGAACTTTTCAAGATCCCGAAGCTTGTCGAGATCTTTCAGCCAGCCTTCTCCGATGGTTTCGGTTATCAGGTCCGCAAGGCCGGGGTTGGCGGACTTAACCCAGCGGCGGGGCGTGACCCCGTTGGTTTTATTATTGAATTTATTGGGCCAGTACTCATAAAACTCCTTCAGGACCGTTTCGCGCAGCAGCCGGGAGTGCAATTCGGCCACACCGTTTACCGAGTGGCTTCCGATGATGGCAAGATAAGCCATACGCACCCGCCGCTCGCCGTCTTCGGCAATGATGGACATCCGCCCCAGCCGCTCTTTGTCTTTAGGATAGCGGCGGGCTACATCTTCCAGAAAATTGTGATTGATCAAATAAATAATCTGCATATGACGCGGCAGCAGCATCTCCATGAGCGACACCGGCCACTCCTCAAGCGCTTCGGGCAGAACAGTGTGGTTGGTGTAGCCGAAGGTCTTGGTGGTGATGGCCCAGGCATTGTCCCACTCCAGGCCTTCTTCATCAACCAGAATCCGCATCAGCTCCGGAATGGCCAGGGCCGGGTGGGTATCGTTGAGCTGAATGGCGACTTTTTCAGGAAAATGGCGCAAATCGGTATTGTCGGCCTTAAAGCGCCGGAGGATGTCCTGGATGGAGGCCGACACCATAAAATATTCCTGCTTGAGGCGCAACTCCATGCCTTCGAAAAAATTGTCGTTGGGATACAGGACCTTGGTAATGTTTTCACTGACAACCTTGTTGGCACAGGCCGCCATGTAATCGCCGGTGTTGAAATATTCCAGGTTGAACTCCTCGGTCGCTTTGGATGACCACAGCCGCAACGTATTGACGTTTTCGGTCTTGTATCCCGGCACCGGGGTGTCATAGGCCATGGCGATGATTTCCTCGCCGCCCCACCAGGTGGTCTTTTCGCGGCCGAATGCATCGGGCTTTTTCTCAACGGTTCCACCGAAACGTACCTTGAAGTTATATTCCGGCCGCTCGATCTCCCAGGGGTTCGGCCGGGCCAGCCAGTTGTCCGGCGTTTCAACCTGGGAGCCGTGCACAACCCGCTGGTGGAACAGGCCGTATTCATAGCGGATTCCGTATCCTCCGGCAGGCAGGCACAGGGTTGCCATCGAGTCCAGAAAGCAGGCCGCCAGCCGCCCCAGGCCGCCGTTGCCCAGGCCCGCGTCTACTTCATAGTTGCGGACCGTCTCAAGATCCAGCCCCAGTTCCTCAAGGGCCTGACGGCAAATATCATACAGGCCCAGGTTGATAAGGCAGTTTTCCAGCGAACGTCCCAGCAGGAACTCCATTGATAAATAATAGATACGCTTTACATTGTCATAATGGTAGGTCTGCTGGGTATCGATCCAGCGCTCAACCAGCCGCTCCACAACCGAGTAGGCCGTGCTGAGAAAACGGTCGTATCCAGTGGCAGTGTACTGATCCTTGGCCAGCCGGTATTCCAGGTTGTTCATAATTGAAAGCTTCAGGCCTTCAATACTGTTGTCCTTGTAATGTATTTGCCAGTTCAGCTTTGGATTAGCCATAGCTGCGTTTCCTCCTCATAGCAAGAATGAGCGATATACACTTTAATATAGGCCCGCAGGGATGTTTTTCAACCTTTCGGCTCTTTTTTTCGGAAAGTTTAGGGAAATATTAACGTGAATCAAGCACTTGACGTACTGTTGCTGAAAAAAGCCTCCGCCGGACAGGCTTTTTACTATAGAGCATCTTTCTTTTTTCTGTAGCCCTTACATGATAGCGCAGGCTGATACGGTGAGAGCAGCCGCAGCGGTGCGAACGGTGGTTTCTCTCTTGTATCTCCCCTTTCCTGCGAGCACATGACCGCAGGCAATCTCACCGTATCAGCCTGCGTTGTTATTCCCCGTGGCTATAGTATTGTGGAATGTGCTCTAGTACCGGATTCCGGCCACCCGGCTCAGTGTCCGCACGGAATAAAGACGGCACGGCAGGAATTGTTCCTGCGCAGTACCGGAAAGACTGGATTTCATAAGACACTGATTTATTCAGACGCTACAGCATGTCAGGGGGAATAATCATGTACGGCCTGACCAAACATTTTACCCAGTTCAAAAAGTTCGGCATAGATATCCGGGTACTCATCCCGGCTGATGACGGCGCCGCCCATGGGCTCGACAAATTCACCGACAATGGAGTATTCATAATACTCCAGCACCAGACGGATATTGGCCGCTGTTTTTTCATGGTCGGCACCGCCTGATACAACCAGTATCATGGCCGGCCGGCCCTTGAGCGGCCGTGTTCCATGGTTTTCAGCTCCCATCCACGGATCGCCTTTTCCCGTGTAGCTGGTGGGAATTGAACGGTCGACAAAATTTTTCAACGGCCCGGGCACATTACCGAAATAGGTGGGGGAAGCGATAATCAATCCCTTTGTCTCAAACATCTTATCGATTGCCATGGCCATATCATCGTCCTGCCAGCATTTTCCCGGTGTTTTTTTCTTACACACAAGGCAGCCGGTGCAGTGGCCGATGTTCATATCCGCCGGCCGGAGTATCTCCGAGCTGCAGCCGGTGCCGTCAAGCACCGCCTGTAGAACACTGTGAGTGGTTTTGTTCTTGCGCGGACTGCCGCAAAGGGCAAGAATATCCATGCCGTACCTCCATCGAAGAAATCTGATTGATTTCACCTTACATAGATTTGTTGAGCCAATAGCTTTATGTAGGCTGCCGGAAAATATTCAGATGCAAGGCGTGGGCAGTCGTGAGGAGTGAGGCGTACTTGTTTGTACGCCGCAATGACGAA
>JANQGV010000131.1 GCA_028282925.1 Thermodesulfobacteriota bacterium
TAAACGTCGGCAGACTCCGCACCCGCTGCGCCGACCACACATCCCAGGCAGGCTCCTACGCCGCACGCCATACGCGCTTCAAGGGACACCTGGCAATCAAGGGAGTGCTTTTCGGCAAGGAGTGCAACCGAACGCGCCATCGGCTGAGGCCCGCAGGCAAAAAACGCGGCTTTTCTGCTTTCGATATGCACCTTTTTTTCAATGGCAGCCGCAACCACATCCGTTACAACACCCTGAAACCCCTTTGAACCGTCATCTGTTGCAATAACGGCTTCAGCGGCAGGTATATCAAAAGCATCCAGGTACCCGACGTGCTCCTCGGTTCGCCCCCCCCAAAAAAGCTGCACCCGCTCGCACGTATGCTGTCCGGTCAGAAAACGACTCAGATACAGCAGCGGCGCTATACCGATGCCTCCTGCAACAAGCAGGGCCGTATCCAGATCATCCGGAACCGCAAATCCGTTCCCGAGGGGACCCAGTACACTGATGCTTTGACCCTTTTGCCATCCCGCCATTACACCAGTACCGGACCCGCGCACCTGAAACAACAGTTCAATCGTGTCCTTGCCCGCATTGCATAAACTCAATGGTCTGCGCAACAGCGGAAAAGGCTCATCCTGTGCCTGCGCCATAACAAACTGCCCGGGACGGGCGTTTCCGGCAACTGCAGGCGCGCTGAGGGTTGCATGCACAATGTCCGAGGCGACTTCCCGTATTTCCAGTACTGTTGCTTGTTCACATCCGGTATGCACGGTCAATCCTGTTCAGTTCGATTCTGTTTTTCCGGAAAATGCATAATAATTGCATCTTCCCGGTTATCGTCATAGTATCTTTTCCGCCTGCCCGCACTCACGAAATGCCGGTTCTCATAAAAGGCCCGCCCGGCGGCATTCTGTTCACGGACCTCAAGAGTAAAATCATGTACATCATGTTGAACTGCCCGGTTCATGATGTGGCGCAACAGCCTGCTTCCGATGCCCTTCCGTCTGTATTCGGGTCGGCAGGCTATTTTATAAATAGAACACTCTCCGCAGCACATGCGGGCACATACATACCCGACCACGATATCGGAGGTTTCCTGCCGTGCAACTGCTGCGAAGTTCAGTCCGTCGGGGCTGCCGAGTTCGTCCAGCAAAAGTGTTCGTGACCAGGGCACCGTAAAAGATGCACATTCTATGGTATGCACCTGGTCGATGTGCACAGGCTCCATCGGCACAATGTCAATAGTGGTATCGACCATTGCAGTTGTCCAAAACCATCGGCCCGGCCGGCGGAACTCATCATGAGTTTTTTTGTTTCTTCAGCAGGGCACTTGCAATACAGATGTTTTTTTGGCCGTAGGACTTCAGATCCTTGGCAAGGTCCTTCAGTTTCTTGTTTTCCGTACGCAATGTTATCAGCCTGACAAGCATGGGCACGTTTACCCCTGTCAGCACTTCAACCTTGCCTTCTTCAAGAAAGGAAAGACTCATATTAGAGGGAGTACCGCCGAACATATCGGTCAGAATCAGAACACCGTCACCCCCGTCTACTTTCTGAATGGCGGCGGCCACTTTTTTTACCGAATCCTCCGGCGACTCACCGGACTGAAAGGAAACCGGATACACATTATCAACCTTGCCGACAATGACCTTTACAACATTGAAAAGCTCTTCCGCAAAATTGCAATGTCCAACCAATACGATCCCGACCATACCTTACCTTTCTTATTAAAAACGCCGTACTGTATTCCCTGCAGGTAGTGCCGATACACCGGCACTATCCGGAGGGCTCAACGTGTTGCAGGCGCTATTTCTCAAGATCACGATGAATACTGAACACCCCTTCGCGCTCCCGGGAATAATGTTCTTTGAGGTAATCCGCCAGGGTTACGGAGCGGTGACGCCCGCCGGTACATCCCACCGCCACCGTCAGATAGGATTTCCCTTCCCGCTCAAACAGCGGTATTTGAAACGAAATAAAGTCTTTTAGTTTCTCAATGAAGGACTGCGTTTCCGGCCATTGTAAAACATAGCCCGAAACCCGGCCGTCATGCCCGTCGAGTTCTTTCAGCTCCGGCACGAAATACGGATTCGGCAGGAACCGCACATCAAGGACCATATCGGCATCGTGGGGAATGCCGTGTTTAAAGCCGAAGGACATGAAGGTGAGCGACATATCCTGTTTCGACACACTGATGAAATATTCCTGAAACAGGGCCCGCAACTGGTGCACATTCAAGTCGGACGTATCGATAATCCGGTCCGCCTGCCCCTTCAGGTCCTCAAGCATCCGCCGCTCAAGCGTTATGCCTTCCCGTACCGATCCGCCTGTACTCAAGGGGTGCTGCCGTCGTGTTTCACTGAAACGCTGGATAAGGACCTCATCCGTGCTTTCCAGAAATATCAATTGAATCCGGTATCCTTCCCCGCGCAGGCCTTCGAGGGTAGGCGTGTACTCCTTCAGAAACGTCTTTTCACGAATATCCGCACACAGGGCGACCCGTGAAATATCATCGGTGGAGCTGTTGCACAGGTCTATAAACTTCGGCAGCAGGAGAATCGGAAGATTGTCGACACAGAAAAAACCCATGTCCTCAAGGGTTTTGAGGGCGGTGCTTTTGCCGGACCCGGACAGCCCGCTGATAATGATTAAATGCAATTCCTTCATGACCGACCTTTGGATGCGGGTAAACAACCGGGCTCAAAGTGCCCGGCTTGGGATTTCGGCCGGTGGCTGATATCCCAGGGTCCACGACAGTGGACGGTTCCCTTGTGCCTCCTTGCGTAAAACGCACGGTTTCAGACAAACAATGACCCCGCCTGTAAAGACGGGGCGGTAACGCAAACAGCCTGCAAAGCGGAAAAACCGTTAAACGGCTATTTTGTCGTCTTCGGAAACGATAATGTTGTACAGCCCGGACGCATCCGCTGCGCTCAAAAGATCCTGCCGGAATTGCGCGCCCTTCAATAAGCGCGAAAGACGGGCCAGCGCTTTGAGATGCACACCGGCCGAATTTGCCGGAGCGACCAGCAGAAATATCAGGTGCACCGGCTTGCCGTCAATGGCGTCGAAATCAATCCCGTCCGTGCTTTTACCGAAAACAAGGGCGATATTATCCAGACCGTTCAGCTTGCCGTGGGGTATGGCAATCCCGTTTCCGATACCGGTGCTGCCCAGCTTTTCCCGCTCTATGAGTACCCGGAGCAGTTCGTCGGCGTCTATGGAATCCCGTTGGGCCGAAAGATGCGCAACCAGTTCTTCAAGGATCTGTTTTTTTGTTTTACCCTGCAGTTCAGCGATAATTAATTCAGCATTGAGAAAATCGCTTATCTTCATTGTAACAATCCCTTCAACTCAAGTATTTTCAGGTTCGATCAGGCCGAGGTCGCCGTCTCTCCTTCGATATAATACATTCACTTTCTCGGTATCTTCGTTGATAAACACAAAAAAATCATCATCCTGGACACCGATCTCACTTATCGCATCGTCAACAACCATCTTTTTTATGAAAACACTCTCGGTCTTCACCATGTTGGGTGCCTGGGACGGCTCCATTATTTCAGCGGAAAATATATTATGCCGCGCCCTGCGATGCTGCTCCTTATGGCTGGTGATTTTGTCTTTGTATTTTTTAGCCTGCCGTTCGATTTTGTCCATAACCAGATCGATGGCAGTGTACATATTGTCTTCGTTGACCTCTTTGGCGGCAAATTGGGCCCTGTTGACATTCACAATAACTTCGGCGATGTGGCTTCGTTTTTCAAGTGAAAGAATAGCGTGCACTTCGTTTATGTTACTGACGAATTTTTCGATTCTCGATATCTTTTCCCGAGCATAATCCCTTAATGCATCATTTGGTTCAAGGTGTCTGAATGTAACGTTTAGTTCCATAAATTACTCCTTTACGCTCTTGTTGTTATCTATGCTTTTTTCTTTTTGATGAAGAAAGCACTCTCAACATTTCCCTGTATTTTGTAACAGTACGCCGTGCGATATTAATTCCCCGTTTCTTCAGAATATTGGCGATCTCCTGATCGCTGCACGGTTTGTACGGGTCTTCATTCTGGATGATGTCCATAATCATGTTCTTCACGCTCTCGGACGCGATGGACTCGCCGTCGTCCGAGGCCAGGCCGCTGTTGAAAAAATATTTCAGTTCAAAGATGCCGTGGGGGGTGTGCACATACTTGTTGGTAGTGATACGGCTTATGTTGGATTCATGCATGCCGACATCTTCGGCCACGTCCCTGAGAACCAGCGGTTTCAGGTTGCCGACACCGTTTTCGAAAAAGTCGTATTGAAATTTTATAATACTTTTCATTACATTGACGATGGTCGTCTGGCGGTGGTACACGCTTTTAATCAGCCACACGGCCGACCTGAGCTTGTCCTGGATGTATTCCTTGGCCTTGTCCGCGCTGATAGTATTGCCAGACAGGATGTTTTTATAAAACGAATTGACCCGCAGTTTCGGCTGGCCGTCCTCATTCAGCACCACCACATATTCACCGTCCATTTTGTAGACATAAATATCCGGGACGATAAACTGTGTTTCGTTATCGTTAAAAGCCCTGCCCGGCCGCGGCTCCATGTTGGCGATAATTTCACAAGCCGTAACCACGTCCTTTATGGCTATCTTCAGCGTCTTGGCGATGGCCTGGTACTTTTTCCGCTCAAGGTCCTTCATGTGGTTCTGCAGGATGGTCCGCACCAGGGCAGTGTCTCCCGGCAGCAGGTCGACCTGGGTAAGCAGGCATTCCTGGAGCGTTCGCGATGCCACCCCCACCGGATCGAACCGCTTGATTTTAGTATGTACCGACTCTATCACCTCGATATCGGCGCCCGTGTCGCGCGTGATCTCCTCGAACGTCGCCTGCAGGTAACCGTCGGTATTGAGATTGCCGATGATATACTCACCCACCTCCAGTGCTTTGTCGGTTATATCGTGCAGATGCAACTGCCACAGCAAATGGTCGACAAAAGAGGCTTTCCTGGTGATAATCGGCTCCAGTTCTTCCCGGTCGACACTTTGCGAAAACCGTTCGCGCACAGGGGATACCGAGCGGTCGACATATTCCTTCCAGTCGAATTCTTCCTTTGTTTCCGTCTGCTGGGTTTCGGGCTCCGCCGTTTCCTGTCCCACATCACCGTTGCCCTGGTCCGGGGTGCCTTCGGATTCCAGGGTTTCATCAAGCACCGGATTTTCGTCGATTTCCTGCCTGATAAGATCGGAAAGCTCAAGCCGTGACAGTTGCAGCAGTTTTATCGCCTGCTGCAACTGCGGCGTCATGACAAGCTGTTGTGATAATTTAAGCTGTTGTTTCAGTTCCATCTGTCGTTATTGAGAGTGCCGTCTTCTCACCATACGGTGTTTGTTGTATGTGCGTACACAGTCCGTACCCGTCATTATCTATTTTCAGCACGCATTACATACTGAAATTATCCCCGAGATAAATGCTGCGCGCCTTACTGCTTTCAATTATTTTTTCCGGTTCACCGGTTTCCAGAACCTTGCCTTCGTACACGATGTAGGCCCGATCGCAGATACCCAGTGTCTCCCGCACATTATGATCGGAAATAAGCACACCGATACCTTTTGAGGTCAGGCGCTTGATAATATTCTGGATATCCTGTACGGCAATGGGGTCAACCCCGGTGAAAGGCTCGTCAAAAAGAATAAACTGCGGTGATGTTACCAGCGCCCTCGTTATTTCAACCCGCCTGCGCTCACCACCTGAAAGAAGATATGCCTTACGCTTGGCGATATGCGTTATATTCAACTCCTGCAAATGCCCATGAAGCCGTTCCATCATCTCTTCCCGCGACAGGGGAAGCGTTTCAAGTATCGAAAGGATATTTTCTTCAACCGTCAGTTTTCTGAATATCGACGTCTCCTGGGGTAGATACGTAATGCCTTTGCGCGCCCTGACATACATGGGCGCTTCGGTAATGTCCTCGTTGTTGTAAAACACCTGTCCGCCGTCCGGTGTATACATGCCGACAAACATATAGAATGTTGTTGTTTTTCCTGCTCCGTTTGGTCCCAAAAGGCCTACCACTTCCCCCTGATGCACCTCAAGTGATATCCTGTCGACAACCGTTTTTTCGCCGAAACGCTTAACAAGAGCTTCTGAACTAAGACAACCCATACAGTATCAGTCTTTCAATCCTTTATTCGTCAGCATTTATTAGTATAGTATATTTTTAATCATTTCTTGTTTTTCTTTTTCTTGGGCTGCAATGTTGCGGTAACCCGTTCTGTCGGGCTCCCCTCAACAATATAACGGTCTTCTTTCAGGAGAACTGTAATCTTTTTCCCCTGGATTACATTGTCCCCCTGCCACACCCGCGGAAATCCGGTGGCCACAATTTTCTGCTTATCATTGTAAAAGGTGATCTTTTGGCCCGTTGCGATCCGATCCCCTTGAATAATCTTCACATTTCCGGAAGCATACAGCCGTTTCAACCCGCCTTTCGGGCTGTAGACACCCTTCACCCTGTCGGCGAAAATCACAATACCCCCCTGCCGGGCTACAACATTACCGGTAAAGGTGGCGCTGTTGTTTTTGTTGTCGTATTCCAGGGAATCGGCATTGATATTTATAGGCTGGTCGAAAGCAAAGGCTTTTTGTCTTCGCTTTTTCTTTTCGGTTTTCCGGGGTTCTTCAGTTTCTTCGTCCTCATCACCTTCTTCCTCATACTCTTCGCCCGCCGCTACCGCTTCCGAGCCTTCTTCCTCATCCTCTTCTTCCTCGGACGGCTCCACATCGTCGTCTGCTTCGTCGGAAGGCTCTTCGTCGTCAGGCGTTTCTTCCAGGGTCTCTTCCTCGAGTGCCGACTCTTCTTCCTCGGACGGCTCCTCGGTGTCGGCTTCGGGCTCGGGTTCCGCAACCGGTTTTTCCTCCTCTTCTTCCAGCACCAGGCGCATTTCTTCTTCAAAACCCAGTTCCCGGGCGAGATCACCATCGTCGCCGGTTGTGTCCGCATCTTTTTTGCGGCCCTTCAGGGCTTTTCTGCTTACCTTCGGCCGCTGGGCCGGAGGGATAAACCCGGCAAGCAAAGCGACTTCCTGGCTGATTTTCAAGGCAACATCTTCAACTGCAGCGTCAAGCTCCGTGCCTTCAGAAAAGGTTTTATAGTAAGGATCGGATGAGAAGTTGTTGAACAGTTGCACGTCGATACTGATGTCTTCCCCGATTTGGGTCAGGCTCCCGAAAACGATAAAATTTGCATTGAGCAGTTTTGCAAGCTCCCGCAGGCCGTTGTCGGTAAGCTGCAGCCTGTCGTCTTCCTCCAGTACGTTCTGCACGGCCTTGAAGTCCACCGTGAGTATTGCGCCGCTGAGCTCGAGCTGTTGTGTGAGCTGACGGGCCACTTCGGTATCCAGGCCTTTGGAGCCCGATATGCTGAAAACCTCAAACGGCAGAACGGCAAGACGGGACACAACAACTTCCTGACCCGTCAGCAGGTACGGAATGCTCAGAAAAACAAGTATGAGTAGTATGACCTTTTTTTTCATTTAATTACCCAATGCCTTTACTTTTCCTAAAATTTTTAATTTTTCTGTATTCAAGTCCACAATCATACCGACCCCTTCCATGACAAATGATCCGCGATCAATCACTATGGCATCGTCGGTCGAAATGGTCCGTTTTGCATGATCGTAGAATATTGAATCAGTACGTATGGTTGTGTTGTCCGGCAGTATGCCTTCCGCACCTCCCTCGATGGTTATATTTTTTGTTTTCGTATCAAGCTGCCCGGCATGACCTTTCAGGGTGTAGTTTTTGTCCGTGCCCTCCTGGTAGAAATGCACCACCATGTCCTCCAGGACAACCCGCTGTTCTTCATCATAATGCGTAGCGGACTCGGCTCTAAGCGCCCATTCTTTAAAATTAGTACTGTTGACCGAGCTGTACGAAAAATTCTTCAGGGCGATATTGACTTCAGCCCCTTTTTCCTGGACGGTGTCCGTCTGGATCACGATCGGCGGCTTTTTATCCCGCAGCGCAACACCCAGCACAACAATAATAATACACACCGACACACAGAGCAGAACAACCCGTATTTTTTCGACTCGTATCATCATGAGGCTCCCGCCTCATCCGGCAGGGCTATTACTCCCTGAATTGTTTACAAACAATTCTCGTCGTCAGGCCGATAGTAGCGTTGCGTTACACGGTCCCAGAGGTCCTGCGCTTTCAGGATGTATTCACAGGCTTCTCTGACGGCCCCCCGGCCGCCCCGTCGCTTCGTTATAATATCCGCCTCACGCTTTACTTCTTCAACCGCATCGGGCACGGTAAAGGACAGTCCACAGCGTCTCACAAGCGGCAGATCCGGCAAATCGTCACCCATAACGGCAACCTGCGCATCGGTCAACTGCCGCTTTTGCAGGATGTCTTCGTAGGCTCCCGTCTTTTTCAAAGCCTTTTGATATACCAGTTCAATGCCGAGATCGGCAGCCCTGATATCGACCACCTTCGAGCGCCTGCCGGTAATAATAGCAACATCTATCCCGGCACGCAAAAAAAGTTTTATACCATGTCCGTCCTGCACGTCAAAGCGTTTGATTTCCTCACCGTCGGCCGTATAGAGTATGCCTCCGTCGGTCATGACACCGTCGACATCCAGAACCAGCAGCTTTATCAGTTTGGCTTTTTCAATCTTTTCCATCATATCCGTTTCCGGCATGGTTATGCAATACCGGCCTTCAAAATATCATGCAGATGAATTACACCCTCCGCCTTTTGGGGGTCTTTCTCCGACGGGATAAAAAGCGACGTAATGGAATGCTCTTCCATAATCTTCAGCGCTTTGGCGGCAAGGTCCGTCTTGGCAATTATTTTGGGCGCGGTGGTCATAATATCCCCGGCCTTGAGTGAGAGCAGCGTTGCCCCCTGCTCGAGGCCGCGGCGCAAATCACCGTCGGTAATAACACCGATCAGGGAGCCCTCCGCATTGCACACCCCGGTGATACCGAGCCGCTTGGAGGTCATTTCGATCAATACGATATTCAGCGCATCTTCTTCCTGCACCAGCGGCACGGCGTCGCGGGTATGCATCAGGTCCTCCACCCGCAGCAGCAGTTTTTTCCCCAAAGCCCCGCCGGGATGCAGCACGGCGAAATCCTCCTCTTTGAACCCCCTGCGCTCAAGCACCGTGAGGGCCAGCGCGTCGCCCATTGCCATGGTGGCTGCCGTGCTGGCGGTGGGCACCAGTCCCATACTGCAGGCCTCTTCCTTAACGCCCACATCCAGAACGACCTCGCCGTTTTTGGCAAGCAGCGAGTCCATCTTACCGGTCATAACGATCATCTTCAGGTCCAGACGCTTGATAATCGGCAGAATTCGTATCAGCTCATCGGTCTCGCCGCTGTTGGATACGGCGATAACCACGTCGTCTTTGGCTATCATGCCGATATCACCGTGCACCCCTTCGGCGGGGTGCAGGAAGAAAGCCGGCGTGCCCGTGCAGGCCAGCGTGGCGGCGATCTTCTGGGAGACCAGGCCGGACTTGCCGATACCGCTCACAATGACTTTTCCCGTACAGGACAGGACAATATTGACCGCCTTGATAAAATCTTCATCCAGCCGCTCCCGCAGCTTTAAAATCGCTTCGCTCTCTATCTCGAATATTTTCTTGGCCCGTTCCAGCACCATTGGTTTCTTCTCCTGTGAATCGTTACAGGCGCTCTCTGCCGGATTCCGCTGGAATCAGGCAGGCTCACCATGCACTTTTGAAATATACACTACCTGTTGCAAAAACGCCTCAAGCTCATGCAGGGGCAGTGAATTAGGCCCGTCGCACAAAGCGGCATCGGGCTGTTCATGCACTTCCATAAAAAGCGCGTCTACGCCCACCGCAACTGCGGCCCGCGCCAGGGGTTGTATAAAACGGCGGTCGCCGCCCGAAGCGTCACCTTTGCCGCCGGGCAGTTGCACGCTGTGTGTTGCATCATACACGATCGGGTATCCGGAATCACGCATTATGACAAGTGAACGCATATCGGCCACAAGATTATTATAGCCGAAGGTGGCTCCCCGCTCGGTAATCAAAATATCGTTACAGCCGACACTCTCGGCCTTTTCAACAATGTTGTCCACATCACGGGGTGCAAGAAACTGGCCCTTTTTAATATTGATGGGTTTCCCGGCCCCGGCAACGGCGCAGATAAAATCGGTCTGGCGGCACAGAAACGCCGGAACCTGCAGCACGTCCAGCACCGCGGCCGCCGAATCGATCTCCTCGAAACGGTGCACATCGGAGAGTACCGGCACCTGGAGATCCTGTTTGATCCGGGCCAGCACCTCCAGGCCCTTCTCCATTCCGGGCCCCCGGTATGACCGCACCGATGTTCTATTGGCCTTGTCGTAGGAGGCCTTGAAAACAAACGGCACCCCGACACCCCCGGCAATCTCCTTCAGTTTGCCGGCCAGGGCATAGGTCTGCTGCGGATCTTCTATGACGCACGGCCCGGCAATCAGGGCCAGCGGGCTTCCACCACCGATATGAATGTTGCCGACTGTAATCTGTTTCGTCATCCTTGAATGCCCGTCAGTATGAAAAATATGCTCGCGTGGTTGTTAAGTATAGCATCTCACGCGGTCAATAAACAGCATCTATACAAAAACGAAATATATCCGTTTTAAAGCGTTTTCAACGCATCATCTGCTCAACGCGGCCGATGTCCTCGGGAACATCGACCCCCAGGGGATAATAGTCGGTCTCTACCACTTTAACCGCATAGCCGTGATCCAGCGCCCTGAGCTGTTCCAGGCTTTCGGCTTTTTCCAGGGGCGACCGGGGCAGCTCCGTAAACGCGAACAGAAAATCCCGGCGGTACACATACAGGCCGATATGCCGGTAATACTGCGGGGACTGTTCACCGGCCTCACGGCAGAATGGTATGGTTGCCCGTGAAAAATACAACGCGAACCCCCGCGCGTCCGTAACCACCTTGACCACATTCGGATTATCCAGGTCCTCCCGGTCGGTAATGGCGGTCTTCAGGGTTCCCAGCGGTATCGACGCATCGTTCAGCAGGGGCCCGACCGCCTCTGAAACAGCATCCGGCGGCAGCAGGGGCTCGTCACCCTGCACATTGACGATGATATCGGCTTCCATATTCTGCACTGCTTCGGCAATGCGGTCGGTTCCGGTTTCGTGGGTAGAGGCCGTCATACACACCCCACCCCCGAACGAGGCCACGCAATCGGCGATCTCCGGGTTGTCGGTGGCAACAACAACCCGGTCCAACAGTCCGCAGGCCGCCGCATTTTCATACACGTGCTGAATCATCGGCTTACCGCAAATTGCGGCCAGCGGCTTGCCGGGAAATCGAGTCGATCCGTACCTGGCGGGAATAACCGCAACAACGTTCATAGACCCATGTACCTGTTCAAAGGAGACTACCGAAATCCCCGTTGTTTTCCTGACTTTTTTTATTTCTGTTCACCATGACCCTGCCGATGATCAACAGCACGCAGATGAGCAGTGCCGCGAACACCCCCCAGTACGGCGGGTGCACAAAGAAAAGGGTCAGGCTGTGCAGTGCTCTTTTTACCACACCTGCCTGCTCGACCGCAACCAGTGTTACAAGCGGCATTTTTTTAACCAGTGCACCGTCGACCACGACCGTCAGTTGTCCGACCTCGTGGTTCTTTTGCACCGGGGCAAAAATCGTTTCGGCAAACTGTTTTTCTATGGTTACGGCTCCCGTATCACCCCTGGGCACTGTAACCGATGCCGGTTCGAGCGATCCCAGCGCAACCTCACCTTCGGCGCCTTTCCAGACAGAAGCCGTTGCCAGGGTTTCTTCAGCCCCGAAAACAGGCAATGTTTTGTAGTTTCGGAACCCGTAATTCAGCATCTGAAGCGCAATGTTTTCGCGCTGCCGCTCACCCTTGGCCCCCAAGACCACCGCGATAAAGCGGTCGTTGTCGCGGAATGCCGTGGCGATGATATGAAATCCGGCACTGTTGAACCAGCCCGTTTTCAGACCGTCGACTCCCCGGTCGAGCCACAGCAGGCCGTTGCGATTCCGCTGGGTTATTTTATTATAGGTCATTTTCTTTATAGCGTGTTTTTTCAGAACTTCCGGGTGGTCGATCATATACCTATAGGCAAGCACCGCCATATCCCGGGCCGTTGAATGCTGCCCATCTGCGGGAAGCCCGTGGCTGTTTTTAAACACCGTATCGGTCAAGCCCAGTTCAGCCGCTTTCTTGTTCATCGACTCCACAAACACCTCTTCCGCATCGGCGATGTATTCGGCAACGGCCACGCAGGCGTCATTGGCGGACACTACGGCAATTCCCTGCAAAAGCAGGTCCAGTGACACGGTGGAGTTCACCTCCAGAAACATCCTCGACCCCTCGGTACGCCAGGCTTTTTCGCTGATGCGGACCTCGTCGTCCAGGGTAATATAGCCGTTATCAACGGCATCGTAGGCAATGTAGAGGGTCATGATTTTTGTGAGACTTGCGGGAGGAATGATTTTATCGGCATTATGGGCGCAGAGATGCTGCCCGGAAACAGCGTTCAGCAGTACGGCGGCGGATGCTTTCACCTTAAACGGCAGGGGTTTTACTGTCTGGGCATATGCCGTGGGCACAGTTCCTGCAAAGCAAAAACTCAGCAGAACTATACTCAAAAAGGTGTAAAATTTTAATAAATCTTTAATCATTATATACTACTCCATAAACCGTAACGAAATTTTATAAGTATAATTTAATTAAAAAATGAAGGCAATAAAAAAAAGCCGTTTTCCCCCTGCAAACGGCAAACTGTTTGCATGCAAAGCACCGTCGAAAACGGTGTCCCCACCTTGCATCCGGAGCCTGCTGGATGGTATCCGACAGCCTCTGGTGCCTTATACCATGAATTAATAAAAGAAGCCACCGTGCAAAACGGTGGGTATTAGTTATAATAATTTAAATTATAATCGAAAAAGAATTAAGATTAATTGCAGCCTATATCGCTGTTCCCTTTGCAACGCAGCCGAGTGCAGCCCTTCGGCTTCGCCCAAGGATAAACTCATTCAGGAGGAAGAAAGGGTCGACATGTTTGAGCCCCGCTTTTCAAGGGCGAGTTTGTTGACCCGCCGACTAAAATCGTGATGCGAGGGTATCCCGCCGTGGCGGGACAAGTTGCAGGGCGCCTTTCTTTTGCCCTCTTTTCTTTGGCGCGCAAAGAAAAGAGGGTGGCGCTTGCGTCATATCAAATTTTTTGATTGATAAAAGACCAACTGGAGGGAAAGCTTAATGTCATAGACTTACGGCTTTCTTAACTCACTCTCCGGCAGCATCCGACAACCCCTGAGGCTGTTGGAGAATGTTCAGATACAAGGCGCACGAAACCCTGAGGAATGAGGCGTACTTGGTTGTACGCCGCAGTGACGAAGGGTGAGTGGAACGCAGTAGATGGGCGTTCTCCGACAGCCTCCTACGCCGTTTTATACTTGCCCCGCACCTCATTCAGCACAATTTTCAGCAGATCAAACCCGCACACAATGATATTCTTGAACACCTTGACCTTCGACCCGCCGACATGTTTCCAGTACACCGGAATCTCCTTCACGGTAAAACCGAATTTCTTGGCGATAAAAAGGTCCTCGGCATCAAAGCTCCAGTTATCGAGGGTCTGCAGGGCGAATACTTTTTGGGCGGACTCGCGGCTGTAGCATTTGAACCCGCAGGTAAAATCGGACTGGTTCATCCGCAGCAGGAAATTGGTCAGGTAAATGTAGCCGTACCCGAAGAACTTCCTTTTAAAGGGTGCCTCATGCTTGACCGTGCGTACCGCTATATAAATATCATACTCTGAATCGAACTCCGGCATAAAGCGGTCTATCTCTTCAATGGATGTAGACCCGTCTGCGTCGAGAAACAACACAAATTCACCCTTTGCGTGCAGCATGCCCTCCTGCAGGGCGCCCCCTTTGCCCCGGTTGGCCGGGAGTTTTAAAATTTCATACTTACCGGGAAAATGCCGGCCCAGGATACCGTCGGTAACGGGTACGGTATTGTCGATGCTTCCATCGTCAACAATAAGCACCTCAAAGCTGAATTTCTTGTGTTTCAGATAATCAATGACGTCGGCCAGAAAAGATTCAATGCGCTTTTCTTCGTTATAGACGGGAACGACAATGCTCAAGTACGGCGTATCTGCTTGTGCGCTCATAGGGTTTCTCGTATGTCGGGTGTTGTAGTAATGAGGGAAAACAAATCATCTTGCTTTTTTTTGCTTATTTTATATAATAATATAAAAAATTGCAAGATTTTTTAGTAATGTTCGGGAGCAGCTAACAGGAGTACCGTATCCTCGCCGTGTTGAATAAAAAAACCGCACCTTACTGCATACTCATAGCCGTCATAATCGGCGCCCTGGTTCTGCGTGCCTGGAACCTGCAACAAAGCTTCTGGTGGGATGAACTATGGAGCACCCTTACCTATGCCCGCACCCACAGCGTGTGGTATATGGTGAGCAATCTGGGGTATTACTTCAATAACCACATCCTCTACTCGCTGCTGTGCAGCGTTTTCATTTTTATTTTCGGCGAATCCGAAATCACGGCCCGACTGCCGGCCCTGCTGCTGGGCGTTGCCGCCGTCCCCGTTCTATTCTCCTTCTGTAAAGACCTAACCGGCACGGCAACGGCCCTGGCCGTTTCGTACCTGCTTGCCGTATCCGCTTTTCACATCGACCACTCAACCGAAGCCCGGGGGTATTCGGGCCTGATGCTCTTTGCGCTGCTTTCCTCAATCAGTTTTATCAGCGCCCTCAGAACCGATAAGCGCTCCCAGTGGGTTTTATTCGTTCTCTACACCTTTCTCGGTTTTTACTTTCACGTGTTCATGGTGGCGGTTTCGTGCGCCCAGTTTTGCTGCGCCCTTGTCCTGCAGTGCGGTGTACTCTTCAAGGTCGGAGCGATTCCGAAAACATCGACACAGGCCCTGAAACATTTCTATCTGTCAATGAGCGCTGCGGCCGTCATCACCTTTATCGCCTATCTGCCCGTTTTTGGGACCTTCCTGCAAAATATGGGCAAGGTGCGCCTCGTGTCGGTGGACCGCATGCCCTTTATAATGGACCTGCTCAATACCCTGCTGCCGGGCCTGACCTCACTCACCGGCGCCGTGGTCTACGGTCCGCTGCTGCTCATCGGCGCGGCCGTGCTCTGGAAAAAAGACCGCAGCCTGACGGGCGGTCTCGTGTTCCTGTTTTTCATCATCCTGCTGTTTGTACCGTTTGCACTCTATATCCTGTCGAACCCCATGTTCGTCTTCGAGCGGTATTTCATCTACGCCCTGCCGGTTTGCCTGATCTTTGTCGGAGCGGGCATCACCGGCCTGGCCGAATGCCTGCCGTTTTCGGCCAAAATTAAATACGTATACATTATCGGCCTGCTCTGCGCCGTGACCCTGCTGCAGGCCCAATCGATACAAAACATAACAACCGTGGACCGCCAAAACTACCGCGAAGCAGTCCGGTTTGCCGAACAGCGCATCACCGCCCCCGATAGTGCCTATCTCTTTTCCATCGGCTTTGCAGGCACCCATTTCAACTACTACGCCGACCGGCCGGTCCATATCCCCGACACCTACGCTGAGTTCCTTGCCGCACTGGACGGCAATGATGAAGCCTGGTGCCTGCTGACCGCCTGGCTGCCCATGCTTCGGCCGCCCCACGAGGACGTGGAACTCTATGCCGAGCAACCCGAGCATGAAAAAATCTATGCCCATGTGCTGAAGCATTTTACAGTACAAAAAAAATTCGACACCAAACTGAAAACAGTCGTCTACTCATTGAACAAAAAAGAACGATTATGAACTGGAACAACAGATACGCCGGCATATTTTTCCTTTTTTTCATAACCTACGGCTATTTCTTCCAGGGCGGCGGCTGGAACCAAAACACCCGCATATGCCTTACCCGTGCCGTCATTCATCAGCAGTCGTTGAGTATCGACGCCTATAAGGAAGATTCAAAAAACCCCGACTATGAGTTCGTCAATACCGGCGACTGGGCATACTACAACGGCCACTACTACACCAACAAATCACCGGGTATCTCTTTTCTGGCGGTCGTGCCCTTTGCCGTCACCGAGTATATCGCCGGGAGCCTTGGAGCCTCCGAAGAAAAAAGCGTTCTGCTGGCAACCTACGCAAGCTCACTGTCGATCGTGGCCCTCAGCGGGGCCCTGCTGTGCACCCTGATAGCCTTTTTCTGTATCCGTTTCTTTCAATACAGCCCCACCATGGCCCTCCTGGCCGCCGTGGCCTTCGGATTCGGCACCATGGCTTTTTCCTACAGCACCACCCTGTATTGCCACCTGCCGGCGGCCTGCTGCGCCTTTGCCGCTTTTTTACTGGCGGCGACCATCAGGCACAATCCATCGTCCGGCAATACAAAACGGGCCCTGGCGGCAGGCTTTTCCGCATCGCTGGCCGTGCTGATCGAGCCGTCGACCATCTGGATACTGGTGCTCCTGGTCCTGTACCTGCTGACTTTTCAGGCGGGCAGGCGCTGTCTGCCGCCGTTTTTCATCGGCTGCATTCCATGCGGCCTGTTGCAGTGCATCTATAACGCCGCCTGTTTCGGCGGCCCTTTTTCATCCAGCTACAACTACTCAAACCCGGTGGTCATGTGGGAAGTCGACGGCAGTCTCTTCGGCTGGCCCGGCTGGAAGCGCTTTGTGGAATTATTGTTCCTTCCCTACCGGGGGCTTTTTGTAACCTCCCCTATTCTGCTGATGAGCATTCCGGGCTTTTTTCTCCTGCTGCGTCAAAAAGACCGGTTCCCCGAAACACTCTTCTGTTCATCAGTTACACTGGTATTTTTTATTTTCATAGGCTGTTTCTTTGCATGGCACGGCGGTTCGGCCCCGGGACCGCGCTACCTGATGCCGGCCTATCCCTTCGGTTTTCTCCTGGCTGCGGCTGCGTTGAAGAAATTCCCCAAAACATTCATCGGCTTGGGGGCGGTTTCGGTCGCCGTCAACCTGGCCGTAACCGCTGTGACCAATGAAATACCGCGACATATCAAAAACCCCCTGATCGATGTTGTTTTTAAAAACATCCTGGATGGTGCCGTTTCCATCAACCCCGTGCCCCTTTCAAACTTTGAAAACTATCCGTCAATATACAAGCTTGACGATATTGCAGCCTGGACGCCGAACTTCAACTCTTTCAACCTGGGAGAGGCCCTCTTTCCCCACAACACTGCCAGCCTGATACCTCTTTTCTGTTTCTGGGGCATATGGCTGGTTGTCTGGGCGAAAAACAAGGCCGCAGGCTGAGTTACACGCCGCACCGACTGCATCCGACAGTATATTTCTTCAAATTCTAAAATACACCCTAAAATCACCGATTACACCCCGATCTTGCCCGAATACTATGTTGAAAAGCTAATAATTGTTTGACAGAAAAAATTTTTTCTACTATTATTTTTGGAGCTACGTTAACGCGAAATGCGACAATTATATAGATAAATTAGGTATATACTACTACCGGCACTGACACTTTCCGTATGCATACCTCAGAGGGTGTTGGAAAAGCAGTACAGGCGGGAAGACGGCCTGTAAAATGCGTTTTTCAACAGCCGGTCAAGATGTAGTACATGTCCCTAACACAACAAAAAGGACCCCCCATGAAACACTGCAACCATATCATCAGGTTTATCGTTGTTTTTATCTTTATCGGCATCGGTTTCTTTGCGGTACGCAGTTATCTGGTACCCGACTCCTTCGGCATCTACGGATCCTACTCCTACGGCTTCCACCGGGGTGATTCAGACGCCGAGCAGGCCTCCATACCTGCCCTGTACCAGGAATCGGAATCCTGTAAGGAATGCCACGAAGCGGTATACAGGACCTGGTCGAACGGCGGCCATGCAGGCGTAACCTGCGAAGCATGTCACGGCCCATGGCAGGCCCACAATGAAAACACCCTTGACACTGTGGTGAAAGACACGTCGGTGGAAGGCTGCATGGTGTGCCATGTCACCCTGCAGGCCCGTCCGGCAGGATTTCCCCAGATCGACGATTTTGCAAGCCATGTGAAAGAGCAGGGAGAGGAAGTCCAGCAGGACATGGACTGCACGTTCTGTCATGAGCCCCACGAGCCTAAATAGCCGGGCGCAAAAACGGACGGTATTCGTTCAACAAATAACGAACACGATATAAAAAAAGGGATATACCATGAACCAGGATCGAAGAACATTTCTTAAAAAATCCAGCTTGACCTTGGCTGGAAGCGGCCTGTATATCGCACTGTTTCCCATGATATCCGGCGCTTCTGCAAAGCAGCAGCTCTATGCATACATTGTCGATACCGAGAAATGCATCGGGTGCGGCAAGTGCGCCGCAGCCTGTAAAAAGGAAAACAAGGTGCCCGACGGCTACTACCGCACCTGGGTTGAACGCTATTCCATTATGAAGGACGGCGAGGTGATTGTAGACTCACCCAAGGGCGCGGTCGACGGTTTCAAACCGGTGAAAATGGAAAAAGGGAAAATCGAAAAATCATTCTTTGTGCCCAAGCTGTGCAACCACTGCGCATCGCCCAACTGTGTGCAGGTCTGCCCGGTGGGCGCAACCTATGTTACTAAAGAGGGCTTTGTGCTGGTCGACGAAAAGCACTGTGTAGGCTGCAGCTATTGTGTGCAGGCCTGCCCCTACGGCGCCCGCTATGTCGACCACTTCGGCAGCGGCGTGGCAGACAAGTGCACCTGGTGCTATCACCGCGTAACCAAAGGCCTGCAGCCGGCCTGTGTGAACATATGCCCCTCGGACGCCCGGCTCTTCGGCCGTATCGACGACCCCAAGAGCAGTGTCCATTCCATTCTCAAAGAAAAACGTCTCCAGATATTGAAACCCGAAACAGGTAATAATCCCATGGTCTTCTACGTGGGTCTGGATAAGGAGGTGCGCTAATGCATGAAATTGTAACCACCGGATTCTTGTTCCCCAATGAAGTGCACGTGCACTGGAGCCTGATGATCGTGCTCTACCCCTACATCACCGGTTTGGTGGCCGGAGCCTTTATCGTTTCATCACTGTACCATGTGTTCGGCAAAAACGAACTGAAACCCATTGCACGGTTCTCGCTGGTAGGGGCCTTTGCGTTCCTGCTGTTTGCCTGTACGCCGCTGCTGTTTCACCTGGGACATCCCGAACGGGCGTTCAATATAATGTTCACGCCGAAATTCACGTCGGCCATGTCCGGTTTCGGCTATATCTACTCGTTCTACCTCATACTGGTATTTATGGAGATCTGGTTCGTATTCCGGCCCGAAATCGTCAAACGCGCTCAGGAGAGCACCGGTATCCTGAAAGTTGTTTACTGGGTACTGGCACTCGGCAGCCTCGATGTATCGGAAGAGGCCCTGAAAGTCGACCATAAGTTCATCGCCGTGCTGGCGGCCATCGGTATCCCTTCGGCCTGCGTGCTGCACGGGTATGTCGGATTCCTGTTCGGTTCTCTCAAATCAAACCCCTGGTGGTCCACGCCCCTCATGCCGGTCATTTTCCTCCTGTCGGCCATTGTATCGGGTATCGCGATCCTGATCATCTGCTACTGGATCATCATGAAATTCAAAAAGCAGCCGGTTGATAACGACTGCCTCCACTCCATGTACAAGTTCCTGTGGGGCTTTTTCATTATCGATCTGACCCTGGAAAGCCTTGAAGTGCTGACCCTGCTGTATGAGGCCCACGAAGAGTGGCACATTATTTCCCGGATGCTGACCGAAAAGCTCTGGTTCAGCTACGGCTTTCTCCAGATGGGCGTCTGCTCCATCGTGCCCCTGGTTGTGCTTGGTTTCGTAGCCCTGAAGAAAATGGACGTCAAGCTGCGCAACAACCTGGGCTTGATATGCTCGGCCCTGATTCTGATCCAGGTGCTGGCCATGCGCTGGAACGTGGTTATCGGCGGTCAGTTGTTCTCCAAGAGCCTGCGCGGCCTGACAAGCTACGTGCCGACGGTCCTGGGACGCGAAGGACTGCTGGTGGCGCTGGTGCTTTTTGCCATGCCGTTTTTGGTTATGTATGTTTTCAACCTCCTGCTGCCGATCTTTGACGACAAGCCGGCCGAACAGGAGCAAAGTTAAGTATTAGAAGAACAAATTATATAGTAACGGGATACTGTTGAAGAATGTCCAGACGCCGTCCCTGCGAAGGCAGAGGGATCTAAGGCGCGCGAATCATTCAGGAGTGAGGCGTACTGAAGGTGTACGTTGCAGCGACGAAGGGTGAACGCAAGGTTTTGGACCTTCTCCGACAGTATCCTAGACTTCATTCATTTAGTAGAGGAGTTAAAATAGCCTTATGCTCACGATTATTGATCCCCTGCTGGTAGTCATTGCATTAACTATCTGTACGGTCGGGCTGGTCCGCAGATCAAAGCTGTGGATGATCGGCCGTGAAAATGACGCACCCGAGGTATCAGGCCCCCGTTTAAAGGATTTCATCGTCAATGGAATTTTCCATGGACGTATCCTCCGGGACGCCTACCCCGGCCTGATGCACCTTTTTATTTTCGGTGCCTGTCTTATTCCGATCCTGGTGATCCTGTCGGTGCAGGTCAACATCCTGTGGCCGGAAGCGTTCGGCTCCGCGGCGTCCTTTATCCTTGATATAGTCGGCCTCCTGGGCCTGGTCGGTATAGCACTTGCCGCCTACCGCCGCTACATTATCAAGCCCGACCGCCTGAGCGACACCAGAGGCGAGGATGCGGTGGCAATCATCTGGGTGCTGGCCATCATCCTCATCGGTTTCTGCATCGAAGGGCTGCGGATCAGCATTACCGGCACCGGTGGAGCAAGCGCACCCGTGGGCGCGGTGTTCTCCTTTATCTTTTCGATACTCCCCCAGGGACTCCAGGTGACCCTTCACAGTCTGCTGTGGCGCATTCACTTCTTCCTGGTTATTGGCCTTGTAGCCGCAATACCCTATACAAAGTTCCTGCACATCATTACCTCTGCGGTAAACATCTTCCTGCGTAAATACGGCCCTCCGGGCACGTTCCCCTACATCGATTTTGAAACCGCCGAGCAGTACGGCTGCGCCAACCTGGAAGAGTTCACCCGCAAGCAGCTCTTTGATCTGGACGCCTGCACCCGCTGCGGCCGCTGCCAGGACAACTGCCCGGCTCACCTGAGTGAAAAAGACCTGTCCCCGAAAAAGCTTCTCCAGGACATGAAAGCCCACATGGAAGAAAAAGGGGCCGGCGGCGCCGAAGGCAAAATGGTTATCGGCGACGTTATCGAACATGAAGTGATCTGGGACTGCACCATGTGCCTCAACTGCACTGAGCATTGCCCGGTGTACGATACAACCGTAGACAAGACAATTGAAATGCGGCGCTACCTGGTCATGACCGATCCCAACTTCCCCAGCGAAGCCCAGGGCGTGTTCCGCAACATGGAAAACAACTCCAATCCCTGGGGCGTAGGCGCCCATACCCGCGCTGAATGGGCCGAGGGGCTGGATGTAAAAACCTGCGCCGACGGCGAAGAGTTCGACATTCTGCTCTACCCGGGATGTGCCGGAGCCTTTGACGACCGCTTTAAAAAGGTCGCCACCGCCATTGTGAAGATCCTGCAGAAGGCCGGCATCAAGTTCGCCATTCTCGGAGCCGAGGAAGGCTGCTGCGGCGATTCGGCCCGGCGCCTGGGTAACGAGTACCTGTTCGAGACCCTGGCCCAGACCAATGTTGCCACCATGAACAATTACAACGTGAAGAAAATCCTGACCATCTGCCCCCACTGCCTGAATACCCTGCGGCATGAATACCCGAAATACGAGGGCAACTACGAGGTGGTTCACCATACCGAATACCTGCAACAGCTCATCCAGCAGGGCAAAATCAAGCTCAACGGTTCGGCCGACATGAAGGTGTGCTATCACGATTCATGCTTCCTGGGCCGCTACAACGAAGTATACAAGCAGCCCCGCAACGTGCTCACTGCGGTTAAAGGCATATCCCTGGTTGAGATGGACCGCAACCGCACCCGCAGTTTCTGCTGCGGCGCAGGCGGCGGACGTATGTGGCTGGAAGAGGATAAGGGCAAACGTATCAACGAGATGCGCACGGACATGGCCCTTGAGAAAAACCCGGACGTTATCGCCACGGCCTGCCCGTACTGCATGACCATGCTCGACGACGGTATTAAATCACGCGAAAAAGAAGAAACGGTCAAGAGCCTTGATATTGCTGAAATCATATTAAATGCCATGGAGTAAATGAAACGATGAAAAAGCTTACCGCATTCAAAGCAGCACTACATCTTTTCACAATAACCGTAATTGCAGCCCTGCTGTGCGCTGCTCCGGTCGGCGCGCAGGAAATCGACGACTGCATCGCATGTCACAAGGACATCAACCTTACCAAGACCGATTCAGACGGTAAGGTCCACGGGCTGTTCGTCGACAAGGCTCTTTTTGAAAAATCGGTACACGGCGAGGCAGGATACACCTGTGTCGACTGTCACGAGGGTGCAACGACCGAACACCCTCAGGGCGGGCTTCCCGATGTGAACTGTGCCGAATGTCACGAAGAGGTTGCCGAAGCGCATAAAAAATCGGAGCACGGTAAACTCTTCGAAGCCGGTGATGCCGATGCCCCGACCTGCTACGACTGCCACACGACCCACGCTGTGCTGCCGGCCGACAACCCCGAATCAAGCGTCAATGCCGACAACCTGTACATAACCTGTGGCAACTGCCACGAGGATGAGGCAAGCCCTACGCTGATACCCCTTGCCAAAGCCTATGCCACCGGCATGCAGAATGAAGTGCCCAAGGCCGGCTTGATCACCTCCCTCATGTCCGCCGTTCCCACCCGGGTAAAAGGACACGGCAAGGTGAACATGGCCTGCGATTTCGATACCCAGCGCTGCGGCAACTGCCATTTCGAGGTTATGAACCACGGCGAAGAAGAAATGAAACCCGAAATCTGCGCAAGCTGCCACACCACCGACCGCAGCACCTTTCTGTTCGGCACCATCCATAAAACCGGCACCGTAAAAAGCCCCCTGCTCATGATCATGCTGGTGCTGCTGTACGGAGTCGGCATCGCACTGCTGGTGGTCTTTTTCAAGGGCGGCTTTTCCGGAAGCAAGAAAGCTGCAGAAGAAAAAACTGAAGAACAACAGGAGTAACAGTACGAGGCGGTTATTATAATCTGTTTTCTTGTAAAGCCCGGATGTTGGTTACATCCGGGCTTTTTTTATTGCTCGATTCTCATTGCCGGGCGTAGGGCGCGCACTGCGCAACGGTTTGTTTATCTTCTAATTTTTAGCAGTTTTTCTATATATGTTTTTTTCGTTTTTTTGTAGGGGCGGATCTCAGCTTGTACTGAACACGGTCGAAGAGGGATCGTTCTTTCTGCATGACTATATCTGCCCGGTGAGCATTTTTTTTGTAGGGGCAGGTCTCTGTGCCCGCCCTTCGTAATTCATTGAATACGGGGCGCCCCATCCTTCGCATAAAGCTTCGGCATGGCAGGCACGGAGAGACGCCCCTTGTATATTAAAAA
>JANQGV010000227.1 GCA_028282925.1 Thermodesulfobacteriota bacterium
GCCGTGGGCGACTCCGGCACCATCCTGCTCTATGCCGAGCCCATGGACTTCGGCGATGCGCCCGACCCGACATTTCCGACCTATTTTGCAAACGACGGCGCCCGCCACGAAAACACCGATACGGTGTGGCTGGGCAGCCTCAACTCCGCCGAAGTCGACGCCCACCAGTCCTTTGAGGACGGCGGCGACGACGGCGTGCAGCTCCTGGGCTCGAGCGCCGAATCCGGTGGCCCCTACGCCCTGCCCTTTACCCCCGGGCAGTACGGGGCCGTAACCATCACCGTATCCGGTGATACCGGCTCCGGCGGCTATCTGCACGGCTGGTTCGACTGGAACGGCGACGGCGACTGGGACGACGCGGATGAAAACCCCATCTGCAGTTATGCGGTCAACGCACCCGGCGACTACACCATTGAATTTTCCGTGCCGCAAACCATCGCCGGCTCCTGCGTTTGGGCCCGCTTCCGGCTCGACCGCGGCGCAAACCTGTGCGCCTACTCAGGACCTGCCCCCTACGGCGAGGTGGAAGACTACGAGGTGTGCCCGACCCTGATTGAACTGGAATCCTTTACCGCCACCCCGTCCGACAGCCGGGTGCTGCTGGAGTGGACCACCGCTTCCGAAGTGGACAATGCCGGTTTCAACCTCTACCGTTCCCAGAGCCGCAACTCAGGGTTCGCCCAAATCAACTCCACGCTGATACCCCCGGAGGGCTCACCCGAACTTGGGGCCTCATACAGCTACACCGATGCAACCGTTACCAACGGCATCAACTACTACTACCGGCTTGAAGACATCGACCTGAACGGCAGCAGCACCATCCACGGGCCCGTGAGCGCCCGGCCCGACCGGGCCGCCGTTATCTGCTCCGCCATCGACGACATCACCGTCGAGGCCGGCTCGCCCGTGCGCAACAACACCGGCGAGCAGTTGGAATCGTGCTTTGCACCCATCATCCTTACCAACACCGGCGATAAAACCGTTACCGTGTACTGGCACGTAACCGATTCGTATCTTGAGGAAAACACAAAGTGGCACAATGTAACACTACGGCCCGGTGAGAAGTATTCCGGCACTGAAGCGGCCTGGGGCTACCTCAACTTGATGTACGGCGTGACCCGCGAGGTGACCACACCCAAAATAACCGCTTTTTACAACGAAGGTGAATTTGCCGACACCTGCACTTTCATAGGCATCGGCATCGAGCTGAACGGCACGTACGACCCCGCCCTGGAAGACGTTTCCGGCGTGGGCCTCAACCCGTGCAGATAAAACAGAGTTATGGTTTCTTGAAGCCTTTACACTTCAGCGCAGAGGAGATTCAGTCATGAAAGTACATTTGCCCGGAAAATTCATCGAGAAACAGATTGCCCGCTACACCCGGGACGTTAAGTCCGGACGCACCAAAAAGGTTAAAGAGCAGAAAAAGATCATCACCATCTCGCGGGTGTACGGCACCGGGGGCCGCACAATTGCCGAAGCCCTGGGCGCTGAACTGGACCTCACCGTGTGGGGCCGCGAGATCATGGATGTGCTGGCCGACAACTCCTACTTCGACTATCAGGCAACCATGTTCGAGTCCCTGGACGAGAAAAAACAGAACGTTATCGACGCCCTGGTGTCCGAATTGTTCGGCGGCTTGGAAAAATTCACCTACTTCCACCTGCTGCCCAAGGCCGTGTACATCGTGGCACAGCACAGCGCAATCATCATCGGCCGTGGCGCACACCTGCTGCTGCCCGATTCGTTCCGGGTGCAGATAACCGCCCCCTTTGAAACCCGCGTGCGCAACATGGTCAACTACGACGGCATGGATGAAAAAGCCGCCGCCGACTGGCTCAAGAAAGCCGACAAAGAGCGCGAGTCGTACTTTAAGGATCTGTGCAGCAAGCTCAACATCAAGAAGCAGCAGCCCGACTTCGACCTGATGATCAACACCGACCGCCTTGAGGTTCCCGAGGCCACGGACATCATCCTGCACGCCTTCGACCTGTTCCAGAAAAAACAAGCGGAGAAGTAAGCCCGATACTTTCTGGATGATCAAAATGTTTTCACAGGGGCGCCTCTCCGCCTGCCCTGAGCGTAGTCGAAGGGTGCCCCCCGTATTGAGGATTTAAAACCGGACGCCCACAGAGAGGCGCCCCTTGTATATTAAACACTGGTTCTTTTTGTTCGGCTACAGTTTCCTGAGAACAACATTAAGAATATCGTAGGGGTTGATGTAGAAAGAAATGTTTTTAGTCAGGGAGTTGTTTGCCATTGCCGCAATGATGGCCAGCAGGGGTTTAAAGCTGGTATAGTACTGGGCGCGTGACAGGCAAAAGGACAGGGCAACGTATTTGCCATGGTAGAAGTCGTCTTCCATATTGAACCCGGCAAGTTCGGCGACTTTTGCAATGGTTTTGCGGCTGTAGAAGTAGAAGTGTTCAATATTCTTAAAGCCGATCCATTTTTCTTTCAGCAGCCGGTACGACCAGGAGTCGACATTAGGGATTGAAAGAACAATCACACCCCCGGGTTTGAGCAGCTTATTGCAGGTGCGCAGATTTCCTACCGGGTCTGTCGAGTGCTCCAGGTAGTCCCACATGGTAACGGCATCGAAGGATTCATCCTCGGCCTCAAAGTCGTCAAGCGACCCGTGGTGCACATTAAGATTGCGTGATTTTGCGTAATCGACACAAAATTGCGAGAACTCGATGCCCTGGGCTTTCCATCCGCGTTGTTCCGCTGCCAGTAGCGAAAACCCGGCTGCACATCCCACGTCGAGCAGAAGACCTTTGGTGCGGGCGTATTTCTCAACCTTACGGGTACGCCGAAGCATGGATTTCATGATGACCGGTTCGTCACCGATATAATCGGCGTAGGCCGGGTAATCGACCCCGACTTTTTCAAGGTCGACAAGAAAATACTCTTCGGAGTAGATTTTTTTCAGGCTTTCGTTGTCCAGTCGCGGGTTAACGTACATAAGGTCACACCGGCGGCATTTAACAATTTGTTCAGGGGCGTAGCACTGTATTTCAGCATCATCTACACCGCAGATATTACACGTTACCGGTTCACGGGTGTATTGGTCCTGGACTGAAGCAGATGTGTCTTCACTCATCACGTATATTTTCCCTTATGTTATTGATAGGTTGTAATGATTGATATTGAATTGGAGGAACTGTTTTCAGTCCACTGTTGTGAATGCGCTGACTGTCGGCCGAAATGAAGCAACAAATAAGAGTGATTTCAGTGGTTCCGAGAAATCCAGTCCAAATCATTATTATTGAGTGATTTTATTAATAATATCTAAAAATCAAAAAAAAGTAAAATATTTTTAATTTGGTAGTTGTTTTTATGAATATTAAAAAGTTGCATGGGGGGAAATTTAAAAAATACGTAAAAAAACTCAATACAGCATAAACAGAGAGTAAAAGTGATGAAATGTTTTTTGAGGTATCAATTATGAATATTGATATAAGTATAGTGAAGAACATTGCTTTTATTGTGAAATAAGCATATAATGTAATATCACTCCACAGAATCCCACTCTCATTCAAAAATGGAATCAAGCTATGCAAAAAGACATGTTGCTTATTAATCCACCCGTGACTCTTGAAGAACGGTATGGTGCATTTGCCTCTGTTGGAAGCCAGGCCCCGCCCTTGGGACTTTGCTATCTTGCGGCCATGGCCCGTAAAAACAACTACGATGTGCAGATATTGGATGCCCCTGCGCTGGACATGGATTTGCAGCAGACTATTTCCGAAATATCAAAAATAAAAACCAGGCTGATCGGCATAACGGCCACCACCTGCTCGATTATCAGGGCATCGGAACTTGCCAAGGCCATAAAGGAAAGCAACATTCATGCGAAAATAGTTCTGGGCGGGGCGCACATATCGGCGCTTCCGGAGAGAACCTTTCAGGAGTTCGGCGAGTTTGATATCGGCGTCATAAACGAGGGTGAATACACCATTCTGGATATCCTGGCCCGTGACAAAGACGGGGCTGCGCTGGATGATGTATC
This sequence comes from Thermodesulfobacteriota bacterium, assembly GCA_028282925.1. Lineage (GTDB taxonomy): Bacteria > Desulfobacterota > WTBG01 > CAIYCZ01 > CAIRTM01 > JANQGV01. Next base: position 4,013 of record JANQGV010000227.1, read on the forward strand.
CGGCATTGTGTACCGCGACGGCGAGGAAATCAAGCTGACCAAACCGCGCGGGTTGATTGAAAACCTGGATGATCTGCCGTTTCCGGCCCTTGATATGCTGCCGGACCTTATCAAGTACTATAAGCCCGCACCCCACAGTTACTACCAGTTGCCCTCGGCCACGCTGATGACATCGCGGGGCTGCAACGGCAAGTGCACCTTCTGCGCGCGGCCCTTCATGGGCGAGATATACCGCAGTAACAGCGCTGAATATACCCTTGATATGATCGACCACCTGGTGAAACAGTACGGCGCCCGGGACATAATGTTCTATGATGATAATTTTTTGCTGGACCGGAAGCGGGTAAACACCATCTGCGATGAAATACTGCGCCGGAAGTATAACATTACGTGGTCGTGCCTGGCCCGTACCGATGTCACGCCCAAGGACTTTTACGCTACCATCCGGAAAGCAGGTTGCTGGCAAATTGCCTACGGCATTGAAAGCGGCGACCAGACCATACTCAACAACATGAAGAAGCAGGTCAAGGTTGAGCGCGTGTATGAAATGATCAAGCAGGCCAATAGCGTGGGCATCAATACCCGCGGGTATTTCATGATCGGCTGTCCAGGCGAGACCCCCGAGACCATTGAGACGACCATCCGGCTCCTGCGTAAAAGCGAATTGATGGATTTTCATGTGACCTTTTGCACACCCATGCCGGGCGCCGAGTTATTCGACAATGCCGATGAGTACGGCGAATTCGATTGCGACTGGAAGAAACTCGGTTTCTGGGAGCCGGTGTTTATTCCCCACGGCATTACCAAAGAGCAGCTTATGGCCGGGCACCGGCGCATGTTCCGCAAGTTTTATTTGCGCCCACACGTGATACTGCGCTACATCATCAAGGTCATCACCAAGCCCTCGATCCTGGTGCATATTGTACGCGCCGGACTTGATGTTTTGAAGTACAGTATGTCCGGGTATTTTAGGGATAAGGTGAAGAGGGTGCTTAAACCATCCACAAAAGAAGCCTAGTGTTATGTCCCAGCAATAGCTTGGCAAAGTCTTTTAAGCTTAGCCAGAATTGAATCAGCTGTGGCAGTCCACATAAAAGGCTTTGAGACTTTATT
>JANQGV010000236.1 GCA_028282925.1 Thermodesulfobacteriota bacterium
AACCGGGAGTCAATCGTCATATTCCCGACCGGTAAGGACTAAAAAAGTTTCTCCGACTCCCCGGCCGACGGAAGTAAAAGGGATTCAGCTAAGAGAAAGGCTCCCACTTTTCTTTGCTCGCTCCAAAGAAAAGTAGGCAAAAGAAAAGGCGCCCTGCACCTTGCCCCGCCGCAGGCGGGGTACCCTCGCGGCACGATTTCAGTCGGCGGGTCAACAAACTCGCCCCTGAAAAACGGGGCTCAAACATGTCGACCCTTCTCTCCTCCTGAAATCGCTGCACTCGGCTGCGCTGCAAGGGGAAGAAAACCCCCCGTAGTTTTTAATGCCTTGCATATGGAACTTTTTGCTTTGTCGTTTGAGTCGGTATTTTTTGAGGAACTTCAAGGAAAGTATAGTAAAAAGGCGGTGCTTTAAAAGCACCGCCTTTTCTTTTTTGTTTTTGGGGCCGGTTTATTCAATAACCAGGAACTCAACCCGGCGGTTGCGTTTACGGCCGTCTTCGGTTGCGTTGTCGGCAACGGGCTTTGTTTCGCCCCGTCCGTTGATCCGCAGGCGCTGCGGTTTGATGCCTTTATCGATCAGATATTTTTTTACTGACGTGGCCCGGCGCTCGGACAGGCCCTGGTTGTAGGCATCGCTTCCCAGTGAGCAGGTATGGCCTTCGATCAGCACGTTTTTGCTGGCATGCTTTTGCAGTATTTCGATGGCTTCGTCAAGTACCGGATAAAATGTCGGTTTAATATCCGACTTATCCAGATCGAACATAACCGCATTCAGCACGACCTTCTCAACCACCTTATAGGGTTCAGGTTCCGGTGCGGGTTGGGCTTCCACGCGGTATCCCAGGAACACTTTCCTTACAAAATCGGTCAGGCCTTCGGGAGTGGTGATTTGCGGGGTTTTTACCATGAACCCGCACTCACCGGCATTGGCTATGTCGCGCATGGTTTTATAGCCCTCAAAGTCGTCACCGACAAGGATGGTGTAGATACAAATGCGGTCACCATAGGTTTTCTTCATGTTTTCAGCCGCTTCGATGGGGTCGCCGGCATTGGACATGCCGTCGCTGATAATGATAACGGCAATGTCGCCCTCTACGGACTGCAGGTCGGCGGTAGCGGCATCAATGGCAAGTGACAGAGGGGTATTTCCGGCGGCAAAGGTTATTTTGCCAAGGCCTTCCTTCATGCCGGGCTTGGTATAATCGGTCATGCCGTAAATAAGATCGGTACTGTTTATGGAAAAAAGACCGTACCCGCGGCCGAAGGTCCGCAGGCCGGCGGTCATCTTGAAGTCGGGTATGCGGGCATTCATACAGCAGGCAATGCGTTTGGCCATCTCGATTTTTTTCTGGCCATTGTACATCTCGTCCATGGATTCCGAGGAATCAAAGATTACCAGGAAGCTGTCGACACGCTGCCGGCTTTTTTCTGCCTTAAGAGCAGTGGGACAGGTCGGTTGAGGGCACATTTTCTGCTGCCCGGCTGCTGCAAAGTCGGTAAACAGCAATACACATACCATCAACACAAGAGTTTGTAACTGTTTCATAGCATCTCCTTTCAACTGCGGTGTTTTTAATAGTACAGTGGAGCCTTTCATCAAAAATACTCTAAGAACTATATCGATAAATCTCTATTTGTCCAACAATTTTAACGATTTTATAAAAAAGCAGCCGTGCACTGCTGTGTGAGCAACAATTATTGTATAGTAACTAATAGCCCATTTTTTAATACACATTACCATAAATTGCCATACTTTTTATACGATTCAGGCGGGAAAAAACGATAATTACTTGAGCTTATCCTTAAATATTTTGTTTACCTTGTCAACTTTGGGCTTGATGGTAAACAGGCAGTAGGGTTGGTTCGTGTTCCGTTCATAGTAGTCCTGATGGTAGTCTTCGGCCTTATAAAAGGTGGTCAGGGGGCTGATTTCGGTTACAATGGGCTTGTTCCAGATACCGGCCTTGTCGAGCTTCTGCTTGTATTCTTCAGCAAGCTGCTTCTGTTTGTCGGAATGATAGAAAACAGCCGAGCGATACTGGGTTCCCATATCGGCCCCCTGCTGGTTCAGGGTGGTCGGGTCGTGGGTTTTCCAGAACACTTCCAGCAGATCTTCATAGGTAATCTGCCCGGGGTCGTAGGTTATCTGACAGACTTCGGCATGCCCGGTTGTGCCGCTGCAGACTTCCTCATAGGAGGGGTCCGCAACAGTGCCCCCGGCATAGCCGGAAACAACCGATTCCACGCCTTTGAGCTTTTCAAAAACCGCTTCAACACACCAGAAACAGCCGGCGCCGAAGGTGGCTTTTTTACGGTTGCCGGACGGCTGGGCGCTTTCTCCCTGTTTGACTGTTTTGTCCATGGAAATCTCCTTTTCAGCGCTGGTTTGCCCGCACCCGAAGGCGGTCAGGGCGGTAACCAGCAGTAAGCAGGTATATAAACGCTTTTTCATCGCTCCCGTTGTGTTTTGTATCATAGCTGTTTCTCCTTTTAGGAACGTATATATAAACTATTTAGAAAAACATCGTAAGACGCAAGCGCCTCCTACTTTTCTTTGCGCGCCAAAGAAAAGTAGGCAAAAGAAAGGCGCCCTGCAACTTGTCCCGCCAGAAACGGGCGGGATGCCCTCGCGGCACGATTTCAGTCGGCGGGTCAACAAACTCGACCCTGAAAAGCGGGACTCAAACATGTCGACCCTTCAATCCTCCTGAAATCGTTGCACTCGGCTGCGCTGCAAAGGGACCGCAATACAATGTCATTATCATCAATAGAAGACAGTTTTTCAAATAATGTCAAATAAAGAGCAATTCAGATTTATAACCTTCCTATCATTCCGGGGATGTTTTGTTTACCCTCGGAAAACATGTTTGTTCAGGAGCCGGTACCAGTTCTCCCCCAGTATCTTTTTTATAGTTTCCTGATCGTACCCGTGCCGCTCCATCTGTTCCTGGAGGTTGCCGAGGCGGCCGTGGTCTTCAAGGTCAGTACAGTCGCGGTCATATCCGCCGAAATCGGTTCCAAGGGCAATCCTGTCCGGGCCGAAGGTTTCTACGGCCCAGTCGATCTGCCGGAATGCTTCCATACAATCGGCGGTTTCTTCCA
>JANQGV010000293.1 GCA_028282925.1 Thermodesulfobacteriota bacterium
CCCAGCCGGCCTTCGGTTCTTCACCGCCTATGTGGAGTTTCCTGGACATGAAAGGATCTTTCTTTATTGTTTGCCTGAAAGCTGTTGTTTTAAACCGAACTCGACGGGAGTTGAACGCGTGCTGAGTTCCCTGTTTTGTATATATATTCTGTACGTACCTGCTTGCGCCGGACGGCAGTTTTTGTGCAGTTTCCCGGACCAGTATATGGTGAGGTTTTCTCCTGATCGAATCGGTTTTGGAAAAACAGTCTCTTTGGTAGCACAGAACCACAGGGGACAGGCCGCAAATTTCCAGGTGCTTTTTTCCTTGTTGAACACTTCGATAAAAACGTTTTCATTCAATACCGTATCATCACCATGGTTTGTTATGGTTATGGCGACCTTTTCAGGCAGGACCCTGGTACTGAGGCGGAAGGATTCGCAGGCGTGCTGTAAACCGCCGTCTGCCGTTGCGGGTCGGCCGGTGAAGCACACCAATGCCAGGGATATGCATACGAGCAGGAATGTTCTCTTTCGGGCCGACATTCAATGAATACCTATTATATTGTGCTCATCGTTGAACCTGGGATGCACTATATATCAAAACCCGGAAGAGATAAAGCATATTTATGGGCGAAAAAAATACTTGTGTTGAAATAATCGTATACGGTATTACTATGATTTGAGATCTATGGGCGGGTAAGAGGGACACATCCTGCACACACGATTTTTCACTGTATTGTCCGGTAACGGACGAACGAACGGACGTTGCTATGGAGGTAATGGATTTATGGGATCAGGAGGAGTATTGATTTTCCTGGTAATGCTTACGGCCCCGGTCGGGTTGTTGATCGGCGGGCTGATTGCTTTTGTATGGGTGCCCATTTACTATCGGCTGACGGGCACGGCGCCGGTCAACCGCACAATAGGCTTTGTGGACAAAATTCTGGTAACCCTTATCGTAACCGCTGTTTTTTCAGGCGGGGTGTGCGGGCTGGAGTACCTTAATAAAATGGGGGTGCGCGACGATTATATGAAGTTCCAGGGGGAAAAGCTTTACTGGCGTATGCCCCTTGAACACCCTTACGAGTTGTGCATGCGGGGCAGTATGGACGTGGGGTATATCGGTGCCTGGAAACAGGACGGCCGCATCGTCGACAATATTGTCGGTTTTGAAAAGCGGGGTACCGTGGTTGCCGGGCAACTGGAAAAAGATGAAGAGGGCCGGGATGTCTGGTTTGTTTTCCGGTGTGATACCGGTGCTGTTGAGACGTATCGTGCATTCAACCTGTTTTATTCCGCATGCAGTAAGGCGGGCATGCAGCCCCCGGTCAAAATCGAGACCGTGCGCCATAACTGGTATGTGTATTGGGGAATTGTTGAAGACTAGTAAACGGCTTTGAAAAAAGTCCATCTGCGGCGTTGCGCTGCATCATCAGTCACTGCGTCGTACGAAGCAGTACGCCTCATTCCGGCTGATTTGCGCGCCTTGCATCTGAAGCTTTTTGCTTCGCCGTTTATCGCAGTAATATTTCCTGGTTTCTCGAAATGCGGGTACGATTTCAGTCGGCGGGTCAACAAACTCGCCCCTGAAGAACGGGGCTCAGACATGTCGACCCTTGAATCCGTCTGAAATCGCTGCACTCGGCTGCATTGCAATGGGAATTATCAAAACCGGTGGTGCGCAACGTAAAAGAAATATGTACAGGTTTGCAGAGATGATTTTAGACCCCTTTGGGGAGCTTTGTAATGCCTCACCGAGTAGGCGAGGAGCATTACTTTTGAAAGGTGTTTTTGACTAATGGCGCTGGTGCGGAAAAATCCGGAACCGCAGGATGCGATCATTTTCGCGGGTAGCAGTATTTTTCATTTCTGGGAAACACTTGAACAGGACATGGCGCCCATGCCGGTCATCAACCAGGCTTTTCCGGGCGCCAGAATTCACAGTGTTTTGAACGCAATGGACAAGCTGATTATACCCTATAATCCGAGAATAGTCGTCTTTTACTGCGGCAGCAATGATATAAACGACGGGGCCGGGCAGAGTCACATCCTGAACGGCTTCAAGACCTTTGTTGAGCGGGTGCGGGACAACCGTCCCGACACGCCGGTCTATTTTACCTCTATCAATAAAGCACCCCAGAAAATCGATCGTTGGAATGTGATTGATGTCGCCAATAACACCGTCAGGCACTATTGCGAGGAAACGCCCGGCCTCGGCTACATCGATGTAAACCCCGAGCTTTTTGATGCCGGCGGAGAGCCCCTCACCGAACTGTACCGGGACGACGGCCTGCACTTCAAACCCGACTCCTATGCACTTTTTGCCCGAATAATCAAACCGGTTATAGAGGAGGCCTGGAAAAGGGCAGGGGGATAGGGTAGGAGGCTTCTGGAAAACGCTCATCTGTCCCGATCATATCGGGCTTACGCTTCAACCTCAGACATTGCGACGTACAGGCACGTACGCCTGATGTCTTTGGTTTCGCGCGCCTTGTATCTGAATATTTTCGACCAGCCTCGGTTTATTGAAGGGAAACGATCACCTTCTGCGTTGTGCGAATTGTTCATCGTTGCGGTCGACAGGGTTAGGCATCCAGGGATTGCAGATACGACTGCAGGTTGATCTTCTTGCGGTTGAGGCCCATTTTTTTGCGCATGTTGTAGCGGTGAAACACCACGGTGTGCTCGGAGAGCGATAGTTGCCGGCCGATTTCCTTGTTGGATTTTCCTTCCTTAACACATTGCGCGACGCGTATCTCCATGGGGGTCAGTTTCAGGATCGGCGCTGAAATGTTCTTGATAAAAGGAGAAATGATCCTGTTGATCCTGTCTTCAAGGGCTTGCAGGGTTTCCTCCTGCCCGGTGTCCAGTCTGCTGTTTTTCAGTCCGACAATAAGCGGCAATACAAGCTCTTTCATATTGGACAGCACGGTTTCTTCCAGTTCGCTTTTGTCGGCCTGCCTCTGCTCGAGCAGCACCTGCAGGGCTGCCCGTGAGCGATTCAGTTGCTCGGACGTTGCGTGCGTGTCCCGGGAGGCTTTCGCTTCACGTTGATGGAGGATGCGGCACGTTTCCTTCAGGGCGTCTCGGGACTGTTTCAGTCGTAGCTGCCTGCGAATTCTGGCGGCCAGTTCAATCGGAATGAACGGTTTTGTCACATAATCAACGGCGCCGGCATCCAGCCCCTTGACGACATCATCGGGATTCTTTTTTGCCGTTAGAATGATTATGGGGATGTCGCGGGTGGACGGAGACTGTTTGAGCAGCTTGCAGAGTGAAAAACCGTCCATCCCGGGCATCATGATGTCCAGAAGAATGATATCCGGAAGCTCGCTTTTGATCCGGGCCAGGGCTTCAGAGCTGTTTACGGCAAATGCCACGCATACTTCGTCGGCGGGAAAAAGAGTGCCCAGGGTATGAATGTTTTCCAGTACGGTATCGACGATAAACAGGGTTGGTGTTTTTAGCGTCGGCATCTGTCCACGTCGCTCCGCACCATCAATGGCAATACTGCACGGTTTCATGGTGATATCTCCCCCTAATATGGAATGGCCTGCGGGACACCCACAATAAAAAAGCCGTATGTGGCTATTGCTATTGCGGCGATGGTCAGAGCAGTGCGAATATGTTTCATCCGTGTATCCCCCCGGCATATGTTTGTTATGGGATTACAGGCCCCTGTTTTCAGGTACTTGTTTATGTAGACGGCACTACGAACTATTTCTTGGAAATAAAACGACGGTATTTGAAAAAAAGTACCCGTGAGGTGTGTGGTGCAGGCACCGGTTCTATGGTCCAGGAACCGTGTTGAGGAGTGTATCGCAGGCCTGTTTGACCGGTTCGGCGCCGAGCTGCTGCATGCAGTTGTAATGACTGCACTTTTTCAGGTAACAGGGAATGCAGTCCATGACATCATTTTTTACGATGATGCTCTTTTTGTTCCGGGGGCCGACATAGCGGGAATCTGTGGGACCGAAGAGGGCCACAACCGGAACATCAACGGCCGATGCCAGGTGCATAACCCCTGAATCAATCCCCACGAAAAGAGCCGCTTTCCTGAGCACGCCGCACAGCTTTTTCAGACCGATCCGGCCGCTCAGGTTTACAAGCATCGAGGCATTGCCGCTGGTTTTGTCCCGGACGTGCCGTTCTATGACAGCATTGTAAGCGGCATTGTCGGGACTGCCGACCAGGATCGAACTGATTTGATGCTTTTTTGAAAGGTGTACAATAATATCGGCGAACTTTTCCTGGTCCCAGGCCTTTGACATGCGGCGGCCGGATGCTGCCGGAGAAATAACCGCATAGCGTTCCGGCAGGCCAAGATCGTCGATGGTGTCGTCGGCGTAGAGGAGGCCGACATAATCGTTTTTGGTGATTGGTACGGAAAGACGCTTCAGCAGCTTTGCATTATTGAACCAACTGTTATGCCCTTCGATGGTTTCTTTGATGGTGAGGCCGAAGTCCCATGGCGGGTGGGTAAACCCGGCCCTGACCGTTGATCGGCTGAAGGCCGTCAGAAGCTGGCACTCCTCGGACCGCGGCAGCGAAATCAGCAGGTCGTAGCGGTTGCGGCGGAGGGTTTTCAATACATCGATTTTATCCCCCATACTTTTTTTGCGGTAGATCACGTCGTCGATCCATGGGCAGCCGTCAAGCAGCTCATGCAGATAGGGCTTTATAATGGAGTGGATGACCGCCCCGGGGTAGTACTCCCTGAGTGCTTTGAGAAGGGGTAACGCAAAAATAAGATCGCCGATCTGGTTTAAATGGATAATGCCGATTTGATTCATTGCGATTGTTTTTATGCAATACGGAGCTCTTGCTGCAGGGCCGTCATGCTTGATTGTATTTTTTAAAACACGGCTTTGGGCCGTGCGACCCGAATAGCTTTGAGCGATTCGGGGTGGATATGCATATAAGACGCTACGTGTCTTATACCCCCTTTCTTTGTTCGCCCCAAAGAACGGGGCTCAAACATGTCGCCCCTTGTTCCCTCCTGAAATCGTTGCACTCGGCTGCATTGCAATGGGATTAAGAAAGCCCGTAAATCATCAACGGTAAGTACTTTTAGCAATCATTACTGCATTTAATTAGTATTGTGATTGTCAGGCACCCTTTGGGGTGCTTCCTAATGCCTCGCCCCATAGGCGAGGATAGTTGCTTCGAGGGTTGCATGGTGCTCAATGCGACCGGGCCCTGAACAATTTGAACATCTTACAGGAAAAAACGAGTATCATCAAGAAATTCCAGGCACACAACGGTGCAGGGGTGATACGTGTATCGCGGCTATTCCTTTATGGAACACTGGCTGAAGCGGTGCGGCAGATCGTTGAGACCGGGGTCGAAATCCACCTTTTTGTGCATTGCGTATATGATGTCGGGCTGGTAGATCGGCAACACCAGGGCGTTTTCCATTATGAAGGAGTCGAGCATGTTGAGGTTTTTGTGGAATGTTTCGCTGTTGCCGGATGTGATGGTCTGCTGATAGAGCGCGTCAATGGGCGATTCCTTTCCGGCATAGAGGCCGAAATTGAACATGCCGTGTGAATTGAGGAACACAAAATAGAAATGGGTGCAGGTCCGAAACAGTATGGGCCAGCCGTTTACCAGCCACAGGTCGTAGGAACTGGGGGGTTGCCGGCCTTTGAGTTTCGGATCGACTATTTCGCGGATAATCTCATCGCGGGTTACATAGGTTATGTCCAGAGTGATGCCTATCGCGGTAAGCTGTTTTTGCAGGGAATTTGCAACATCTATTGAGGGCCGGTTTTTGCTCGCCATGAGTTTGAGGGTGAATCCTTCGGCACGCCCGGCCTGTTTGAGGAGCTTGCGTGCGAGGGAAGGATTTTCGGCGTAGACGGCCTTTTCGGCCGGTTTTCCCACGGTACCGTCCGGAATGGTCGTGTACAGGGGTGTACCGTAACCGCCGAGGGCGTTTGCAATGATTGCGTTGCGGTCCAGGGCGTGCTGAACGGCCCGGCGCACACGGATATCCTGCAGGGGGCCCTGCTTGTCGATGTTGGTAATGCAAAACGACGAACGGATGGCCTTGCGGGAGAACACGTTTAGATCCGGGTTTTTCTTCGCGGTGTAATCGTCGGGCAGTTGCTGGGTGATGAGCAGGTCTATATCTCCCCGCTGCAACGCGGGCCATTGTTTATCGTGGGGAATGGATTTATAGATCAGTTCCTCAATGGCCGTCGGTGTCCCCCAGTAGTCTTCATTTGCCACGAGATGAAATTCCTTGCCCGATTTCGTTTCATCACCGTAGAATATCCGAAAAGGCCCGGTTCCCATTGGGTAGCGGGAAAAATAGGTGTCGCCCACCTGGCGGTAATATTTGGGCGGAAAGAGGAATCCCATGGTGGCGATTTTGCGAAGAAGCAGCGCATCGGGATACTGCAGCACGAAATCAACGGTATAGTCATCAATAATATTTACTTCTTTGACGGTTTTCAGGAGAAAGCGGCCGGCAAAGCGGTTTTGGGGGTTTTGCATAAGCTCTACCGTGAATTTGACCGAGCGGGAGGTGAAGGGTTCACCGTTGTGAAAGCGGACATCGCGCCGCAGGAAGAACCTGATGGTGGTCTCGCCGATGCGGTCCCACTTTTCGGCCAGCACCGGTATGAGTTGCTGGGTGTTCGTGTCGAAGGAGACCAGGGTTTCAAAAACCTGGTGCTGCAGGTCGAAATACTGGAGCTGGTAGGTGCGGAGCGGGTCGAAGCTTTTCTCCTCTGTGGTACCGATGGCGGCGCTGTACATGCTGTAGCGTAGTTTTTTCGGGTCCGGGTCGGCTTGAGCGCTGCCGACGAAAAGTCCCCCCAGGGCGAGAAACAGGACGATAAGGACACTATTTGTATGTTTTTTGATCTTCATCTTTGAAAAAGTCCTCAGTGTATCATCGATGACTGCGGGTCAAGCCCGTGTACGGTACACATGACCCGGGGAATATCATTAAAAATCGTCAGCATATACGCCCCCCCGGCCGGACAGGTCGGCAGTTTTTTGTCGGGGCAATAGTCGGCCAGCTCTTCAATGCTGATGGAGAAGATGTCGGTCCTGTTTTTCCTGAGGTACTGCTGCAGGGCAAGCTCAAGGTCGCTTTGTTCCAGGTAGCAGAGGTTTGTTCGAAAGGTGCTGTCGAACCGGGGGTCGTCGAGATAGCGGGCAAATATCTTTTCCGTTTCATTCAATCCCTCCAGAACCTTTATGCAGGACTTGGTCGCGCCGGTAATCATGTCGACATTGCCGGGCATGAACGGCTTATGAAAGGATTTGCCGATGAACTGCTGCACGAAATCCGTGGCATCAATGGGAGTTCCGTACAGTTCAAGCGGGATGATTAAATAAATATTTTTGTAGATGCCTTCACGGTTGAGGGTCAGGATGAAATGCACGTCGGAACAGACGTTGCACATAATGTCCTTTTTAATAATACGTGCCAGAATGTGTTCACCGTTTTTGTCGATTCCGGCATAGATTGTTTCATTGCCCACGGTCAGGGGTTTTATGGAGCGGACATCGGGCATGAATTTCTTTAAAACGTCTCTGGACTCCCGGGCCTTGTCCACAAACCGCACCCCCTGCTCGGCACGCTTGAAAAGTTCCTGCAGTTCTTCGTAGGTTTTGTCTTGAGAGCGGATTTTTAGACGGCCCGTTTCGTTGACAATGATGAGCTCGGGGTACCCCGTAACCCGGTACTGGGAAAATACTTCACCGCCGCTGTCCATAAGTATGGGAAACTCCAGTCTGTTCTCCTGAATAAACTTCCTGATGCCGCCGCCGAAGGATTTGGAAATAATGCCGTAGACCCGCAGGCCGCGGTCCTTGTGGCGCCGGTACTGCTCATTAATGGCCGCAGCATACATGCTGTTGGAGGCGTCGTCGTGGGCAAGGAACAGCAGGGCCGTGTTCTGGTGGCGCCGCCGGAACCTGACCGTTATCAGGTCGCCGTGAAGGTTTTCCAGGCTGAACGACCCGGCCGGGTCGCCGGCCTGGGAAACAACCCGGGAGGATTTCAACAGGCGTTTCAGGGTCTGCTCGATTTCTTTGTGATTGTCACCGGTACCCCGGTACCTGATGATGCCTG
>JANQGV010000068.1 GCA_028282925.1 Thermodesulfobacteriota bacterium
CTTTCGGCAGTTCGGACTTCGGCTGAAAAAGCATTATCTTCAAACCGCTTTCCTGGGCCAGGTTTGAAATGTTTGTGAGAAGGCTCGGGATTTCACGTGTGTCGGGCAGAAGCTTCAGGGATTCCTGAAATTTGACCTCGGAATCCTTCAGTTCCTTTTTATATTTATCAAGATTGGCAATGATGTTTTGCTGTTCAGTGTGCTTGGCCTGGAGCTTTGACAGTTCCTGATGTTTTGCCTCGAGTTCGGCTTTGGAACTATTGTAGATAAAATAAAAATACGATCCGAATATCGCACCGATAATAACCACGAGAATAATCACTTTCTGTGCTCGCGGTAATTTTAGAATTGTATCTACAGAAATGTTTGCCATGAATACTATCCTGGTGTTGGATTTATGTTTTCTTTTTTGTTTCTTTCTCGGTTTTAAAAGAAATGTTGCACTTCAGTGAGAAGTCTTTCAGCTGTATACCCTTTGATCTTTTGTTTTTTGATTGTATTTTTTCCAGATCAACATTGCTGAAGTAGGGTGAGTTTTCAAGGCCGATCATGTAATTTGAAATAGAAATGTTATCAAGGGCCGTACCCTTGATAACCAGTTGCATGGCCGTTTGCTTGACGCTGGTCAACCATAAATTGCCGGGCAGTTTCGAAGCCAGTTCGTCGATAATATGTACCGGTCCCTGCTTACCCTTTTTCAGGGTTTCGATTACTTCCATCTTTTTTTCCAGGGTGGCTTTCTGCTTCTTGTACTTTTCAATCTCATTCAGTTTTACTTTGCTGCTGTTTATGGCATTGCGGACATCAACAATTTTCTGTTCTACACCGGCCATTTCCGATGTCAACGACCAGTGTAGAAAACCGATAACCAGCAGCACAAGCAGCAACGGCACAGCAGCAACAATAATTTCCTGAGCGATCAGTTCTTTCTTGCGTTGTGCCCTGTATGGTAATAAATTAATTTTAATCATTATTTAATCCCCGATTTTTCGTGAGGCTAAACCGACACCAACGGCCGCAAATAACGATATATCTTTTATGTATTCCGTATCGAAGGTTTTTTTATCGTACTTGATTGTTTTAAAAGGGTCGGTGAACTCGATTGAGGAGTTGATCTTCTCCTCAATCATTTCCCTGAAACCTTTTGTTTTAGAGGCGCCGCCGCTGAGAAAAATGTGGTCGATTTCCGCATAGCTCGATCCAGTGAAAAAGTCGACGGTGCGCTGTATTTCCCGGGAAATAGAAGAAGAGGTTTTGGCAATGGTCTGGTCCAGCAGTTCCTGGTCGATGCCCTCAATCTCCTCGCCGGTTTTAAGCATTTCGGCTTCTTCAAAACTGACCGACAACTCCTTTTGAATTTCTTCCGTGATCTGATTGCCGCCCAGAAAGACATCGCGATTAAAGATCGATGATCCGTTGCGGACGATATTGATGTTGGTTACGCTTGCACCGACATCAATGAGGGCCGCTGTTTCGTTTTCTTCCCAGGTGTAATTGATGTTGAACATGTTCTCCAGCGCAAACACATCGATGTCGATAATACGGGCTTTCAACCCGGCATTCCTGAGGGCATCGATATACTCATCAATCATGGCTTTCTTGGCCGCAACCAGCATAACATCCATCTGGTCGGTGTTTTCTTCATTGATGCCCAGTATCTGAAAATCAATGTTCACCTCTTCAAGGTCGAAGGGGATATACTGCTCAGCTTCGGTTTCAATGACCGGTTCCAGTTCATCTTCCGTCATGATGGGCAGGGATATTTTTTTGATGATGACGGGGTGTCCTGAAATAGATACGGCAGCTTCCTTGTTGGTAATCTTCAGATTGGTAATCAGATTTTTAATGGCCTGTATCAACGGCTCGGCATTGATGACAACGCCGTTTACAATGGTTTCCCGGGGGAGTTTGGCAATACCAAAGTTTTTTAATTTGTAATTGCCCTTTATTTCATCAATCTCAATAAGTTTAACCGCACTTGTTCCAATGTCTATGCCGACAAGGCTTTTCGTGCTGAATATTTGGAGCATGGTAATTCCTCTGCCGTCGATTTTTGCCTGGACTTATTTATCTTTGGGTTCAATATGATAAATAATTTCGCCTTCTTTTATGAGTCCTAGTTCTTTTCGTGCTACTTCTTCCAAATATTTACTATTATTTTTTAGAAGGTCGATTTCGGTGCGCAGCTTTTTGTTTTCGGCAGTTAACTGATTGTTTTTTAATTCGATTTCTCGTAGCTGTGTCTTAAGATGCGTTAAGTGGATAAACCCGTGCTTGCCGAAAACGGTCAGTATACCTAAAACAAATATCACAAGAATTGCTATTATTAATAGTACGACTTTTTTCATCGGAAAATTAAGTTAAATATTTAGCATTTTTTTTCAAAATCTATTAGTTTTTATGTCTTATGGAGACATTTTTTGCAAATGATTAATTTTGATGCAGTTTAAAAACCTATATATGCTGATAGTATCGGACTGAATCTGTATATCTTGTGTGTAAATATTTACCCATCAGTTGCCAAGATCAGCAGCAATTGAAATGTGGTTGAAACCGTTCTTTTTACATATGTCCATTATCGTAACCACGATGCCATGGGTAACATTTTCGTCAGCCTGAATTACAATGTCTTTTTTGGCGTTTTTTATCGATTTTTCATGTTTCAAAAGCGCCTGTAACCCGGCCAACGTTGTTTTTTGGCGGTTGAAATAGATTTCACCGTCTTTGGTAATTTCAATTGAAGCTTTATCCGCCAGGGAGGCTTTGGAGGGTGAGCCGACTTCGGGAAGGTTGATGTTGAGGGATGTTGCTGAGGTAAAGTTAAGCGATAGCGCAAAAAAGATGAGCAGGTTAAAAACGGTATCGACAAGAGGCGTTATGTCTAAATGAATATTCTTTTTTCTCTTTTCCTTGAACTGCATCGGTGTGCCGCTAGCCCCTTTGTCGGATACTATTTCTATTTATGTTAAAATATAGCTAATGCTTACGCTCTTTTATTAATTCAACCATTCTTAAACAGTATTCTTCCATTTCAAGGATAAGTTCATCAGATTTACCGGATATATAGCGATAAAAGATCAGGGTCGGAATCGCAACGCTCAAACCGGCGCTGGTGGTGTACAGTGCTTCTGAAATACCGCCCGCCAGAATTGAGGGGTTTACCACTTTATGGTATGAAATCACACCGAAAATTTTTATCATGCCCGCTATGGTCCCCAACAACCCAAGCAACGTGCTGACGCTTGCTATGGTGGAAAGGGCTTCCACATATTTATCAAGATAGGCCGCCTCACGTTTTCCCACTTCCTCTATAATCTCTTTGATCTCTTCCCGGCGTTTGCCGAAGTTTTTAATGCCGTTCAACAGAATCCGGGAAATCGGGGCATTGGTCTCTTTGCACAATGCTATGGCTTCGGAAACCTTTTCAGATCGCAGAAGATGTTCGATCTCAACGATGAAATTTTGAGGTATGACCTTTTTTTTTCGAAGCACCCAGAGTTTTTCGAGGAAAATCGACAGAGCAAGGATGGAGCAGAAGAGAATAGGGATCATGAAGAAGCCGCCCTTTATGAAATATTGTAGCATGGCTTTTATTACCGTAATGAGTAATTATTGTAATGAAAAGATCAATTTCAGGCAGCAAACTAAAAACTGCTCAGGAAAGATCGTGTGTTGTGAAAAGGTCTTCCCTGAGCAGTGTGTTATACAGAAAACGTACTAGCGCTGCACAATCAGTGCGTGTCCCATGCCGCCGCCGATGCAAAGCGTGGCACAGCCCAGTTTGGCATCAATACGTTTCATTTCATACAGCATGGTAATCAAAATGCGGGCACCGCTGGCGCCGATAGGATGCCCGATGCAGATGGCACCGCCGTGATGATTCACTTTTGCCGGATCGATATCGAGCTCGCGAATGCAGCCCAGCGCCTGGGAAGCGAATGCTTCATTGAGTTCCCAGTAATCGATGTCGCCCACACTGAGACCTGCTTTTTCAAGTGCCTTCTGCACCGCAGGAACCGGACCCATGCCCATGAAAGCCGGGTCTACGCCGCCGGATGCATATGACAAAATGGTGCCCATGGAGGTTTTGCCCAGTTCCTGGGCCTTTTCTTCGGACATAACAACCAGTGCCGCCGCACCGTCGTTAATACCGGAGGCATTACCTGCCGTAACCGTGCCGTCTTTTTTGAAAGCAGGTCTGAGCTTACCCAGCTTTTCAGCGGTGGTTCCGAAATTCGGAAATTCATCGGTGTCGAAGATAATGGGGTCGCCCCTGCGCTGCGGAACCTCAACCGGAACGATCTCATCCTTGAATATACCTGATTTTATTGCATTTTCGGCGTTGTTTTCACTTTTTGCCGAAAACTCGTCCTGCTCTTCGCGGGAGATATTGTATTTTTCAGCAATATTTTCAGCGGTGATGCCCATGTGGTAGTCGTTAAACTTTTCCCACAGGCCGTCGTGAATCATCGGGTCGAGCAGGGTGGTGTTGCCCATGCGGGCTCCCCAGCGGGCATTGGGTATGGCATAGGGGGTCCAACTCATGTTTTCCTGTCCGCCGGCCATTACAATTTCATTATCCTCGGCTTTGATGCTTTGTGCTGCCAGGGCAACGGCTTTCAGACCGGAGGCGCACACCTTGTTAATGGTAAAAGCGGGAACCTCTTTCGGGATACCGGCTTTCATTGATGCCTGACGGGCCGGGTTCTGTCCCTGGCCGGTGGTCAGTACGTTGCCGAAAATAACCTCATCAATCTGATCCGGATTGATTGCAGCGCGAGCTATAGCTTCCTTCATGGCGATTGAGCCCAGGTCGTAGGCAGGGATGTCTTTAATGGTACCACCAAACTTGCCGACCGGCGTTCTCACCGCACTTACTATTACAGCTTTTTTCATTATACGAGTCCTCCATATGGATATGTTTAATCAAAAAAATATATTATGGTTGTAACGAAAATGTCAAGTTAAATTACTTAGTTTAGGATAATCTTCAGGAATATCCCGGACATGTGCACCACCGGTGTTTACAGGGCGCCTGCGTTTGCCGCAACGGTACCCATCGTGCCTTGTTCGGCGCCTGTCGGCGGTGATTATTATCCTTGCGTGTGCAGGTCTATCATGGTAGAGAAAAGGCGTGCAAAACGGAAGCTGGACAAGTACACCCTATTGAGGAGGTAAGCATGGCTGAAGAGATTACCATCACAGAATCGTCATTTGATGAAGTAGTGTTGCAGGCCGCCGTTCCGGTGCTTGTTGACTTTTGGGCAGAATGGTGCGGACCCTGCAAAATGCTGGCCCCGACCATTGAAGAGCTTGCAGGTGATTACAGCGGTAAAGCCGTGGTCGGCAAGGTGAATGTCGACCAGAACCCCGGCCTTGCCGAAAAATACGGCATTCGCGGCATTCCGACCCTGATTATTTTTAAAAACGGTGAAAACGTCGAACAGGTTGTGGGTGTGCAGCCGAAGCAGGCTCTTCAGGAGCTTATCGACAAACACCTCTAGGGATTCGACTGTCGGAAAACGTCCATCTGCTTCGTTGCTCTCAATCTTCGTCACTGTGATGTATTGAATGGAAAATTTCTAAACCACGGCTTTCATCCGTGCGACCCGAATAGTTTTTAGTGATTCGCAGCGAATATGTTTATAAGACGCTACGCGTCTTCCACCCCTTTTCTTTGCTCGCTCCAAAGAAAAGGGGGAAAAGAAAGGGCGCCCTGCAACTTGCCCCGCCCTAGGCCCAAATC
>JANQGV010000124.1 GCA_028282925.1 Thermodesulfobacteriota bacterium
GCGTGTACCCCACGGGCCGCAACGGCTGCACGTTCGACCCGGCCCGCATCCCCTTCCCCGATGCGGTCCGGCGCGGTGAAAGCATGGCCCGGGCTCTTGTGGAAAAGCACCGCGCCGCCCACGGCACCCCGCCCGGCACCATGGGCCTTGTGCTTTGGGGGTTTGAGACCGCCCGTACCGGCGGGGAAACCATCGGGCAGCTCCTGTACCTGATCGGGGCCCGCCTGAAGGACGCCCCCGGGTGGCTGCCGGTGTTTGAGCCTATTCCCGCCGACGAATTGGACCGCCCCCGGGTGGATGTGTACCTGATGATCTGCGGTTTTTTCCGCGACATGTTCCCGACTCTGGTGCGCGATCTTGATCTGCTGATGCGTGAAATCCAGGCCGCGGACAATACCCGGCCGGCCGGACCACGGATTTTCGGCCCGGCCCCGGGTCAGTACGGTACCGGGCTGCCCGATTATGTGGAGGAGTCAAACTGGACCGAAAACGCAGATCTCGGCAACGTATACGAATCGGCCATGGGCTATGCCTACGGCGCCCGCCAACACGGTGAGGAAGAGCGCGGGGTTTTTGCCGCACTGCTGGAACGCACCGACACGGTTTCCCAGGTCATCGACGGCGACGAATACAAAATCGGCGATCTCGACCACTACTACGAATTCCTGGGCGGGGCTACCCGCGCGGTGGAGAACCGCAGCGGCAAAAAACCCCTCTGCCTGGTGGGCGATTCGGCCCGCAATACGCCCCGGCTTGCAGAGGCGGAAACCGAGCTGCGCCGCTACGGCATCAGCCGCCTGCTCAACCCCAAATGGATCAACGGCATGCTGGCCCACGAGCACCACGGCACCAAAAAAATTGCCGAGCGGGTCACCAACCTGATCGGCCTGGCAGGCACCGTGGGGGTACCCCCCTCCATGTTCAACCGGGTATTTGAACGATTTATCGAAGACGAAGAGTTGTTTGCACGCCTGCGTGACGACAACCCCCATGCCGCCGCCGACCTGGTGCGCCGGGTCGGTGAGGCCGACGAGCGCCGCTTTTGGGCTCCTACCTCCGAACAACGCGATTTAATCAGGCAGCGCTTTCTTTCCCTCGAAGCAGACCTGGAATCCTGACTCGCTTTTCCCTACATATCTTTGTTTTTTCCACCTGTTACATCCAAAAAATGTGACACACGTGTAACATAACAGTTGTGTAACATGTTACATTTTTTTATCCCTGATCTAAATCCTACCTGGTATATCCTATTTATGTAACTACCTATTATTTAATAATAATTATTTTTTATGCCCACTTGGCATAACAAATGAAATAGTCTATATATAAAAGGATATATCGGCAGAAACCCCGACATAAAGGAGAGCAACCATGGCTAAAACATCACGATTATTAGTAACCTACGACCACGCAACCATGCGCTTCACCTTGAAACATGTATTGCCGCTGACCGCCCGGGTTAAGACACCTGCTTTACTGTGCATGCCCGGCATGTATTTTCCCGGCATAAGAATGGTTGATAATGCAACTATTCGGTGTGCTGAATTAGGTATAAATACCTATAACGATGCTGCTTTACAGATCTGAAATTGAATACAACCGGCATTGTTAAAAAGCAAAACACTTCCACAGGGAAAGGGGAAACACAATGTTTAAAAATCTGAGTATTGCACAAAAACTATATGGAGGATTCCTGGCGGTGACCGCAGTGCTTGCGCTTATCAGCTTTGAATCCTACACATCACTTGATGACGCCTCCGAAGGCTTTACCGAATACCGCGAGATGGCACGCGACGCCAACCTGGCCGGACGCCTGCAGGCCAACATGCTCATGGTGCGCATGAACGTGAAGGACTTCCTCATTACCGGAAGCGAAAAAGACAAAAAACAGTATGCCGAGTACTACAAAAAAATGTCGGATTTCCTGGAACAGTCACACAAGGATATCCAGAACCCTGAGCGTGCCGAGAAAATTGATTTTGTGGATGCAGAGGTCCAACTGTATGATGCCGCTTTCAAAAAGGTCATCGGCTTTCGCACACAGCGCGACTCATATGTAAACGATGTGCTGAACGTTAAAGGCCCCCTGCTTGAAAACACCCTGACCGATATCATGGTGTCGGCCTACGCAGACCAGGACCCCGTAGCGGCCTACTATGCCGGACTTTCAATGAAACACCTGCTGCTGGCACGGCTGTACATGGCCAAGTTTCTGGATACCAATGCGCAAAAAGACGTCGACCGGGTCATCGAGGAATTCGGCAAGATGCAGACCCAGCTTGATGTACTGGACCGTGAAGTCCAGAACCCCAAGCGCCGCGAGATGCTGGGCATTGTGATTGAGGCCAAGGGAGTCTACACCACGACATTCAATGACCTTGTTGAACTCATTTTCGAACGTAACGACATCATAACCAACACGCTGGATGCCATCGGCCCCCAGATTGCCGAAGCCACCGAAGACGTCAAACTGGACATTAAAAGTGTACAGGACACCCTGGGCCCCGAACTTGTGGCCTCCAACAAGCGCAGCATTGCAGTCATAGCAGCCGTGGCGTCTGCGGCCGTCTTTGCCAGCATCCTGCTTGCGTTCCTGATAACCCGCTCCATTACGCTGCCGGTCAGGAAAATATCCCGGAACCTCAACCAGGGCTCCGAACAGGTTGCCAGCGCCTCGACCCAGATCACCCAGACTTCACAGATGCTTGCCCAGGGTGCCAGCGAGCAGGCCTCCTCCTTTGA
>JANQGV010000152.1 GCA_028282925.1 Thermodesulfobacteriota bacterium
GGGGCAAAAGCACTGTGGAGCTTGAGTCGCTGGGACGCCGGATCAGGGCCGTGGTACGGCGGCATACCGGCATACCGGTCTCAATCGGCATGGCGCCCACTAAAACCCTGGCAAAGGCGGCCGGTGAGATCGCCAAAAAAAACAGGGACACCAGCGGGGTTTTTACACTTGCGGGCCGGGAGCAGGAGGACGGTCTGTTGCAGACCGTTGCCGTGGGCGATGTGTGGGGGGTGGGGCCGCAGTACGGGAAGCTTCTACAGGGGCGGGGTATATGTACGGCCCGTGACCTGAAATATGCCGACGATGCCTGGGTGCGCAAAAAAATGACCGTGTGCGGCCTGCGAACCGTTTGGGAGCTGCGGGGCATGCCGTGCATACCGCTCGCATGGACGCCGCCGCCCCAAAAGGGCATTTGCAGTTCGCGTTCGTTCGGCCGCCCGGTGGAGAACCTGACGGAGCTTGCCGAGGCCCTGGCATCCTACACCACCATTGCCGCTGAAAAACTGCGCCGCCAGGGCTGTGTTGCATCGGTGCTGCAGGTGTACCTGGGCACAAACCGCTTCAAACCCGACCCGCAGTACCGCCGCTCCATAACCTGCCGGCTGCCGTCACCGACTGCCTACACTCCCGAGTTGATCCGCCACGCCCATGCCTGCCTGCGGGAGATCTACCGGCCGGGTTTCCGCTACATAAAAACCAGCATTTGGCTGACCGGCATCCGGCCCCGGGACCACGTGCAGACCTCCCTGTTTTCGCCCCCCGGCGATGCACCGGTTGCCCGGCGGCGCATGATGAGCGCGGTTGATGAAATCAACGCACGCTGGGGCAGGGGGGCGGTGCAGTTTGCCGCCTCGGGCATCGAAAAACCGTGGCAGATGCGGCGGCAGTATGCCTCGCCGCACTACACAACCCGCTGGAGCGAACTGCCGGTGGTAAAGGCGGACTGAGCACTTTTTCCTTCGGGAACGTGGTATCCGAAGGAGTAATTCGGTATTGTAATAATTTATTGAAAATTTTGTTTTTTTGTACTATTTTTTAGTGTGTTATTTTCGCTTGGGGCAATGGAGATTCGCGCTGGCGTAAGCGTCGGCTGTGCGGATAGCGCGAATCGGTAAAAAGCGGTACCGACTAGCATGCACGCCTGAAAAAAGATCACACACAGGGAGGGCCGCATGAAAGGTTCCCGACAGTCTCATGCAGAAACAATCCGGCCGTTTTGGGAAAACCTGGTGGTGCTTGCCTCGTACTGGGGGGTAAGTCATCTTAACTGGGTGGTGTTCAAGAGTGTCGGAGTGCTGCCCATGCCGATATGGCCGGCGGCGGCCGTGGCCCTGGTGGCCGCTATTATGTGCGGGTGGCGTATTTTCCCGGGTATCGCCTTCGGTACGATACTGGCAAACCATGTTTCGCTGGGAGCGCCGCTGGGCTATGCCTGCTGTATCGCTGTGATGAACACCCTGGGGCCGGTACTGGCCGCTACCGTGATTCGACGTAAACTGTGGAGTGCCGGGTGGCCGGCGTGGAACCGGGCCGACATTACCGTTGTGTTCCTTGCCGCTATTGTCCTTGCGCCGGTACTGACTGCAATAGGGGGAACCGGCAGCAAGTGGCTGCTGGGGCTTTTGCCGTATGCCGATGTGCCGCAGGCATTCCTGCGCTGGGCTCTTGCACATGCATCGGGGACGCTGCTTTTTGCGCCGCCCCTGTTTCTTCTGTTTGTGAAAACGGAGCAGAAATGAAAGATACACGTGAACGAGTAGCTGCAAATGTTATGTGGGCCACCTTTCTGGTCGCTGTTTCGCTGTGGGTGGGTGCGGCGCTTTTTGAATATTTCTGGTTCAACGAGACGGGAAAAGGCTTTAGTGCCGTCCTTACCGCCCTTGACGACCCCCGGGAGCTTTTAATGAGACTCTTCTTTACAAGCGCCGTTTTAATGGGGGGTTTTTCTGTTTCTCGTATATTATCGCGCCTGGTGCAGTCGGAAAAAAACCTTCGAGAACAGGAAGAAAACCTGCGCATCACCCTCCACTCCATCGGTGATGCAGTCATCGTTACCGATACGACCGGTGCCATTGTACGGATTAATCCTATAGCCCAGAGACTGACCGGCTGGACCGCTGAGGACGCGCTGGGTACACCTCTCAACGATGTCCTGATTATTTTTAACGCCCGGACAAAGCAATCGGTCGAGTCTCCGGTCAACCGTGTGCTTGAAACCGGCGAAATTGTCGGCATGTCGAATCACTCCATGATAATTGCAAGAGACGGGAAGGAATACCAGATAGCCGACTCGGCAGCACCTATTAAAAACGCCGAAGGTGAGATTACCGGTGTTGTCATGGTGTTTCGCGACGTGAGTGAAGAATACCGAATTCGTGAAGCCTTGAAGGAAAGCGAGTACCGTTTTCGTACCTTTTACGACCAGGCCCAGGACGCATTTTTCCTGTGCAACCCGGACGGGGAATTTTTCGACGTCAACAAGGCTGCCTGTAAAAAACTTGGTTACTCGCGTGATGAACTGTTGTCCATGGGGGTGCTCTCCATCGACCAGAATGTTACCGGCACATCAGAGATTGCCCTGCTGGTTGAAGCAGTGAAAAAAGGTAAAGCATTTACCCATGAAACTGTTCTTAAAAGGAAAGACGGCAGCACGTTTCCGGTTGAGATCAACTCCGGACTCCTTACACTTGAAGAAAGCACGTACGTTCTTGCCTCGGTACGTGATATTTCCGAGCGCAAACAGCTTGAGGATAAACTGCGGCAGTCACAAAAAATGGAATCCATCGGTTCCCTTGCCGGTGGTATCGCCCATGAATTCAATAATATCCTTGGAGGTATTATCGGGTATGCCGAAATAGCAAAAGACGATTCGGCGGGTAATGTACCCGCCTGGGAAAGCCTTAATGCCATCCTCAATCTCTGCCACCGGGCACGGGATGTAGTCAGGCAGATCCTTATCTTCAGCCGCAAAGACAGACCGCGACGCAGACCATTCCAGCCGCACTGCGGCATCCTGGAAGCAATGAAGGTGTTGCGTGCATCAATCCCTTCCACGATTGAAATCAGGACCGACATCGATGAGAATTCCGGCACGGTTATCGGCGACCAGACGCAACTCAATCAGGTGGGAATGAACCTGTGCATGAACGCCGCACACGCCATGGAAGATAGCGGAGGTGTGCTTGAAATCGGCTTGTTCCCAGTGATACTGGGCTCCGGTGATGCAGAGGCGTATCCGGACCTTATGCCCGGCAAGTACGTGAAGCTGACCGTCAGCGATACCGGCACAGGCATCGACCCCGACATTATCGACCGTATCTTTGACCCCTTTTTTACCACCAAGGAAGTCGGTAAAGGTACCGGCATGGGACTGTCCGTGGTGCACGGCATCATACAGGAGCACGGCGGAAGCATAACCGTATCGAGTGAAAAGGGACGGGGAACCGTTTTTACGGTGCTTCTTCCCAGGGTTGATGAAACCGTCGAAGATGATCTGGAACTGGAGTCGCTTCCCGGGGGCACGGAGAATATCATTATTGTCGACGATGAGTCGTATATGGTTTTGACGCAGAAAAAAATCCTTGAGCGGCTCGGTTACACTGTTACCGCCCTGACTAACAGCCTTGAAGTTCTGGAACTGTTTGAAAAAGATCCTCAACAGTTCGATCTTGTCATAACAGATCTTACCATGCCCCAGTTGAGCGGAGACCGCTTGGCCTCCCGGCTTATCGCTATCCGGCCCGATATCCCCATCATCCTCGCCACCGGGTATGCCGATTCCGTCGATACCGATGAAGTGCTTATGTACGGTATCAAGGGCTTTATCCCCAAACCCTGCAAGAGACATGAGCTTGCCGTAACCGTCAGGAAGATACTTGACGGTAATAAATAATCCCCAGTATTCCATAGAGGAGATCAGTAGTGTCCCAACGTTTTTTGTAAAAACGTTGGGACACTACTGGCAGGAGATATAAAGAGTGAAAAGAAAGATGAAGAAGACTGAGGAGACGTCTGCAAAGATGTTCATTGACCTTCAGAAAATCATACGTGTGGTCAATTTCGGCAGCAATGCGCGTGAAAATCGGCAAACGCTTACACAATTGCTTAATCGTATTGAACTCAATGAAATGGGGGTGTTGCTACAGTCCATTGAAAAATCTGCAACCATTCTTGAAAAGGCATATCAGAAAAAAGAATAATTGATAAGCGTTCTAAAGGTATTCGCCGCCCGAAGTAACGGCAATATGTACCTTATACATAAAACATACACAGGGAGAGGCACGTTATGTATACCGCAGACCAACTGGAAAAAAGGGAAAAATCACGGTGGACGTTTGTCATGATGATTGGAGGAATGCTGCATTTTCTTATTTTTGTCATCAGTTTTTGCCTGGTTGTGCGTTTTCTTCTTACCGGAAATGGTTTTATTACTACAAGTATGACTATTGTTGTGAACATTGTACTGCTCTGGTTTAATACTATCGTGGGTATGCTGTGGGAAAAGGAGATGTACGGTCACTATTTTATGGCCCGAGAATTTTTCTGGGAAGATGTGGGAAACCTGATTGCACTCATCATTCACAACGCCTACTTCGTAGTGCTGTGGCTTGGATGGTCTCAAAAGAACATCATGATACTGGTTCTGGTTGCCTATCTCACGTATCTTTTCAATTTCGGCCAGTGGATTATCCGCTATTTCAGGTATTCAAAAGTCCGACGGGAACTTACGGAGCAGTAGAAAGCTGTTTTGTTGTAATTGTCCGAAGCAAAAACGGGAGCGTTCTAAAACCGCACTACCCGGAATTCGGTATAGTCGTATGATGATTTATTGATGTTGTAGTAATACCCCTCCTTGGTTGGTACAATGCAAAATTCGTGAGCCGTTTCTTCCCCAATCTTGTCGAAGTATCCAATTACTTCCACCACAGGACAGCCCGGTACAAGTCGGTGGAACCAGTAGGAGTAATGCTCGGCCTTCTTGTCGCAATCCCATGTTTCTTTACTGCCGCTGTGACTGTAAAAATTTTTATCTATCGCGTGTTTATATGTTGTTATCAGATCGTGATCGTACAGGTAGTATTCCCGGTCCCTTATAAGGTCTGTATTTATCTTAACGGTGAAGCCGTTGTTTGCGAAATAGGTTTCAAACAGTTCAACCAAATAGTCCCTGCTTACCTTTTCACCGGCAAGAGTAGATACGGCTTGCGGCATATCATCTTGAGACGAAGTGTCACAGGATAGAAACATCAAAGACAGAATCAATACTATAAGGAATCTTATTTTCAAATCGTACCTCCGTTTGGATAGATACTGAAAGTAAGGAATCGACTGAGATACCCCTCTTTTTCCTGATGCTCATATCGCAATAGTACAAGAAATACCCCTAAAATGGTATACGTAAAACTACTCAATTTGACCTGTGTATGAATTTTTCAGAAATTATACAAAGAAAAAAGGGTACGATAGTGAAGAATTGTACAAACCGGCAAGACCGATAGCAGCCTTGCCGGTTTTTGCTACAGTTGAAGGCTACGGAGCTGTAAAGAGGCAGTTGCATGCCGGGACGAGGATGTCCTGGAGTACATACAGGTGATACTCCTTGCCGCTTTCAAGGTCCGGGGCGGTTCCGTTGTCAGGCGTAACCTGATAGGTGCCGTCAGGGGTACTGCCGTAGACAATGGGTGAGGTAAGGGCGTCGGCGTTTGCCCGTACGTCAAGACGCCAAAGAGCGCCCTCGGGGTTGTCGTTGCTGGGTGGTACACCCGGATTTTCGGTGCCCGATTCTTTAATGTAAATATAGCGAGCCTCGCCGCCGGTCCAGTATACGTTTCCGTCTTCGCGAACACCTTCACCACTTGTGCAGGCTTCAGGCTCCCTTTTGATAATATCGTTGATAAAGTAGCCGAACTCTTCCATCTCGGCAATGTCGGCATCGGTCACACTACGGCGGTCGAGTTCGTTATTGAAGAATGTCTGTACGCGCTCAACATCGGTTGTGGGGAAACCGGTGCTGTAGCGGTCGAAACCGTTATTGTTTGCAGGAATAAATTCGCCGAGGATCTCGGATGATACCTTACCGGCCAGAATGGCCACACCCTGGTCGCTGAGCTGGTCGGTCCAGACGCCTTCCGAGCTGATGTCCCACACGGCCGGCCGGCGGCCGCTGTTTGAGCTGTCGTGGCAGCAAATGCAGCCTGATGAGCGTACCTGGCTGTTGATCCAGTTAAGCTCGGTCATAAAAGCTTCGTCGTTCAGGCGCGGATCTGCGGGATCTACCATGTTGAACGGTGCCTTGTACCAGTAGGGACGCTGGCTCAACACCACGTCGCATGATCCGTAATCGATAAACGAGCGGTTTTCCTCGGTGCTGCCGGAAATGGCAACGCTGGTGCACACCAGGCCGTCTTCGGAGGTGAGGTTGTCTGAGGATTCAAGGCCCTGGCAGGACCTGAACGGCTGGATGAAAACACCTTCAAGGGGAGGCGTTTCGTAGGAGCCGTTTTTAATCCAGGTCTGGATGGTATCAATGTCGGTTTGGTCCAGTTTGTCTGCGCCCTGGGGCATGGGGCTGGATCCTTCATTGTGGTTAACGGCACTGACAAGTTTTGTATTCTCTACCGAGGTTTTTACGCCGTCGTAGGTATCAAGTATCACGCCGCCGGAGGCGGATGCCGAGAGATGGCAGGGATAACAGTTATTACTTATAAGGGTGGTAATCGTGGGGGAATAGGTTACTGCCGCCGGATCGGGCTTGCCGTTGCATCCTGTTGCTGCGAAGAGAAACAACAGGAGGGAGATGCTCAGTTTCAGAGGCTTGCTGGTTCTTCTGTACATACTGTTCATTGTCTGGTCCACTCTTTCTAGAAAAAATTAATACGGTTACCGGTGATTAAAGCGCTGAATTGTAAAGAAACAAGCAGTGATTGTCAATAGGTTAATACACCTAAATAAAAAAGATTGGTTAATAAAAAGCCTGCATGAAGAAAAAACTTCAATTGACAGATGGTTAGAGAACAGTATTAGTGTGAATGAATTATAAAGAAAAATTCTGAAGGGGGTAGGGCATTACTGTATAACGGGCTTAATGTAGCCCACTATTTCATACTGTTCTTTCAGTTCTTTTCCGTTACGGGGTGTGATTTCTTCGAAAGTCACATTGATTTTGGCCGGCATGCGAGAGCCTTTTTTGAAGTCTAGAGTTTTTACCACCAGTTCTTTGGAGAGTATGTTCCACCGCAGACCCGGCGTCTGTACGGGATATGCCGCACGGAAAAAGCATTTAAATTGAGAGCCATTGATCTCAATCATCAGCGAGCTTGCAAAAGCAGGCAGCCCGCCGTAGATTTCCAGTTTCAGCGTGTTTCCCGAGAGCCGGGCATGGCAAAAATCCATTTGATGATTACCCTGGTGCGTTGAGATGCACTGGGCTGTGTGCTCCAGGGGAATCATGTCCCGGCGTGATACCGTTCCGTCCAGCGTGTCCTCAAAAGAGCCGTCGTCATGCCGTATAATATGCCACGGATAGGATGTTTCGCTGGTGGTGAAAAAAGGGGAATGAAGCGAATCATCAACCTTGATGCGGCTTTCAAGGGTATCGGTGGAATGGGTATAGGTTTGGAAATCGCGTCCGAATGTCGGTCCGCACAGCAAAACGAGAAAAAACATTGCTGCACACGATCTTTTTACAATGTAATACTTCATGCGTTGCCCCTTGAAATCCGTCACTATGTAGACGGTTTGTTTATAGAAAGTACGTGGTCAGGCGGAGGTCAGCCATGTAACGGCATCACCTTCATTTTCAAATACACGTACATTGCAGCCCCGGTTAAACGCAACGGTTTCTCCGAAACTGTTTTCGTGCAGGTGGTCGGGATCCAGATCGACAAAAGCAACCTGTATGCCGTATAAAATATCGGGAAACTTTTCGCAGAGACTGTACATGTCCTTGTTGGAAAGTTGTCCGTGCAGTTCTTCTACGATGAGGGCTTTTGCGTAGCCCCGCTGTTTGCATTCCCGAGCAACGGCAGAGAAGTAGTCAATGGAAAACTGCAGACTGTCTGTACCGGTTACATGAAATCTAAGATAGTCGTCTGTTTCAGTGACGGTTATGTGGGATTGAATGTCGGCCATGCAAGGTTAATTTTTTCTTAAGGTTTGTTTTTGTGTATTATTATATCATGCCCGTGAAACGGGTTACAAACTTTAATGGAGGGATACTTTCATGCCTGCTTATCTTTGGGGAGGGTTATTATGTCAAAATTTAAACGGATGTTCCCTACTATTACCAAAAGGATAGTCGGGGTCGCTGTAATGTAAGAATCTATCGAATAACAAGCTTGTCTCTATTGTGCAATGTTTACCCCGATCGCATTAAGGTAGCGGCCATTTTTTATGCCCCAAAGCAGAAGATCAATATCAGAGGTGAGCCGGGGGCTTGCCTTCGGTTTAAGCAGGGTTAAAAAGCTGATAATTTTATCTATTACTTTTTGATCTACAGAGGCCTGTCCTGTTCTTAACAGTTTTTCCGCAACACATATGTTTTTTATTATTAAGTTCCTAAGCTCATTTTTGAGTTTTCTATCATTTTTAAGGATCTGTGAAATCTCCGGTGCATTGGCATAATAGAGCTCCACCATCTGTACAGCCTTTTTGTTTTTAAGCCGGTTGTCTCGAACCTGTCTTAACAGGTCCAGAACGTTATTATTGTTATTAACGGCGCTTGTGAGCGGGCAGTCCGGCTCAACTGCTTCACATGGGTCGGTTGCATTATCCGGTCCGCCGGCAACCCAGATGGGGACCCCTGAAACCAGCCCGGTATTGATAGTCTTTAAACCAGTTGCGACAGGAGCCGGATCAAAGTGCAGATAGGCCGCATAGGTTCCATCCAGGACACCCTCACTGCATAGATCCAAATCGTCTTCAGTTATGTTTTCTATAGTCTGGTCCTTAAAGTAGGCTTTGGCCAGGCGGGAGGACATCATTCCGCAGCACACAGTTGCGCCGGCGTCTTCCACGACATCCTGAAAGCTTTGATAGCTTGAACCCTCCTTAACCTGGAGATACCATCCGCTTGATTCAAGCGTGCAGGTGAAGCGTGCAAGTTTTCTTCTCCGCTGACTCTTTCCGGAAACAGTGGCTGTTCCGCCAATGGCGCCGCTTAGATCGCTGATATCAAAGTCTCCATTATTTAACTTTGTAAACATTAAATTACTGCTGGGGATTGCGATGGGTATTCGGACGATTTCGATCGGCGGATCCAGGTTGTACCCCGTTGACAGCTCTGCGATTACTGCTTCCAGAATTTCTACATTAATCGGTAAATAGACATCATATGATCCGGAAAGACCTTCTGTTATAAAAGTGCCGACACTGATCTGTTTGGTTTCAAGGATTTTAGCGAGAATTCCCACAGGATTTTCCGGATAGGGGGTCTCTTCAAGACTGGGATAGCAGTCGCTGATGTACACGGTATAGGATTCGACAGGTTCCATGATCTCCCGCAGTTTGCCGCTGTCTATTACCCGGACAATTGCAGCATCCAGAGCATCGACCAACATGTCCTGTCCCGATGTTGGGGCTGCGGCTGATCCTGTCCGTGGTGTTATAATAGTTAAAAGAGAGATTACTGTTACTGCTGCGGTTAGTGATACCAATCGAGAGATTCTTTTTTTCATGGTGGCCCCCTTTTTTTATTGATAAGATATTGCTTTGTGATGCAGAAACTATAGACGGAGCGCGATTGTGTGTCAATATGAAACCTTTCGCAAGATATGGCTTCGGGGCTGATATTCTCCGAAGTCGCTTTCCGCAACGGTTACAAGATCAAATCAAATACCAGTGGAGACAGTGATTGGCCGTGGTGTAAATCGCTGGCCGGTAAGACCATCGGCAGGGTAGAACCTATTGTTAATGTCGGCATCTGGAAAAGTACGGGCGGCGAAGCAATGGAAGTGCCAGCGGATCAGGTTGAACCCGCCTTATCATAAAGGGTGCCGATGCTTCTTATCGGAAGGGTAACGATGCGTCATTATTCAGAAGGTTTTAAGGTTGTCCGTGATATCTATCGTCGGGAGAAAAGGAAGTTAGAAAAAGAACAATAAAAAAAACCGGCGGGATTGGTTTTACTGGGGTTTATCATATGGGGTCTTTTGCAAGACAGGTTAATTTTCTTTCTTATAATGATGTGTTTTCAAGGGGAATTTAACGAGGTTTTCTGAGTCCTGTAATACCTTCCATGTTTAAGCTGTTATATATATCCCATTTAATCTTTTTTGAGTATTGCTTTGAAAGGCTAATCAAGTTGTAGATATCCTTCATTTGCTGGTTTGAAAGCTGTCCTTTAATTTCAATGTCAGGATTGTTTTCAAGTTCAGATTTTAATCTTGTGTATGGTCGTTCATCTCGATTTAAAATACAGTCTTGTTCGAATATGGAATCTTCAGCTTTAAAAACATATCCAGTTTTATTATGGATATCTGAAGTTGTAGTAGTAGAAAAATGGGCTTGTTCAGGTGTGATAAAATAGCCGGTTCCACCAAGATAAATAAACCAGCGGGGTTTTTGGGGGCCTCCAAATTGGGGTACTGGAAAGTTGTTCCATTTGAAAACCGTGCCCGGTTTCACTCAGACATACTTTCCATCGCACGGTAAATAAGGAAATGTTTTTCGGCGTCTGATAGTTCCTCTTCTGATTTCTCGTTGATATCCCCCCTGAACATCAATTTAAAATCAATCATGCCGTTTTGTTTTTCCCTCCAAGCGCGTTTCCATGCGAGTATATTTTGGTGTGTTGATTCGCTCATATGTGATGCGTAGACATCTTTATTTGCAAAAATAGTAATCAGGCGTTGCATTTTCTCAATTTCATAATCTGAAAAGTAATCAAGATCAGCTTTTGCGCCTTTTTCAGTTACTACATACCACTTGTCGCCTTCACGTTTTTGGAAATGAAAACAGCAAGATTTGATACTTTCTTTATTTGCATAAATATCCATGGGGACAGGGCCATTCATCATAGCCTTGTAATTCAATTCAAGCGCAGGTTGTCCGGTGTCTTTAACGCTATCGAAATCTAGGAATGCAAGATATTTGTATAGGGAGGTTTGATTGAGGTCTTTTCCTGTATGCTTTTTGTGCTCTAATGCAAAAAAGCATATGGCGTTTTCGATCTTTTCTTTTCGATATGCAATCATAATAGGATGGTGTTTTGTTCTACTACTTAAAGTATAACACCTATTACTATAATCGGTTACAAGTTAAAATACTAAAGTTAATAGTAACTTTACAGGTTGGAAATAGAGTTGGAAAATATTTGTTGCTATATGAAAAACACTTAGACGGTCATCTAAGTGTTTGAATTAACTTATGGTCCCAGCGGGACTCGAACCCGCGTTTTCGGCGTGAGAGGCCGACGTCCTAGGCCACTAGACGATGGGACCCAAAAGGATGGCTGGGGAACCAGGATTCGAACCTGGATAACCAGATCCAGAGTCTGGCGTATTGCCATTATACGATTCCCCAGCAGTAAAGACATATATGAGTATTTCGTATAATCCGTATAGAATATGATATCTTTTTGATACAGTCAAGATAAAATTTTGTTTGCGGTCGGAAGGGGCTGTGCGTATATTGTTTGATAATAATATTATATTATATGATATAATATTTAGTATTATATGTGGTTTCGATTAAGGAATTTGCTTTTGACTTATCAGGGGTATTCTCATATAATTGATAAATTTTAATACTTATTGTGATGTATAGGAGACATGTGGAAGATGGCTGGTAACAAAAAAAGCACCGAAAAAGACACACAAAAAAGCAGTTCCAGCAGGGAAATCAATGACCTGCTGGATGCCATAATACAGGAAGCGCAAGCTTCACAGCAGTATGATGCATATTTCGTAACCAAAGCACAGGAGTTGCTGGACCTGGATGCCGAATGTTTTCAGGTGATTGCAAAACGTTTCCAGAAGTCCGGGCCCCATGAGCGCGAAATCCTTTTGCAGGTAATCAGGAATTTCAAGGGGTTCGAGCACATCGAGTATTTACAGGAGTTTGTTAAAAACGAATCCTTTCTACCCCGTACCGGCATGGCCATACTTGATCTGTTCAATCGAAGCGATGTGATGGTGGAGTCGGGGCTTGCCGGCCGGCTCATGGACCTGGACCACATGGTGCAGCGCATCAAGCAGAACATCGCCATGGACAACATGGATACCGGTGTTGTACAAGACTATTTAAAACAGGGCAGCAAAGAACAGCATGGTATTTTACTGCAACTGATTGATGAAAACGGTAAAGATGTAGCGGTTTTTATTGCCGGACTCTTTCGGGAGGATGCTAAGGCCGGCGACAGGGCGGTAAAAATGGTTGCCAAACATCAGGACGCAAATGCGTTTGCCATGCTTGATGAAGTGTATAAACGGACTGCTAAGAAAGACATTGCCAAAGTTCTTAGAAAAATGGGCCATGCCCTGAAACAAAAGGGAATCGAGGTGGAATTTTCTGAAAAGAAGACCGAACAATCGGCTGTTTTCCAAACCGCCTCACTGCCGAAGGGCCGGACCTTTATCTCCAAGGTTGATGCCGAAGGGTATCGACTGATCTTCATGCTTAAACCTGTGTCGACCTATGAAGTTAAAATATTCAATATCATGATGAACTTCTCCCAGGGGATACACGACATCGAGGTTATCAATGCCCTGAGAAAGGAGACCCATAAATTCATTGATAAGTTGCTGTCCGACAAGAAGACCGAATTCATGGAAGTGGAAGAGCAACTGGGTGCCTACCTGGTGCAGGAGGCATGCACCATTTCCCAGCAACAGGGCGCCATTGTTTCAGCCAATATAGAGCAGTGGAAAAGCTGTTACTCAGAGGTGCTTAACACGCAGAAGCAGCCTGAGATTTTTAACTGTATTTCAGCCGATTCAATCGGTGAGGCCGACCGTAGCGCAGAAAAAATAGATACCCTGCTGGCAGGTACCGATATCGGTTTCTGGTTTGTGGTGAGCAAAGACGCCCGGGAAAGCTGGGAAAAAATGCGCGGTATTCTGGAGAGCGAAATCGAGATACCTGAAGCTCAGAAACAGGAGCGCATCAAGGAGATACAGGATGCCGCCTTGAAGAAGTATTTTACAGCCGAGAACATGATGCCTGTCAGGCGTCGGCTTGAAGAGACTGCGTACTATTTGTACTGCAAAGACCAGCAGGACAACGCCAGAACTGTTCTGGCGCTGGCCGCAACATTTGATGAAGCTGATAGTACGCCGGAAGATAATGTGTTTTGTGTAAAAGTTATCGAGCGCGCTTTCTCATTCTTTGATGAAGCGTATCAGTCGCAGCAGAAGCAGCAGCAAATGGCCGCTAACAATAAATAAAACATGGTGTGTGAAAGACCGCCGGCATAGGGTAAAGAGAGCAGGTTGTTCGTATGATTAAACCCCAGATACCCAAAGGTTTTCGTGATTTTCTGCCACAGAAAATGATACTTCGGAAGAAAATCATCGACACCATGACAGCCGTCTTTGAAACGTTCGGCTTTGAACCCCTGGACACCCCCTGTCTGGAGTACGCCGAAACCCTTATGGGCAAGTACGGCGAAGAGGGAGACCGGCTTATTTACCGGTTTGAGGACAGGGGAGGTCGCAATGTTGCCCTGCGCTATGATCTGACCATACCCCTCAGCCGTGTTGTGGCCATGTATAACGACATTACCAAGCCGTTTAAGCGCTACCAGATTGCACCTGTATGGCGGGCCGATAAACCCCAGAAAGGACGTTTCAGGGAGTTTTACCAGTGTGACATCGATATTATCGGCAGCAGCAGCGCCTATGCCGAGGGTGAATTACTGGTGATGACCCACACTGTTTTGCAGAAACTCGGTTTTGACAGCTACGTGATACGCATCAACAACCGTAAAGTATTGAACGCCCTGGCCCAGAAAATCGGTTTGGAAGAAAATCACATACCGGCTTTTCTGCGCAGCCTCGACAAGCTTGACAAGATCGGTGCCGAGGCCGTGGTACGTGAGATGAAGGAGAATATACCGCTTGACGCAGCAAGCGAGGAGATCATCAGTCGGGACATCCTGGCAGGTAATACCAGTTTCGAGACCATAGCCGACATGGTTCGCGGCATACCCCTTGGCGATGAAGGCCTGCGGGAACTGGACATGATCTGCGAAAGCCTGGCAGCAAATGACGTGCCTGAGAAGTACTACAGCCTTGACATCGCTCTTGCCCGGGGCCTTGATTACTATACCGGTCCCATTTTTGAGACCGTGGTCAAGGAGCCCCGGATCGGAAGCATTACCGGCGGTGGTCGCTATGATTCGCTCATCGGGCTGTTTACCAAAAATTCTCTGCCTGCTACCGGGACGTCCTTCGGGCTGGAGCGCATCGTGACCGTGATGGATGAACTGGGCATGCAAAAGCAGCGCACTACCCAAACGCAGGTGTTGATAACGCTTTTCGATGCGGACCTTATGCCGGTGAATATGCAAACAGCCAATATGCTGCGTGAGGCCGGTATCAACACTGAAATCTATTTTGCCGCCGACAAGCTGAAAAAGCAAATGTCCTACGCCGCCAACCGGGGGTTCCCTTTTGTTTTGATTATCGGTCCAGATGAAGCCCGCGACGGTAACGTTACCCTGAAAAACATGGATACCGGTGAGCAGGAGAGCATTTCCCGGAGTGTTTTAGTGGAAACCATCAAGAGCAAGCTTGCCTGACATGGGACATGAAGGAACCATAATCAGGCCGCCCAGCGAGGCGTCCAGCCTTATCCTGCAGGTGGCGGTTGGTTGCTCACATAACGCCTGCACGTTTTGTCCCGCCTACAAAAAGAAATCATTTAGAATAAAATCGCTGCAGGAAATTAAAGAAGACGTTGACTATGCTGCACGTACAGCCGTGCGTGAGGTGCGGCGTGTTTTTCTGTGCGACGGTGACCCGCTGGGTATGCCACAGGACGTGCTGGTTGAAGTGCTCCGGTATCTACGCAGCACCTTCCCGCGTCTGCAGCGGGTGGGCATTTATGCAAATGCCTTGAATATACTCGACAAAACGGTTTCGCAGTTACGTGAACTGAGAACGCTTAAACTGGGCATCGTGTACCTGGGGCTCGAGTCGGGCGATCCTGAAACCCTGCGCGCCATTCATAAAGGTGCAACACCTGAACAGATGATAAAGGCCGCCCGCATGGTGCGTGAGGCCGGAATGAAGTTGAACGTAACCGTGCTGCTGGGCATCGGGGGGAAAGAGCGCAGCCTGCAGCATGCCAACGAAACAATACGGGTGCTTAATGCCATGCAGCCCCAGTATGTCGGTGCTCTGACCGTAATGGTTGTGCCTGGTACGCCTCTGTATCAATCCATGGAAAAGGGAGATTTTGAACTACCCGACACCTTTGATCTTATCAGGGAGTTGCGGGATATGGTGCAGGGGTCGCACCTTGAACACTGCCTGTTTTTTTCCAACCACGCCTCCAATTATGTGCCTATCCAGGCACGGCTGCCCAAAGACAAAGAGGACACCCTGCAGGCTCTTAATCACATTATTGATGAACGAAATGAGGGGGTGTTACGTCCGGAATATTTACGGGGGCTTTAGGAGACTGTCGGAGAATGCACATCTCCTGCGTTGCGTTCATGCTTCGTCACTGCAGCGTACAACCATGTACGCCTCATTCCGCAGAATTTCACGCGCCTTGTATCTGCACATTCTCCAACAGTCTCCTTGTTGGATGGGGGCTCAAAACTTTTGGGCTGATTTGTCGGAGAACGCGCATCTCCTGCGTTGAGTTCATGCTTCTTCACTCGGTTTAAAGGAAGACACGTGGGCTCTACTGCAGCACCAGTTCCCGGAAGTAGACATCGTCGATGATATTGGAACTCATCTCTTTGTTGATGCTGGCCTTAATGTGCTGCTTTAATCGGATTTTACCATTGAGGGAGAGGAGATTATCGTAGCTGTACAGAGACATGAGATCTATAATGGATGCCTTCAAAACGTCAATTTGACTCGGGCTTTTGAAGTATTTTGAACTCGACTTTTCTACGGCCAGGGTAAAACCTGCTTTGCAGTAATGATCGCCGCGCCCGGTGAAGCTGATCATGACGTTGGGTATTTCAACATAATCTATGCCGATTTTAGCCCTGGATTTAAACGCAGCCTCGCGAATTTCAAGGAGCCAGTTGCTGTTTTTTTGAAAAAGAAACAGTGAAAATATAAAAAACGATGTTGTAGTGAGTGCCAGCAACACAAAGTATAATGGTTTCTGCATAGCTTAAAACCTCATCGCTTTCGACACTTGAGAGTATAGCATAAAAAAAGGTGTTGATTTCACAGTTGTCTTTAGTGCATATTAGTACAGTTTAGAAGCACAACACACGAATGAACCAGTGGAAGGGTGGCCGAGCGGCTTAAGGCGGCGGTCTCGAAAACCGTTTAGTGGGCAACCCCCGCTACGGGGGTTCGAATCCCCCCCCTTCCGCCACATTTTGCGCTTCATCTGCCCCACAAATACCCGTTTTTCCTTCACACAGTTTCTTTACTGTCCATCAAAATATCTGCCTGGCATATACACAACATATGCACAAATCGATATTACTGTTTTATCGGCATGTTGTACCGGCTGCAAAAACAAAAAGATCATATATACCCTAAAATAAGAAAAAACTACTATGCACGTTTCCCATATGCTTGTACATAATTGCGGATGTTGTGCATTACCGTTGCGTATTCCGGTTTGAAATGGGTGCTCTCAAGGTTTTTTGAATATTTATGCAGTAATTTCGCTGTATTCATCTCAAGAAAATAAAAAAAAGCCCGATACGTATACATCAAGAAACAGTGAAATTTCAGTACAATACACAGGCAGGCATATAAATCCGCAGAAGAAATTTAGTGTAAAAACGTCTAACTCGAAGTAATATATAACAGTTTTATGACATTTTCAGTGAAGTGCCCGACATGCGGGAAAGATCTCGTATATGATGTGAAAAACAAATACCGCCCGTTTTGTTCGGAGAGATGCAGGATGGTGGACCTGGGACAGTGGTTTGAAGAATCATATTCAATATCCGGGGAAGAAGCCGACAGCATTGAAAAACCTGAAAATTATGAATAAAAATTATTACACTTTAATTTATATCGACCGATACTTAATTTCAGAAATAGTGAAGAAAAGCAGTAAATTATAAAAAGTTTTTAATTGACATCAGTTTTCCAATTGTATATAAAAATTGAGAAATAATTAGTTAGAATATCTTGTGATTTAACATTTACTCTAAACCGGGGTACAGGTATGGTAAAATCCGAACTAATCCAGAAGTTATCAGAAGATGCTAATCTACCGCCGAAAATTGCTGAGATAGCAGTCAACACCGTTTTCAATGCAATGACTGAAGCGCTGATCAAGGGCGACGGCATAGAAATTAGAGGATTCGGCAGCTTTAAAGTCAGAGAATACAAAGGGCGCACCGGTAACCATCCCCGTACAGGCACAACCATTGAAATTGCCCCTAAAAGAAGACCCTTTTTCAAAGTCGGTAAGGAACTTCGGGAAAGAATCAACAACGAAGCATCCGAACCTGCTCAAAGTGAATCCGCACCTCAGCAGGAGGACAATATATAACACAGGCTTTGCACCACCATAGAAACATACCATTTTTTATATACAACGCCCTGGTGCCGGAAGGCATGCAGGGTTTTTTTTTGGCACATATCTGTACAGATTAGTATTAAATATGACGATAGATTTAAAGTCGGCAGTAAGCTGTTGGACG
Source organism: Thermodesulfobacteriota bacterium (assembly GCA_028282925.1). GTDB lineage: Bacteria > Desulfobacterota > WTBG01 > CAIYCZ01 > CAIRTM01 > JANQGV01. The sequence goes on from JANQGV010000152.1 coordinate 17,795, forward strand.
TATTAATACCGAATCAGTCCGACGTTGGAATCCGGCATCCGGTGAATATATGAAAAGAACCTATACAATTACAGGCTTTTGCATTGTTTTCGTGTGGATAGTGCTGATGGGTGTGCTTGTTAAGCGGCACTACCTTGTGAAACCTTCCGTTTCTTTTGAAAACGAATATATGGGGGAAACAATCGAAAGCCGCGATGAATGGTCCGGTATTTACCTGATGAATAAAAAGGTGGGGTATGCGCATTCGGAAATTCAGAAAATAGAAAAGGGGTACCGAATAGAGGAAAAACTGTTCCTGGACATGACCATCATGGATGTTCCTCAGAAGATTGAAACCTATATCAATTCAGTAACCGACCGTAATTTTACATTAAGTGTGTTCAGTTTCAGACTGAAATCCGGTGTGATCAGTTTCACCGCCTTCGGCAACGTAGATGAAGATACGCTGAAGTTCAGGATCGGTGCCGGCGGTGACTTGAGAAGAAGAAGCCTGAAGCTTAAGGACACACCCATCCTGTCCAACAGCCTGAAATACATTGTTTTGAGAAACGGGCTCAGAACCGGCAACTCCTTCACCCGTACGTTTTTCGATCCGATGACCCTGAGCAACCGCAACGTCGACGTGTATGTCGACAAGAAAGAGAACATAACGGTACACGGCAGACAGTATTCATGCTTTAAAGTACGTACCACCTTTAAGGGGGTTACCATGTATTCCTGGGTTGATGAAAACGGAGATACGATCAGGGAAGAAAGCCCCATGGGACTGGTGCTTTTGAAAGAAGACAAGAAAACGGCAATGGAGTCCAACTGGGGCGACCGGCCCGATGTTCTGGAGGTTACCTCTATTCAGGTGGAAAAGCCTTTTTCAACCAAGGGTCTGAAATACCTTAAGGTCGCACTCGACAATATCAAGACCGGCAATTTTCTGCTGAATGAAGGCAGACAGTCCCTGAGCGGTAACATCCTTGAAATAGAGCTAGAAGAGGCCTCGGCATCGGATACCTACACTTTGCCGTATACCGGCGTGGATTTGAAGCAGTTCCTGGAGCCGACACCGTTTATGCCCTCCGATCGTGACGAGCTGAAACAGCTTGCTGCGGTTGTCCTACAGGGTGAAACCGATGCTTTTAAAGCAGCGCTGAAGCTGAAGCAATGGGTATATTCAAACTTAAAAAAAATACCAACCATGAGCATCCCCAACGCTCTTGAGGTCATCAAAACCCAACAGGGAGACTGTAACGAACATGCGGTGCTTATGGGGGCCCTGTGCCGTACTGCAGGCATACCGGCCAAAATGGCGGCAGGACTTGTTTACCAGAACGGCAGGTTCTATTATCATGCCTGGAACGAGATCTATTTGAAGAAATGGATTACGGTTGATGCAACCTTAAACCAGATGCCGGCCGACGTGACCCATATCAAATTTGTTGAAGGCGGGCTGGACAACCAGATTGCAATTCTTGAGCTCATAGGGAAGCTCGATTTGACCGTTATGGAGTACTTATGATTAACATTCAGAATCTCACAAAGCATTACTCTTCCGTTGTGGCGGTTGACGGTATCAACCTGGATGTGCGCGAGGGGGAGATTTTCGGTTTCCTGGGGCCCAACGGCGCCGGCAAGACGACAACAATCAGGATGATGGCCGGGCTGGTTAAGCCCACTTCAGGCGATGTTTCCATTAACGGGTGGAGCATTCGCTCGCATCCGCGGGAGGTGAAACAGATTACCGGTTTTATTCCCGACCGGCCCTTTATCTACGGCAAGCTGACGGGCCGTGAATTTCTGCACTTTATCGGCAGCCTTTACGATCTCCCTGCATCAGAGACCGAAAACCGAAGCGATCAGATGTTTGCGCTTTTTCATATGACTGACTATTGCGATGAACTGGTAGAGAGCTATTCCCACGGTATGAAACAGCGCCTGGTTATGGCTTCGGCTTTTATGCACTCACCGAGGGTTATCATCGTTGATGAGCCCATGGTGGGACTCGATCCCCGTGGTGCAAAACTTGTTAAAAAAATCTTCCGGCAACTGGCTGATAACGGTGCCACCATTTTTATGTCCACCCATACCCTGGAAATAGCGGAAGAAGTGTGTGACCGAATCGGCATTATCCAGAACGGGCAGATTGTGGCGGTGGGCACCATGAAAGAGTTGAAGGATAAAACAGGAGGCGAGGCCAAAAAACTTGAATCAATCTTTTTCAGCCTTACCGGTGATGAAGTAATGGAAGAGGTCATACAGGCCCTGCGGTGATACAATACATGCATATACCACGGCTGTTATATCCAAAAATCCTGCAAAACAAGAACCGCCTTACGGCCGGTAAAAACAGGTCCAGGGCAAAAGCCCTTATTATCGGATTCCTTGGGCTGTTTTTCTGGGCGGTGATATTTCTTGTTTTCTACCGGGTGCTCGGTTATTTTAAAAGTATTGATGTCCTGGGAGTATTTCTGGCGTCCAAACTGCTCTCCATGATACTTCTGACCTTTTTTTCCATTTTAATATTCAGTAATATTATTACATCGCTGTCCACCTATTTCATGTCCGATGAACTGCAACTTATCATATCCTCGCCCTATGATATGTACGAGTTGTATTTTACGAAATTCATTGAAACCATCATGAACAGTTCCTGGATGGTGCTGCTGTTCAGTTTGCCGGTTTTCTTTTCATACGGAGTTGTTTTTGACCAAAGCGTTTGGTTTTATATCGTTCTCATCATTGCCGTTATACCCTTTTTGATCATATCCACGGCGATGGGAACCGCCCTGACCCTGGGGCTTCTTACGGTATTTCCCGCAAAACGTCTGAAAGATATTCTTTTCCTTTTGTCGATTTTTCTGGTGATCGGTTTGTATTTGCTGTTCAGACTGATCAGGCCCGAGAGATTCGTCGATCCGGATGCTTTCTTTACGGTGCTTGATTACCTGGCATCCCTGGAAACACCGTCTTCACCGTTCCTGCCCAGCCAGTGGGCAACCGACGCCCTTAATGCGCTGCTGTTTCAGGGCAACGCCGCCGAGTCTCTTTTTCCGCTTCTGTTGCTCTGGTCGACCGCCCTTGCGTTTATGGTGCTGCTGAACTGGGCGTTCGACCGCTTGTACTATAATGCATGGTCGAAGTCCCAGGAGGCTAAAACCATCCGTATCACCAGGAACCGTTTTTTCAACTTCGTTCTCAAAAAAATCCTGCAACCGGTACCCATGCAACTCAGGGCGGTAATCGACAAGGACATGCGCACGTTTTTTAGAGATACGGCCCAGTGGTCGCAGCTTTTCATTTTGTCGGCCATTATTATCATTTACCTTTACAATTTCAGCGTACTCCCTATGGAGAAAAGCCCCATCCCAACCATTCAATTGCAGAACCTGATAGCCTTCCTGAACCTGGGGCTCGCCGGGTTCGTGATTTCTGCTGTGGCGGTCAGGTTTGCCTATCCTGCCGTAAGTCTTGAAGGGGAATCGTACTGGATTATGAAGTCTGCGCCGTTGAGCCTGAAAGAACTGGTTTGGTGCAAGTTCTGGGTGAATTTTGTCCTGCTTTTTGTGCTGGCTGAGATTTTGATTATATTCACCAACTATTTATTGCGGGTGGATATGACCATGATGTGTATATCCACGGTGACTGTTTTTTTCATGACCGCAGGCCTGACAAGCCTCAGCATCGGTTTTGGTGCCACGTATCCGCGGTTCCGCTATGAAAACATAGCCCAGATTCCCACAGGATTCGGGGGGCTTATGTACATGATCATGTCGATCCTGTTCATCGGATTGATTGTTGTGCTTGAAGCGTGGCCGGTGCATATTTTGCTGATGTCACGCCTGGCCCGCAAAAGTATCGAGTGGATACAGGTTGTTGAAATAGCGGCTTCGTTTGCTGCGGTGGTTGTTATCAGTGTTGTAGTGTTTATTGTGCCGATGAGGGTGGGGATTAAGAAGCTGACAGAAAGAGAAGAATACTAGTAGGAGGGGGCGGGTAAACGCTCATCTACGGCGTTGCTCTCAACCTTCGA
>JANQGV010000174.1 GCA_028282925.1 Thermodesulfobacteriota bacterium
TCGACATGTTTGAGCCCCGCTTTTCAGGGGCGAGTTTGTTGACCCGCCGACTGAAATCGTGCCGCGAGGGTATCCCGCCTGATAAGGCGGGACAAGTTGCAGGGCGCCTTTTCTTTTGCCTCCTTTTCTTTGGGGCGAACAAAGAAAAGGAGGAGAAGACGCGCAGCGTCTTATTAACGTATTTTCAGCGGATCTATATAATTTCGTTAAGTGGCGCTACAGCACCTTTTTTTCAACCTCTTCAACGGTGTCCCGCCGAACCCAGCCCTTTTTAGCATCGCACAAACGGATTTTAACCCAGCCGTCTTCTTCCTGAAGCCAGTTGAACTCAGCACCCTCATGCAACTTGAACAGCACCGTGTCGTTGACGCTGTTGCCGGATCTCACCATAATCTCTCCGGCCAGCACAACTCCGGTATGATGTACTTTTAGATTATAGAGCTTCACACCGGCGCTTGCTCCGCTCACCACCACCAGGAAAACACCCACAGAGACCAGCATGGTCAGTGTCTCCTTTTTGAAAAACAGTTTCAGGCTCAACACACCCCACAAAAAGGCGTTCAGGATGAGAAAAACAGTTACCAGTTCGGTGCAACTGAGCTTTGAATACCAGAAGCAGAATTTTTCAATAAACGGCTCACTACACGCAATGCTGTCGCGTTTCAGGTCGTGCACATAGGCAATATTGGCCCGCAGGTCCTCATCACGGGGCATGAATAACTCGGCCCGCCGGTAGTTCAGCACCGCCAGGCCGATGTCGCCCGTTTTCACATATGCGTTCCCAAGGTTATAAAACAGGTGCCCGTTGCCGACGCCGCTGTCTATAATGCGCTCATACAAGGCTGCGGCAGCGGCATACTCGCCGTCTTTATAGGCCTGATTCGCCTGCAGAAACAGGTGGGAGCTGTCATTCTCACCCGGCCCGTCCTGGGCCGGTGCTGAAACGACGGCAAGCGCCAGCACACCGATGATAATGCATGCACGGAAATGAACTGTTACTCTCTTCATGTCTTCAGCTTTTTATTAAGGGTTTCAACCAGCTTCTTCAGTGTCTCAAGGGCGTCCCGGCGCTCTTCAGGGCTGTACTGTTTAAAGCCGTATTGGCCGGAATCAAAAAAGGTGAACAATTCCTTCATCTCGCTGATAATGGTTTCGGAAATACCGGCCTGCTGCAAATGCGATTCAATTTCAACCGTGGTCTGAGAGCTCCCGGTAATACGCAGTTTATCCCCGATGAAATCTTTCAAAGCCTTTGAGGCCTGCTGATAGAAATCGGGCTCGTCATGCTTGAGTTTCTTCTGCACACCTGCAAGGTTCTTTTTGTATTGTTTGTATGCATTTTTCAACTTAAGCTGACCAGAGTCCCCCGCATTGCGCTGTTTCATCCATTGCGCAACCAGGAGAGCCGCATATGCCAGAAAAGGCACAATCAAAAAGAGTACCAGCGCAACAGGCTCCGGTGCCGCCCTCCGGGCACTCAGCGCGTCAAGTGACGTATGCACGGGTAGAATGTCCCTGCCCAGTATTTTCACCCCCTCTTTGGGAGCCGGGGTTTCAACCGAGCCCACAACCTGGACCGTGTTGGTCTCTTCCCCCGGGAGCACATTCAGCTTGTGCGAGCCGGTTTTAATGGTTTTGTACGAAGCCGATGCCGGATCAAAAAACGAAACGGCCACGGCCGGAATCTTCAGGAGACCTTCTGATAACGGGACCAGTGCCTTTTTTATCGTGAGTTTGCCGCCCACCTTGCCGTCGGCAACCGAAGGCTCGAACACCGGCTTGTCGTCATACACCTTAAACGCCTGCAGCCCACCGACTTCAAGGTTCTTGTGGTTTTTAAGGTTTCCCGTACCGGCAAGCACCAGTGTCAGGGTAACCGATTCGCCGGCGGCAACCTGCTTTTTATCTACCTTTGACGACAGGGCATAACTGCCCACGAGGTTATTAAAACCTTTGGGCTTTCCGCTTTCCGGCAGTTGCTGCACCATAACCGTCACCGGATTTGCCCGCAACGATTTCGGCACGGTCTCGGTGAAACCGAAAAAAGGATCGCTGAAGAATGGATCGTTAAAAGCACCTCTCCTGCGCCGGCTTTTCTTGACAACATCGCAACGCAGCCCGGGGGGCGTTATTTCCAGCACACCGGTCTTGGCAGGCATCAGGGCCCACTTGATTTCCGTTACCACATATGTTTGTCCGTTAATCACCCGCTGGTATTCTTTATTCTTACCAATTTCTTCGGCAATAAAACCTTCAAAGGACGGTGCTTCCGTCAAACCGGCATTGGCAACCTTGACCTTCCGGTAAAACTTGAAAGTATAGACGATCTGTTCATATAAATACGGTTTGTCGTTGTCTACTTCGGCGGTTACATACAGATCCCGGCTGCTCCGGCTGCCGCTTGCCCCCTTGCCGATCCGCAGGGTGACACGATTACTCTCTACCTTCCTGCCTTTATATTCAATCCAGAAAGGTCCGATTGTAAAAGTACCGGCCTTACGCGGATAGAGGATATAATGATACTCCACGCTTGAAGACATCTGCCCGTTGATAATCTGCATCCGTGAGGAACTTCCCCGCGAGGTTACTTTAAAGTCAGGCAAAGAAGGAAGATTGGGGTCATGGCGCGTTCCCTCAACCGAAATCTGTAATACGATATAATCCTCAAGAGTGGCCTCATTCTTGTCCACCGTTGCAACAACGGCAACATCAGAGGCAGACACGAGGGCAATCCCGACCAGCAATTGGAATATAATAAAAAAGATTATTGTCTTAAAACGCTTCATATTCTATACGTGTAAAGTACAACAGCTATTCATGCAAAGGAAATGATCTATCCTATTAAATATTACTCGATGTATATTAATACATTTACCTTTGGTTACTGACGGCTTTTAAAAAATCCCGTTGCAACGCAGCCGAGTGCAGCGATTTCAGACGGAAAGAAGGGTCGACATGTCTGAGACCCGGCCTGCCGGGGCGAGTTTGTTGACCCGCCGGCTGAAATCGTGCCGCGAGGGCATCCCGCCTTTTGGCGGGACACGTTGCAGGGCGCCTTTTCTTTTGTTTCTTTTCTTTGGAGCGAGCAAAGAAAAGAAAAACCAGCAGGTTAAAACAACCCGTTCCTCCCAGTAACAGCTAAAAGCTCCATCGGGTCACACCTCACAGGGGGTGGACCAAGGCAGAAATTAATACCCCCTACCAGTCCTTTGCCGAACGATACCCTCTCCCACCCGGCTTCTGCACCTTCTGCTTGGGGGTATCGCGTTTCTCTTCAAGGCTGTTCAGCCACTGGTCGGCCTCGTCCTTGCTCATCTCACGGGCCTGAACCGGCCGTCCCTGCTGCTCACCCTCTTCTTCTCCGGAATTCTTCTTGTCCTGGGCCGCCTGGGCCTGTTGCTGCTCATCGCCGCCCTGCTGCTCTTCCTGCTCGTCTCCTTTTTGAGCGTTTTGCCGCTGCTGTTCATCGGAGCCCTGCTGTTGCTGCTGCTGACCGTCGGACTGTTGTTGCTCTTGCTGCTGTTCCTGGTTTTGCTGCTGTTTTTGTTGCTGGGCCGTTTTTTTTGCTTCGTTCATGCGCCGCTTGATTTCTTCCAGCACGAACTCAAGGTTTTTCTTGGCGTCCTGATCCTCAGGGTCAAGTTCCAGGGCTTTGCGGTAGTAGGCCACGGAATCTTCAAGCTTCCCCTGGCGGTACAATGCGTTCCCGATGTTATACAGAGACTGTTCTTCAAGGAGCGCGTCCTGGGCAGTCGCCGCAACATCCATAAAACCTTTAACCGCCTCTTCATAATTTCCCATTCGGTAATGGGTGGACGCTATATTGAATTTAAGCTTTGCGTCTTCGGGGGAGTCGATCTGGGCATCTGTATAGGCCTGCAGGGCTTCATCATACTTTTCCTGGTCGTACAGGGTCTTGGCGCGTTTCATGCTCTCATACAACGTTGCCGCATCGGCCGCAACCGGAGAGCTCACAAAACAGACACCGCCTCCAAGCAGGACAATGGCGGCATACGACCACAGGCTGAAGAGATATTTTTTCACAACGGTTGTCACGCTATATACTCCATCACACTGCTGAAGGTCACATTCAAAGCAGTTTCTTTCCATAGGTTCAACCGTGGCTGTGCCATGGCTGAGATGTTCGCAAATGTTCCTTCCGGACGGTTTCACTCTCGGCTATGCCGGCGGCATAGAGCGGTAAAAATGATTTCCTGAGGTTTGTCTCACTGTTAAACAATAATCCGTATTACGGTGAAGTCAAGTCCACCCCGGACAGAAGCACTGCTTAAGATATTTTTTCGTTGCATAACACACGCATGCCGATGGGCGGCAAAGCGGTGCGCTACCCCTTCATCTGCTTCACGGCGGTTATGGTTTGCTCAAGCACGTCTCCTGATTGCCCCAGGACAATATAGTCGGATATCAAACCGGTAAGGGGTGTTTCCGATGGATTTATCTCCACAACTTTTGCCCCGGCCCGCTTGGCTACCTGCGGCATGGATCCCGCCGGCTGCACCATGGCGGATGTGCCGATCACCAGCATTAAATCACACGTTGACGATTCCTCATGTGCACGCATAAGTGCGTCGGGAGGGATGGCCTCACCGAAGAACACCGCGTCCGGCTTAACCGGCCCGTTGCATGTATCGCAACTCGGCGGAATAGCATCAAGGTCCAGTTCCGTACTGGGTTTTGAATAGCCGCAATCCATACACACCACCGAAAGAAGATTACCGTGAAATTCAATCACATCCTTATTGCCCGCAACATGGTGCAAACCGTCGACATTCTGGGTAATAATGGAACTGAGACAGCCGATTTTTTCAAGTTCAGCCAGCGCATAATGGCCTCTGTTCGGTTTGGCCTTGCCTATCTCGCGGTGCATCTCCAGCAACATAAGCCAGGCCTTTTCCGGCGCGTTTCTGAGTGTTGCGATGTGGCCATATTCCTCGGGATTATACTTCTCCCACAGCCCCCCGGGACCCCGAAACGGGGCTATCTCACTTTCAACAGACATCCCGGCCCCGCTGAGAGCCACGACTTTCTTTGCTTCCACAATATCCGATGCCAGCCTGTTTATTTCCTTTTCTCCAAACACGATCACACTCCTTATTGTTTGTTCTCAAAGGACTCTGTTTTGATCATAAAACCCATATCTGGATGTTGCCTGGGCATGCGAACCGGAATGCATATCACTGCGGTAGCGGTAAAAATTGGCGATATAATAGTCTATGTCTCCATACATTTTCTTCCAGGCATCCAGGGAGCCCTTTTGTTTGGCTATCATATAATCGTCGATTATAACCTGGATTTCCTTGAGAAGCAGACTGCGGATCTCCACGTCAAGAGCTTCGTATTCCTCGGTTGCCGGGGTACAGCGCTTGATCTTTTTAAAAAGCCGTTCCAGATCCTCCATGATCTTCTGGAAAATTTCAGAGCGTACGCCCGTGTCGATTTCGCAGTCGTCATGCCCGGCAGCCGAAATCGACAGCATTTTTTTGTACAGCTTTTCTACCTGGCGCAAACTCATATACCCTCGATCCTCTTTAGAAAAACCATGGAGAAGGGGCCGACAGCCCTGTTTCTGCACTGTTGCTAACTGTATTATACCTGTTGGCTTTTTTCAAGAAGTAAATAATCACTCCGGTAGTGCCCGCCAAGAGAACATTTCACTTTTTTCTGTAACCCTTTAAAATCGCAACGACTGGTGCGGTGAGAGATGCCGCACCGGTGCGCGCTATGGATTATACATATTTTCTTCCCCTTTCCTGCCGATTCCATATTAAGCTTAGGTGCGATTAATGAACTCTGCAGGTTTTACGGCCCTTATCGCATCCGAAGGCCGTCCTGCCCGGCTATACTTTTTTGCACATTGCTCTATACCGTTTTGGTTGTGAAATCAAAAAAAAAGAATCCCCAAAATTATTTGAGGATTCTTTATGATATACGGTAGTACGCTGAAGCAACGCCCTTTTACAGGCATATCATCCGGACACAAAGGCCGTCCCTAAGCAGTTGCTTCTTCTTTCTTCTTCTTTTTGGACTTTTTCTCAGGAGCTTTTTCCTGTTTTGCCGGAATACTGAATTCAATAATTGAAATCGGCGCGTTATCGCCATGCCGCCGTTTAACCTTGATAATCCGGGTATAACCGCCGTTTACGTCTTTAAAGCGAGGGGCGATTTCTTCAAAAAGTTTCTTAGCCACGCGCTTTTCGCGGATGACCTTCATTGCCTGACGTCTGGCGTGCAAATCACCGCGCTTGCCGAGCGTTACCATTTTTTCGGCTACCCGTCGCAGTTCTTTTGCGCGTGTATCGGTCGTCTGAATCTTTTCATACTCTATCAAAGAGGTGACCATATTGCGCAACATGGCGAGGCGGTGGCTGGTGGTCATGCCTAATTTTCTTCCGGATTTTAAGTGTCTCATCTGCGAACTTCCCTTTTTATATTCTTACGGTTCTATTCTTCTTCAGTTTCAGCTTCAGCTTCTTCTTCAGCTTCATCTTCCTCTACTTCCGGGCTTTCATCTACCAGATCTTCATCATCTACTTCGCCCTCATCGGTTGGAGGTGTAAAGCCGTC
>JANQGV010000262.1 GCA_028282925.1 Thermodesulfobacteriota bacterium
CCCAGGGCCACGGATTGCGATCCCTCTATCAGCATTCCGCCCGATCTGGCGCCGTTCCAGTCGAAGGCATAGGTGAAGGTGCAGTTCTGCACGGCCTCGTGGCCGAGTTGTGCCGCCAGAAGGTTCTGGTCCGTCACCTTGGGACCTTTGGAAGAAAACTGTTTTTTGAGAATGTCCTGCAGTATTTCCAGCGGACATCCCAGCAGGGCAAGTACGGCCCCGGCGGCCACCGTGTTTGCGGTGATGGGACCACCTGTTTTTTTTGCCAGATCCATAAAGGAGATCGACAGTTTGGTGCCGTTGCTGTCCACCGAGTCCCGGTTGATCAGGCTCAGGCCGTCCGGCACAACCTCGGTCTTATGCGTGGTATAGGTTCTTTCGTTCATGCATACCAGCAGGTGCGTTCGATGGTGCGGGGCATGCACCGGGGAGTCGGATATGCGCAGTTGAAAAAAACTGTGCCCGCCGCGAATGCGGGACTCGAAATCGTTCATGCCCATTATATACAGGCCTGCCTGCCTGCAGGCCAGGGCCAGCAGTTGGCCGACGGTCTGAATGCCCTGGCCGGCTTCGCCGCCGATTTTAATGGTTACATCAATTCCCATGGGCTGCACTCCTTTGTGATATGTGTGTGGGTTTACGCTTCAAAATGGCCTTTTTCATGTTCCTCAAACCACGTGGCCGGGTCTTCAAAAAACAGCAGGGTTTCTTTCAGCGAGTTCAGGTGCTCCCTTTCAACCGATGCCAGCAGGTCGAAAAAATCCTTTACGGCCTGAGAGCCTGCAGCGTCCCGCAACTGGGAGTAGAGCTCGTAGCCGGTCCGCTCGAAGTCGATGGCGGTTTTTACGGCCTGAACATCATCGGCGTCGGAAGAGGCTGTCTTTTCGGCCAGGGCCGGGATGTTTTTCAGGATATCGGCTATAGAGGTCCGGCTGACCAGGGCGGGAATGGTTTCGGGCCAGGTGCCCTGTCTGGTCATTTCAGCGTGCAGGGCCTTTAAACGCTCGTAGTGTTCGTTCTCGTCGGCGGCTATGGTCTCAAACATCTTTTTGCCCACCGGGTTTCGGGTCCGGCGGCTGTGCTCAAGGTAAAATTCGCGTTCTTTCAACTCGTTGTTCAACGCCACTTCTATTGATTTCAGCGTATCTTCCATGGTGACCCCCTTTGCCTGAAATGGTTTTATTATTGAGCGCTTTGAAGCTCTTTTAAAACAGAGTCAAGGCGGTTAACACTGTTGAAAATCAGTGCAGAGGTCATCGTTGCCATCGACACGGCATCCGCCCCGGGATTAAAGATATACCCTTTTTTTATTGAGACGCCAAGCAGTTTATTGCGCATGTACTCGATATCGTACTCATGCCACTGCACATTGCCGTATTTGGTCAGGTGCAGGGGTGAAAAGCCCGTGATGATCCCCTTTTCGGTAAAAGTGATGATAAAATGGATGCCGTGGCAGACATCGCATACCGGTTTGCGGCTGATGACTTTCGAGTAGAAAGCCATCTTTTCGCCGTTGAGGTTCTTTTCGCAGCGATACACGGTATCGCCGTCTGCCAGGGTGAGGACCTCGAAATTTTCAATGGGTTTGTTGGCCGGGGCGGCTGCGCGCATGCTTGCTTTTATACGTTTGCGCAGCTCCGCCGCCGACATGTCCAGGGCCAGGATACGGTCGTCCGCCTTTCTTGTTTCCACTGCCCGGGGGGCTGTTTTCAGACGGGAGATATCGGTGTACAGGGCCTCACGGATTTTTTTGAACACTACATCACTTTCTTTTTCAAGACCCATGTGGGCGGAAGCCACAATCGCCTCTGCAGCGCTTTTTTTGACGATCAGTGTAAAGGGGGTGCCGCCGGGATCGCCGATGGCCTCGTACAGGGAGAAGTCCTGATCGGGGATAATCGGGAAAGGCACTTCCTTCTCCTGCTTGAATCTGGCAATTTCACGCATATTGTTGCCGGCCCCGATGCCGATAAATTTAACCCGTTGGGCGAGGTTTTTGTCCTCGACTATTTTCGCATACACCTTGTTCAGGATAGGGGCCTGGGCCTGGCACGAGGTGCAATAGCAGTTGAAAAATTCAACCACAATGACTTCCGCGTCAATGTCCTGCACCGAAAATTCGGGCGAGCCGAAAAACAGGAACCCGCCCTGCTTGATGCCCAGGTACTTTCGGTCGGCCTCGGACAGTTCCTGCCGGGAGGTCAGCAGCGGCAGGGTATCGCCGGGGCCGATATGCGCGTCCGACGTTCGGGCCGCGTACGCGGCAGGTGCGCAGGCAATGCAGCACAGGCAGAAGAGGATCAGTGTGTTTCGTTTCATTGTTGTTCCTTTTTGGGAGGTTTATAAAAGATCGGCTGGGCTGGGTTCAGTCTCTCCCGGTTCAGGCTGTTGTAGAGTGATATCTGTTCCTCCACGGTCATTTTTTTCTTACAGCATGTTTGCCGGCACACGGCACAGCGGGCGTCGGAGCAAAACTGGCAGAATGTACAGTCCGGACAGGGATGCTTTTTAGGACATTGTGTCACGATTGTACCGGCAAAATAATGATTTTTTAATTAATGTAACAATTGTTTTTTGTCAATAATAAATAACTAAATTAGCCAGAAAATGGCGAAATTTAAAGAATGTATATAATAATTTAATATAATATTTTTTAAATTGCAAATCAGAAAGGTTTTTTTGTGAACCAATATGCTGTATACTAAGAAAGATTATCAACTTCATAGCAGGGGTTACTATGAAAGTGAACTATTACTACACCAAAATACTTATAGTACTTATACTTATAGTCCTTGGTATACCGTTGCATACCGTGCACGCCGTGAATATCGGCGATCCCTTTCCTCTTTTCACCCAGGTTAATACCCTCTCAGAGAATGAATGCAGATATCTCGGCATTGACTGTAAAAGCGATTTTGCCGTTGCCGACCTGAAACATGATGCCATCATTGTTGAGTTCCTGAATGTCTATTGCCATACCTGCCGCATGCAGGTCCCGATATTCAACGATCTGTATACCGCAATACAGGCAGACCCCGAGCTGAGCGGCAAGGTGTGCATTGTGGGTATCGCCGTGGGCAACGACCAGGAAGAGGTGCGGGAGTTCAAGCAGGAATTCGGGGCACTGTATCCCATTTTGACCGACCCGGAAAAGGTTATTTTCAACCAGACCGGCAACATCCAGGGCACGCCCCACACCTACATCCTGCGCAAGGAAGACCGGCGTTTTATTATCGATTATCATGCGGGCGGGGTTTCGTCCAAAGACCGCTACCTGTCCACCATCCGGTTCGCCCTGCGCGGCAGTTTCGAGGGTGCGGAGCCGGGCAACAAGGCCCGCCCGTTCTCGTTTTCCAGTAACGGTACAGCCTATACAAACACCGATTTTGCCGGGAAAAACGCCATTTTCTATTTTCCCGTTGATGAAACCTACCCCCTTGCAATCGATACCCGTAATACGGCCAACCAGGCAGCCGTTTTAAAGGAGATTGCCGCAAAATACCCGGACCTGTCCCTGGTGATGGTGCCCTATGATGGTATGGATGTGCAGCAGGCGGATCTTCCCGCCTCAATGCTTACGGCATCCCGGGTTGCCCCGGATACGGCACAGCAGTACCGCCGCCCGGACCGGCCCACTATCTATTATATAAATTCGTTCGGCAGGATATCCTTTAAGGGAGACGCCATTACCCTGTGGAACGCCCAGGGCATTATCGAAGGGCGGGAGTATAAACCGGTGCCCGATATCAAAGAGGACGCCCTGATTGCCCTGATTGAAGAGCACATCGCCGCAACCGGCAAGAAGGTGCTCGGCACCGAAAAGGTGGTGATGGAAAACCGGGAGGCGGTGTTTGTAACCACCCTGTCGCCCAAGCGCGAAGGGCTTTTTCTCTTCTCCCGCCTCGAAAGCGACCCCAGCCTGTGCGACATCTGCCATGACAGCCATTTTATGTATACCATGAACGGCGAGGGCGTTGTGCTGGATTTTATTCCGGTACAGCTCACCAAGCTCGGCAATATTGCCTGGAGCGATGCGGATGTAGCCAAAATAAAGAAAACCATCTGCGGTACCACCATCTTCAGGTCGTTCCCATTCGACCCGAAAGTGGACGCAGTGACATCGGCCACCATGACGTCGAGCCTTATTTTCGAGTCGTTCAACGAGGCCAAGGAAATATTTGCAGACTATACAGACTACAAGTTCAGAAACGCGCACTGGCGGGATGTTTGTTTCGCAACAATGGCAGCCCTTTCCGAAAAAGTAAAAAAACTCAAGGAAAACGATGCCGATGTGACCGTTGATCAGACACTGTTGCTGAAGCTGCTGGGTGAACTGCAGCTCAAGAGTTGTCCGCACCATGGTATGTACTTACCTTTGGACGGTAACATATTATGCAGCATCCATGGAATGTACGTTCAGTGATATGCTACATATATAAATAGATGGAAAAAGTGAGGGACTACAAAAAAGAGGGAACGCCGTTATCCGGGGTTTGAGAGGGTGTTGTTTTGAAACGTAAACGTGAACTATTGGGAGCCTGTGTTGCAGCGCTGTGCCTGTATGGGTATGCCGGTACGGTATGCGCCGGAGAGATACAAAATTTTTCTTTTACCAACCTTGTCGACGAAAAGCAGTATTGCCTGAGCGATTTCAGAGGCTGCGAGATCGTCATGATATTCGGATCGATCTACTGCCGTCCCTGTATCGGGCTGCTGCCGGTCATGAATAAATTCTACCTGGAAAACAAAGACAAACGCATCGTGGTTATCGGTGTGGATGTGGACAGCACCACTGAATCGGAGAAAATTAAAAAATTCACCGCAGATCAGAAGATCAGCTTTCCCTTCTTTATCGATAAAGAGAAGATCGCAAAAAAATACAAGGTTTTCATGTTGCCGTCGGTGCTGTTTCTGGACGGTAACGGCAAGATAAAAAAGAAGATACTGGGGCCCAAGCCGCTTAAGGTGTATTTGAAGGAATTGAATAAGGTTAAGTGCAGAGCGGCGGCCAGGGAACATGACGTAGACAACAGTTAGAAGGCTGTCCGAAAGCATTCTTTTCCTGCGGTGCGCTAACCAAAAAGATTTTTATAAGACGCTTCGCGCCTCCTACCCCTTTTCTTTGTTCGCCCCAAAGAAAAGGGGGAAAAGAAAGGGCGCCCTGCAACTTGATCCCGACATCTGTCGGGATTTCCCTCGCGGCACGCTTTCAGTCGGCGGGTCAACAAACTCGCCCCTGAAAAACGGGGCTCAAACATGTCGACCCTTTTCCCTCCTGAAATCGCTGCACTCGGCTGCGTTGCAACGGGATTTACTGGCCATTGAATACCTCTTGTGAATTTTTTCTATCAGTTCCAGTAGTGTCACGTTACCCCAAAGAGATGGGCCTGTTTTTTTATTTGTAGTTCCCGCTTTTCATTCCATCCCCATCATTAACGTATCAGTCACATCACAGTTTGCAATTTTTGCTTGCAATATAGGCTTTGTTTGCTGTAATGCAATAGGGAGACTAGTGTGAAAAAAAAGGAGTGAACATGCAGATTGGTATTGTGGGACTGGGACGCATGGGCATGAACATGGCCCGCCGCCTGATAGCAGGGGGACACCGGGTTGTGGCCTATAACCGGTCGCCGGAAAAGGTGGTCCGCATCGTGGAAGAGGGCGCCCGCGGGGCGGAATCTCCCGAGGACCTGGTTGCGCAGCTTGAATCGCCGCGACTGGTGTGGCTGATGCTGCCGGCCGGTGAGGTGGTGGATGAGCACATTGACCATTTCTCCGGCCTCATGACACCCGGCGACATTATTGTCGAGGGCGGCAACTCCTACTGCAAAGACGATATCCGGCGCAGCGAACAGCTTAAAAGAAAAGGAATCCACTATCTCGACGTTGGTGTCTCCGGCGGCATATGGGGGTTGCAGGCCGGGTACTGCCTTATGGTGGGGGGCAAGGTGAGCATATTCAGCCATATCGAGCCGGTTCTGAAAACACTTGCTCCGGAAAACGGCTATATGTTGTGCGGCCCGTCGGGGGCCGGACATTTCGTAAAGATGGTGCATAACGGCATTGAGTATGCCATGATGCAGGCCTACGGCGAAGGGTTCAACATTATCAAAAATTCTCCGTATGGAGACAAGGTGCCGTTTGCGGAGCTTGCGAACCTCTGGAACCAGGGCAGCGTTATCCGGTCGTGGCTGCTGGAACTGCTTGAATCCGCCTTCAAGGACGATCCCGGTCTTGAGACCCTGCAGCCCTATGTGGAAGACTCGGGCGAAGGGCGCTGGACCGTGCAGCAGGCGGTGGAAAGCAGCACACCGGCACCCGTCATAGCGCTTTCACTGTTTGAGCGGTTTTCCTCACGCGACAACGCCGATTTCGCCAACAAGGTCCTGGCCGCCCTGCGCAATCAATTCGGCGGACATGCGGTCAGGAAAACAGATAACCGTTCGGAATGAATGATCCGTTATGGATTCTGTTCACGACGACAACCAGGTGACCCTTCAGGCCAACCTTGCCGATGCCGATGCGGTGCCCGCCCAGTGCCGCCGTGTAACGCCGTCGGACCCCTGCGCGATTATCATATTCGGTGCGTCCGGCGACCTGACGGCCCGGAAAATCCTGCCCGCCCTTTATAAACTGTACTGCAACAATTCATTGCCGCGGTCTTTTGTGATCCTGGGGGCGGCACGAAGCATGCTCACCCGCGAGGCTTTTATCGATAAAATGAAGGAGGCCCTTACCGGTGCCGCAGACCCGGACATGGAGCGCTGGAAGACCTTTGCGGAAAGCCTCTATTACCACCAGATCGACTATACCGACGAGGAGTCGTATGCCGCCCTGGCCGCTACGCTGAAAGGTCTGGACCGGAAGCACGGTACCGGAGGCAACCGGCTGCTGTACCTGGCTGTTCCCCCGTTTCTCTACCAGACAATCGTAACCGCAGCGGGCAGGGCCGGACTGTCCCATGAGCCGGACTGTCGAAGCTGCTGGTCGCGGATTATCGTTGAAAAACCCTTCGGCAGCAACCTGGAAACATCCCGGTCCCTCGACAACAGCCTGCATGAATGGTTCACTGAGAACCAGATCTACCGTATCGACCATTACCTGGCTAAGGAGACGGTTCAGAACATCCTGGTGTTCCGGTTTGCCAATGCCATTTTCGAACCGGTATGGAACCGGCAGTTTATCGAGTATGTGGATATCTGCGCATCCGAAACCCTGGGGGTGGAGCACCGGGCAGGCTACTACGAGCAGGCGGGAGTGCTTCGCGACATGTTCCAGAACCACATGATGCAACTGCTGGCCCTTATCGCCATGGAGCCGCCGGCCCGGTTCGAGTCGGAAATGGTGCGCGACGAAAAGGCCAAGCTGTTTAAATCGCTGCGGTCTGTTGCCATGAAAAACCTGGACGATCACCTGGTGCTGGCCCAGTACGGCGTCGGTAGTATCAACGGTAAGAAAGTTCCCGGCTACCGCAGCGAGCCGGGGGTAGACCCGCAGTCGTTCACACCCACCTACGCCTGCATGAAGCTCTTTATCGATAACTGGCGCTGGGAGGGGGTGCCGTTTTACCTGACCTCCGGTAAGCGCCTGGCGCAGAAGACAACCCGCATTGAGGTACAGTTCAAGGAAGTTCCCCATGCCGTTTTTCAGAATGTGTTTACCGAAGGCATCAATGCCAACCGGCTCACGTTCAGCATTCAGCCCGAAGAAAAAATAGCCCTGACATTCCAGGCCAAAAACCCGGTGTCGGCGAGTTGCCTGCGCTCCATTAATATGGAATTCAGCTACGAGGGCGACAAGGATCATATGTTCGAGGCCTATGAAAAAGTGCTGCTCGACTGCATGAACGGGGACCAGATGCTGTTCCTGAGGCAGGACTCGGAAGAGCTGTGCTGGGAGTTTTTAACCCCCCTTATCGAAGACTGCGAGACCTGTATCAACCGGGAAAAGACCTTAAAAACATACGGGGCAGGCACTCCGGGACCCCTTGAGGCTGAGCGGCTGAAAGCCCGTTTGTAAAAATTTACGGACAAAGCGTGTTCTGCTCGTATTAAATAGTATTGACTGTAGCGGATGTGTGCTATACACTTTAGGTGTAGTACATCGGAGGGCAAACCAGAAACCGTATTATTTTAAGAGAGGAGATGCGTGATGAAAACTTCCCAAAAAATATCTGTTTTGCTCCTGGCAGCCGTTTTTGCGTGTACTGCACTGATATCGCAGGCGGCGGCAGAGGATAAAATTCAGGCTGACAAAGCGATCAAGGCCCATAAAATAATCAGGCTGCACTATATCGGCGGTATCAATAAAGAAGAACTGACCATCGAGCCCGGAACCACGGTGATCTGGGTTAATGACGCTCGGGCTTCGGTAGAAATCCAGTTTCTGGGCAAACAGGTTACCATGGCCTGCAAAAGCCCGGTTCACTTCATTATCGACGAAAACGGGTCATTTATCTCCGACCGTATCCCACAGGGCTCGGTTGCAAGTCTCTGCTTTGTTGAAAAGGGCGAATACGAGTACATGATGCGTAAATCCATACAGGGTGGGGGGGCCTCCGGCACCTACCGTGGCGCAATCAAGGAGTTTAAGGGCAAAATCATCGTTAAATAGCGCGTTGCGCCATTACATCGAACCAGACAAAAGGGGGCCTTCGGGCTCCCTTTTTTTATGAAGAAATAGTGTGAAATATTTGTTTTTGCTGTGTTTTATATGGTTTGCGGCCTATATTCTTGTTGACTAGCCGGGTTATCTTTACTATACTTCCACAGAAATCAGTGGGGAATTACGCAAACTTTTTAAAGGAGGGTGCATTACCATGAGGATCCGAACTATCTCGAAAATTATCGCAGTAGCAATGCTGATTACTTTCGGCAGCACCGTGGGTGCATTTGCAATGGATAAACAGATCGACAAGTCAAAAGACATCAAAGCCAGTAAAATTATCCGGGTACACTACCTGGGCGGTATTACCCCTGAAAAGCTGACCGTCGAGCCCGGCACAACCGTTATCTGGCTGAACGACTCGCGCTCATCTGTTGAGTTGCAGTTCGAGGGCAAACAGGTTACCATGGCCTGTAAAAGCCCGGTTCACTTCATTATCGACGAAAACGGGTCATTTATCTCCGACCGCATCCCGCAAGGCTCGGTTGCAAGCCTCTGCTTTGTGGAAAAGGGTGAGTTCAGCTATGTAATGCGCAAGTCTCATACCTTTTCAACCCAGGAACAGCGGGCAAATATCAAGGAATTCAAGGGCACGGTTATCGTTAAATAGCCTTCAGCAACAGAATAGATATTAAAAAGGGAGACCGGTTTGGTCTCCTTTTTTTTGTGGCTTTTTTCTTTCGGTTTCGTCTGGTCGTTTCTTAATCGTATACTTGGGGTGGTGCTGGAATATTTGGACGGATGGTGTGTCAAGTTTTATAAATTAAACTCAAATACCTGCGGATGATAAGCTGTCTTATGTAAACCAATGGTCCAATTGATTGTTTTATGAATTTTTACCTTGATATAACTACAATTTGTAACTACAATATATAGGTGTGCTACACATGCACTATAAATGGGACCAGAAAAAAACACCGCCAATATTAAAAAACACGGGATCGATTTTGAAGATGCAAAAGTAATTTTTGATGGAGATGTTATTACCAATATTGATAACCGGGGTCGGTACGGTGAAGATAGATATATTTCAATAGGTTTAATGTTTGGTATTTGCGTTGTTGTAGTACATACTGATACTCAAAATAATATAAGAATAATATCGGCCCGAAAGGCGACTAAACATGAAGAAAAAGAATATTTCAAAGCGTGGTCGGGGCAGTGGTAAAACCGATTTTGATCGTCTGGCAGCTATGAAAGATGATGATATCGACCTTGGCGACATACCACCGTTATCGCCTGAATTTTTTGCTAACGGTATTATGCGTACCGGGTTAAGGCCGGTTCAGAGAAAAAAACAAATTACCCTGCGGCTTGACGAAGATGTTTTGAAATTTTTTAAAAAGCTCGGCAAGGGGTATCAAACTCGAATTAATCAAGTTTTAAAAGCATACGCCGAAGCCCACCACAAACCGGCCAGATAGTGTAATTAGCTGTTGGATTTCGTTCCTCAATCCAACCTACAGACTAACCATATCCTAAAGAGGGGTGCCTATGAAAAAGACAATTCTTGCAGTATTGATTTCTCTATTTATATTTGCAGCAAACAGCATCCTGTCGTTTCCGTTCATTTGGAATGCTTCATACGCAACGGAAGAAAAATTCGGCGGTCTTGGTCTGGTAGTGGCACAGTTATTTGAGCAGGATGCGGAAAACAAAATGGGTTCGCTGGTTGTGCTTGACGTGTTTGACGGAAATCCTGCCTCGAAATGCGGCGTTCAGAGAGGGGATGTGATCACGCATATTGACGGAGAAATCACGAAAGGCAAGATGTTCAAATATCTGATTTTGGAAAAGCTGAGAGGGAAAACAGGCTCGGAAGTTGAAATTTTAATAGAACGGGCAGGCGTAAAGAAACCTCTGCATTTCACCATGACAAGAAATGAAATAACCTATACCCCTGGAAAGAGTGAATAGTGCGTAGGATGAGTGAAGCCTTTCGGCCGTTAGGTGGAAACAACAGATAATCAAACAATAGGAGGATGCATTATGAAAACGAGTACATTTGAGATTGTGAGACATCTTTTGGGCGAATCTTTCAATACATCCAACAATCGAATACTTTTACAGGAAAATAAAAATGCCGACTTTAAAAGAAAAGAATCCAAAAGATATAAACACTATTTCTGAAGAGAATAAAACAGAACTTGAAAAACTCGGGTACGCCGAATGGGTTGCAACAAAAAGTGAAGAGTACCTTGACGATGATTTTTCAATAGCCAGAGTTGTTGAAGTACATAAAAACAATTATACAGTCAGCAATGGAAGTCATGATATATCCGCAGAATTATCAGGCAAGTTCTTGTTTGCTATCGAAAACAGTGTAGAGTATCCAACCGTAGGTGACTGGGTTGTCGTACAATGTTTTGATAATTATTCTCTAGCCATAATACACCATATTTTACCCCGCAAATCCTTGTTGAAACGCAAAGATCCCGGTAAAGCCGTTGCATTCCAATTGATTGCAGCGAACATCGATTATGCACTCATCATGCAGGCAGTTGATTCGAACTTTAATTTGAATCGATTGGAAAGGTATTTTGTGATGATACATGAAAGCAAAATCCAGCCGATAGTTATATTGAGCAAAACGGATTTACTATCCGAAGATGAGCTTTCTGAAATCAGTGAAAGGATTAAGCGTTTTAATGATAAATACCTGTTCCTGCCGATTAGTAGTGTAACTCAAGACGGCATCGAAACACTGGAGAAAGAACTCGAACCAAATAAAACATACTGTCTTCTAGGCTCTTCTGGTGTTGGTAAGACGACACTGCTCAATAAACTGCTCGGTGAGCATAGATTTCAGGTCAGCGAAGTGAGAGAAAAAGACAGCAAAGGCAGACATACAACCGTCAGAAGGCAGCTCATTCGCCTGGAATCGGGAAGTATATTCATTGATACTCCCGGTATGCGGGAGCTGGGAAATTTTGCCGTCGACACTGGATTGGATGAAACCTTTGATGAAATCGTTTCTTTCAGCAGTCAATGCCGCTTTAAAGATTGTACACATACTCATGAGGAAGGATGCGCAGTAAAAGAAGCCGTTGAGAATGGCCGTATCGATAAAGACAGATACCGTAACTTTTTCAAGATTCAAAAAGAAGCGGAATACTATGATATGTCTCATTTGGAAAAGCGCAAGAAGGATAAATCCTTCGGCAAGATGGTTAAAAATATCAAGAAAACAATGAGGAAAAAGTAATAACACCTGCACGCGACTGCAACAGCATCAGGATTGCCTGATGCTGTTGCAGCGGGTGATGTAAGTCAGTCTGTATGTCGGATTGAACGGAGCGTAACCCATCGTAAAATGCCCCATCATTCCTTAACCATATTTTTTTCTTTTAATTGCTGCAACCACTCCTCGGGATTTTCGGCTTGGCTTTTATTTCCAAGGGTATTGATCTCAGTTTCATTTTTTGCTTTTGTGTATATGCTGATGTCCCAAAAAAGAACAAATAAAAAGATTAGGACATGAGAATATTTTACAAAAGCGTTTTTGTTACAATACTTTTCAAGAAGGATTCTTCTGGAAATATAAACCGGATAAACGCAAAAAAAGGTCAGCAGGCCGACGGACCAAACAAATTGCTTATCATTTGGCAATCCATTTAGAAGAAGCTCAAACGCATACGCTACACAAAACAATGCCCCGATTAATAAGATTATTGAATGAAAAACCAATAATCGTCTAAGGAGGTTTTTTTTAATAAACCCAATAACAGAAGTAAAAAGTACAAAAATTGACAATGGCAAACTGATAAAAACAATCGGCCAGACATTTCTAAGATCAACACCGCCATTTGAAATATCAATTGCAAGAGAGCCGCCATGGGCCAATAGTACAAAAGCAGCCATTAAACAATTAATAATAACTAAAGAAACTTCTGGTATCTTATCCAATTTTTCTACTATCGGACCAAGCATATCTAATCCTCGTCTTTATCAATCGAGTAGGTATGGGCTTGTCATTTCGTATACTTCGCCAATTGTGAAAGTATTTCCAAACAAAATTGAAACGGATAAATCGAAACCTTCTGCATCAGAAATGGATGTTTTTGTTCCCCTCAAGCTGCCAAACTGATATCCACCGCCTGATTTACCCCATTTGTGAAAGGCGATGCTTCCGGTAATTATTTTTGAACGACCTTGCACTCTCGTTACATCCGGCCAGGGCATTCCATCTTCGAAGGTTTCATTATTATTAAACGTGCCGCTAATCGGAATTGCATCATATGAAAGCCCTCTGAACTTTCCTTTAAAATCAACTGCATCATAGTTGCACTTCTTATTCATCTCCATGTCAACAACGATGCCAGACACTTTAGCTCGCATGTTGCCGAATGCGCTATCTGCTGTTAACGACCAATATACTTGATAACTGGCTAAACCAAATGGATCGATTCTTGTCGCAGGATTGTTCAAATTAAAACTATATAAATTAATATCATTTTCCTGTTTTAAGGCAATTTTATAAAGCGGGTCAATTAATTCTAAATCCGTTCTTTCATTTCTAAGTATTTTACTGCCTAATTCCTCTAACGGATCACGACTCAGCCAGCGCCCAAGATCAGGAGAATAATACCTGTAGCCAAAATAATACAAACCAGAAAATTCATCAAAGTATTTTGTTGAGAACCGAAACGGGTTTTTGTCTGCCATCGCACCAGTGGCAAGCAGTGTTTTGCCGAATGGATCGTATCGGTAGTTTGCAGAGATAACACCGTTTAATGCGTTTACAAGCTGAGTGACATTGCCGTTACCATCATAGGCATAGAGATGTGTACCATCTTCTTCATTAACTCTTGCAATCAATCCGCCTATTCCACCAGCCCCTTGCCTTGTGCCTGATACGTCAAGGCCATGAACATACTTGGTATCATCGGTAGTCCCTGCAACCGTAGTGTATTCTTTAATCAGGTTCCAGCCATCGTATACAAACTGTTTTTCCATTGTCAAAGACCACAAACCACCGCTGTATGTTGATATATTCTTCTTTACCCTGCGGCCCATATAATCATACTCATATTCTTCCTTTTTATCACCATCCTGTGGTTCCTTTGGCTCAACAGATATGAGACGGTTCTCTGCATCATAGGCGTATTTAAAACCTGTTACTTCTTCAGTAACACCATAGGCTTGAACGTACGTCATTTTGTACTGCATAGGGTCCGGATCAAAGTTGATCTGTGCCTGAAGCGCGGCTTCCGGATCAATTGCAGGATTATGCCCCGGCAGCTGACTATAAGAATTATGCCTGTTTTGGTCGGGTGGTTGCGGAAACGGGCTGTGTGTATTCGGGCTATAGCCCCCAGAAACGTCAGAGATTAATAAAAAACACCACAGCCAGAGTTACGATAGAAAATGCAACAGTACTCTTTTTTGAAAATCTCATGATGAACTGCCCCTAGATGGATAGTGTTGATGGGTTTTCGATATTATTTATGTATATCGGCATTTTAGAATGGGGCAAAAATGAAAAAGGTGGCAAGGCTTAAAAATACGAATTTATTCCTATTTAGGGAACTTATCTGGTGAGTATTACTACGGATTTCCTTCTTGGTAAACCATTGGTATGTTTTCGATTAATGTTTGCGGCTTAAACATGAAGTATGCTTGATTGGTTGATAATAAACCCAAAAAAATAAATCTGCCCCCCTTTTTTAGTATATAGGTATTTCTGCTTATTTTGTTTTTGATCCAATTGTGATATCAATCCTTATACTTTTAAAAAATCAAAAGCATTAAACCTAGCACTAGTGGGGGAGAAATCTCCCATCGGGATGTGAGTCACATACCCGCCTGGAATTTTTACTTTTCAAAGGGGATGTCCTATTCACTGGACATCCTCCGCCGGATGTTCAGTGAATAGGACATCCCCTGCGCTCAAAGTAGGTTTTATGCAATTATATAATGTTTTTACTTCAACGAAAAGTGCTGTCTGGCAGGTTTTGAATGATTTCAAAACAATGCTTGAACTAAATGCAGTATGGCGACCAAAAGACGATATTCAGTTCGTTTTTTTGTGTGGTGCCAATGTTGATATAGCTACTCCCTCCAAACGACGACAAAGCCTCCTGAAGTTTTCAGAGCGACAGTTGCCTCATGCAAAGTTTTTCCTAGCAGAAACAATATTTAAAATACTAGAAGCCGAAGGACATAAAACTAATTTTCTTGATATTGAAAATGACCTATCCGCATTTGCCGATTACGTGGTTGTCGTTTTGGAGAGCGAAAGTGCATTTTGTGAACTCGGTGCCTTTGCAAATCATAAAGACTTAAGAGAAAAATTGATAATTATAAATGATTGCAAATATAAAGAATCGCCATCATTTATTAATTCAGGGCCAGTAAAAGCTGTTGCGGAGATATCGGCGGGTAAGCAAGTGCTCTATTATGCTATGGCTTCTGATGGTAAAGTACATGGTGATGCTATTGGTGATGTTTTTTCAGAACTGCATAATTTAATTCATAGAGAACCGCAAGCAAGAAGGACAAGAGTCGCTAATTTCAATCCAAACAAACATTTTACAAAGGATAGCCTAAGGTTCATTCATGATTTAATATACTTTACATGTCCAATAACTTTTACAGAATTATCACGAGTGATTAAGATACTCTTTGAGGCATCAAAAGAAAAACAGCTTCAAAAGTATTTGGGGCTATTATGTGCTACAGAGCAAATTAGCAGAACTTCAAAAGGATTATATGTGAGTTTGTGTGATAGACCCTTTTTTGAGTACTCTTATGATGTTGATAATCTAATTGCATCTTTCAAAAATATGTATTTTAAACATGATGATACTAGACTTTTATGCAGTTAATTGAAAAAATTTCAAAAGATTTGAATGTGCCTAATGCCATGCTAGTTGAAGCATTGGCAAAGTCACGTCGATTGGTTAAGCATATTAAAATACCAAAGAAAGATAGAACCTACCGGACTGTTTATCAGCCATCAAAAAAACTAAAAATTATTCAGTACTGGTTGATTAATAATATTTATAAGAATTTAGCTATACATCCTGCCGCTACAGCATTTCAGAAAGATACATCTATTAAAGATAATGTTTATAACCATAAAAAGGGAAAATATTTTTTAAAATTAGATTTCAAGGATTTTTTCCCTTCAATTCATTTTAATGATTTTATGCCTATTGTCTCAAAATGGATAATAGATTCAAAATCAGGATTTGATGATGATGAAATATCAAAAATTATTAAGTCTTCCTGTTTTTACAAAGAAGATGTGCTCCCTATCGGTTATCCGTCTTCTCCAATAATTTCTAATATTGTCATGTATGAATTTGATTCTAAAATAACAACTGAATTAAAAGATCATAATGTCTTTGGTAAAGCCGTTTATACCCGATATGCAGACGATCTTACCTTCTCTACAAACATCAAGGGGGCGTGTGGTAAAATAAAGAATATAGTTCATAGAACATTGCAAGCTTCGGGTATGCCAAGGTTGAATCTGAACAATAAGAAAACACGCTTTGTAAGTGCTTCAGGTGGTTCTTCGATCATTACCGGCTTGCGAATTTGTTATGATGGGCATGTTACTATACATAAGAAATATAAAGATAAAGTAAGGTTATTGCTGTCTCTCTATAGAAAAGGAAAATTATCATCAAAAGATGTGCCTGTTCTCAAGGGCCACCTTGCATATATTAAATATGTTGATGGCACTTTCTATACAAAATTGCAGAATGTATATTTTGAATCAATTTCTGAAATTATGAATGCATAAAAGAGCATTAAGTCTCTAGTTGTGTGCTTATTATTGTCTCAATAGTAGAGTTCTTAAACTGCATTATTATTATGATGCTTAATTATTAATATTAGTAAGTATGTTGTGTTGGATTTCATTCTTGCATCCAACCTGCAGGCTAGTCAATCGATTCAATCCGAGAAAGCAGTAAATTAAAATCTTCATGATTGAAAGAAGTGCATGGATAAAATACAAACACAAGTTCCTGAGAGTACGAGCCCAGAGGTCATAGCTTTTTGCAAAGAGATTTCCCCCTCTCGAAAACCAATTTATTTAAAAATTAAAAAAGAAGCTTCGGCAACAACATTAAACTGTTTTGATAATGTCCAAAATAAAGCAAACCAAAACGGCGGGAAGGTTCGTTTTGGTTGGATAATTTGGGAGTGGAAAGATATAATGATTGAAGCTGAATTTCATGCGGTTTGGATGGACAGTAATGGACAGCTTGTAGATATAACTCCCAATGGTTATGGTTTTAAAAGAATTCTTTTTCTAATTGATGATAATAAAATATATGAGGGGGAACAAGTTAACAACATCAGAAAAGCTCTAAGTGATGATCCATTAATAGACGAGTATATAAAACTCAATGATAAACTGTTTTGCTTAATGAATATAGGTATGTATCAAGATCGATATGGAGAGGTGGAGTTGAATCCCCATATGCAAGCTCCAGTTGTTGAGAAATTGAAAGAGATATATAAAGAATTATGCACCAAATATTCCGTATAGAGCATCAGTGGCAGTTCGTCGTATTTTATAGATAGTGAGTAGGATGGGTGCATCTAAAAGTAACCCATGGTGAAAAGAATTGTTGGATTTCGTTCCTCCTTCCAACCAACAGACTGCACCCTTCCTGTAAAATATATTTGAGGCAAAAAATGAATTTTGAACCATTAGCATATCGCGACAAATTAGATAATAAGTCCGTAGGTCGGATAGAGCGGAGCGAAATCCGACAACCGATAAGCGGGCTCATTGTAGAGGTAATAAATATTTTTATTAATTGGATAAATTGTCGGAATTCACGTTGCTCATTCCAACCTACCAACTGTCCCCTTTTTTCTGCTTTTCCTGTTATTCCATTACTTTTAATTCGTTAAAAGCTGACATTGTGGTGACTTTTATAACCTGCACTGCAAAATCATGATCCAAAGTGTCCACATCGTCATCATAACCGCCTATGCAATGATAGTTTTCATTTCTGAAATTTGCTGTATCTGAAATCATCATGGCCGGATATCCTTCATCCCAAAAAGGAGAATGATCGGAACGAAAAAAATTATGGGACAGCCCCGTTGCCACGGGATCCTTTATGCCAAGTCTTACCAATGATAGGGACTCAATTTCAGCGAATTCATGCATGCCCGTGGCTATGTCTGTAGATTTGTCATCATGAATAACTGCAATAAAGTCGCCACGAGATCCATTGAGCCTGATCTTCAGCGTTTCTAAAGGATAAAGCCAAAAAAGGCCCAATGGAATTTTTTGAGATCCTATTTCATCACTTTTATATCCTATCATTTCATATACATAATTTACGATAATATCATCATTCCTGAAACGTGCCTCTTGAGCATAATGTCTGGAACCGAGAAGGCCTTCTTCTTCCTCATCCCAAAATGCAATAACAAGTGTGTTCTCAAAATCATATTGAGCTAAAATTCTGGCAGTTTCAAGTAGTCCCGCAACGCCAGCGCCATTATCATCAGCTCCGTTGCATTCAGGAACAGAATCATAATGCGCTGAAACAATTATAATCTTTTCAGGATTCACCTTTCCTTTCATGGTGCCGATGACATTAACACCTTTTGCAGGATACGTAATCGGCGTTTGAAACATAGTGAAGTCATAATTATATTCATATTCATCCAAAACAGTAGTATATCCTAAATTTTCTAATCTATCACGACACATGAACATTACGGTATCGTGATGATCAGATTTATCTGCAGGATTCGAAAATTCGGTCTCTGGTATCGTACTGTTGCGGGGCTCTTTTGCAATAAACGTTAGATCCTCAATATATGCATCCATATCAACGTCGATACTTGATGACTCTACCGCCATAAGGGGATTTGATAGCATTAAGCTGCAAAGGATTAACGATAGGTGTAATAGTATATTTTTGATTTTCACTTTAGCCCCTTTATGATTGATATAGTCCGCAGGTCGGATTTTGCATTGCTCATCCCGACCTACCATAGGCTATTATAAAATGGTTTGTAAAAAAAGCAGATTGTAAATGAAAAGAATTTCAAACTCGGTATCGGCCACCTGTCCAAACAATAATACGTAATCACCATCTTCAAAATAGAATCCATTCCAATCAAAAGAGCATTCCCAAATCCAAGCCCCGTCTATTGTCAGCTCATACGTATCACCGGCCAATGTTTCGATATATAAAATCATGCCGGGCAGGCACGGGTCGGTTGTGCAGGGATTGGGTCCACATACAAGTTTGCCGATAACTATTTTGTTCTGTGCAGTTGTGTTATCCGAAGCGCCGACTGTAGGTGCTGCGAGGGTAAACATAATCAAAGGTACAATAGGTAATAATATGGCTTTGGTTAGAATGGTTTTCATGGATGCCCCCTTATTAGAAGTTTTTTCTGGATTACGGATTCCACATATACATAAACCGGACCGGCAGGTATTCAAACAAGCCGCTGCCGCCGAAGTTAACCAGACTGATGTTTGCCTGGGAATAGATATTGTTTTTGTAAGCGGCCGGGCGGTGATACATGACCACCTTAGCTTTGGCAAGTCCGGCCTGCTTCTGCACCGCATTGATTGATTCATCCAGATACCCCACGTGGTCGATCAGTTTCAGGTCGCGGGCCTGGTCGGCGGTGTAGACCCGGCCGTCGGCCAGGGGCAGAATATTATCACGGGTCAGGTCGGCCCGGCTTTCATCAATGACGCTGATGAACCGGTTGTGCAGGGTGTCCATAATGTCCTGCATGATCTTCTTTTCCTCGCCCGACATGGGGCGAAACATGGAGTAGATGTCTTTTTTATCTCCGGCCATGACCGAATCTTCCTCTATGCCGAGCTTGTCCATCAGGCCTTTGAGGTTGAACTTGAAGGCTATTACCCCGATGCTGCCGGTTACGGTGGTGGGGTGGGCAATGATTTCATCTGCGGCGCAGGCGATGTAGTAGCCGCCTGAGGTTGCAATGTCCATCAGGCAGGCCACAACCGGTATGTTTTTCTTCTTTTTAAACCGCACTATTTCCCGGTAGATGATATCGCTGGCTGTTACGGTGCCGCCGGGGCTGTTGATGCGCAGGATTACACCCTTGATCTTTTTGTCGCGCGCTGCTTTTTCAAGCTCTTCCTTGATGCGTGAGGTTATGTCCTGCTCGGTAACAAAGCCGGTAGTAGAGCGCTTATCGGCGGAGGATATGATGCCGGAGATGTCGATCAGCAATATTTTATTGCGGCCTTTGCCCTGTACGATTTTCTCTTGCAGGGGTTGAGTTTGCCGAAATAAGGGTATGGAAACGAAAGCACAACCAGAGGACATTATCAGGGTGATGAGCAATATAAATAGTAAAGCCTTTTTCATAATGCGTTCCTTTTTTGTATCAATGCCATTTGAACGTGGTTAGCTTTCGTTGTAATTATAAGAGCTATAAATTTCTTTTCTTTGCTTGCTCCAAAGAAAAGAAACAAAAGAAAAGGCACCCTGCAACTTGTCCCGCCTTAACAGGCGGGATGCCCTCGCGGCACTATTTTAGTCGGCGGGTCAACAAACTCGCCCCTGAAAGACGGGGCTCAAACATGTCGACCCTTTTCTCCTCCTGAAATAGTTGCACTCGGCTGCGTTGCAACGGGAAACCAAAACCCACATCAAGATAATTTATAAATCCGCAGTACTCTGGGTGAACTGTAAAATGATACGGCAAGATTTGCAATATATTTTATTGGTAAAGGTTACGGCACAAAAAAAGGCGCGGCAGAATGAACTGCCGCGCCCTTTGGGGGAGGAGGGGGATATGTCACTGGGTTTGAAGCTTTACGATACTTGTAATGATATGCGGGTTGCCTTGTGCAAGATTTGTTTGAACCAGTTGCGCTTCTGACCGGGAGGCAAAGGAACCCAGCATTACCCGGTACTGCTCCTTGCCGTTTTCCTGCTGCAGGGGTTCGATGGAAACATCATCGTAGCCGAGAAATTTCAACATGATCGTATCGTTCACGGCGATTACCCGTGTTACGTAGGTGCCGGTGGTGAGGGTATAGGCCTTTGGCGGCAGCGGTTCCTGCGGGGCTGCGGGCTGTGGGCCGGTTTCTGCCGCCGGCAAATTTCCTTCCATGGGTCCAGGGGCGCTCTGTTGAACGGGCGTCTCCTGTACGGCTATCTCAGATTGGGGCGGCAGTGCCGCAACCGCTTGCGCGGGTTGGTTTTCCGGCACCGGGTTCGTAGCGGGAGTTTCCGCTTTGTTCATAATGACGGCAGCGGGTTTTTCTGCTGCGTCTACTGATGCAACCGGGACAAGTTCGGGGTTTGCGGGTACCGCTTCCTGCGCGGTGGCGGTTTCAACCTCGGGAGCCGGTTCATGCGCCGGTTGTTCAAGAACTTCCGGTTCGGCGGCAGCTTGCGTTTTGACAGGTACGGGTTTCGGTGCGGCCATGGGTTCGGGCTTTGGCTCAGGGTTTTTCAGGGCCACCTTTTCAGGTGGTGCAACCGGGGCGAGTGCTACGCTCACCGGTTTTTCTGCCTGGGGTGCCTCGATTTCTGGAACTGGTTTCTTTTGAGCAGTTTGCTGCCGGGCTGGGACTTTACGTAAAATGTAGGGTTTGCTGTGGGCAACCAGGGCTGTAAGCCTGTTTTTCATCTGTACTGCTTCGCGGCGGGAGGTGAAGTCGCCGATTTTAATGCGGTGCCAGGTTGTGCCGTCGGGGGCGCCGGTTTTTTCCACATAGGCCTTAAATCCCAGCTTATGCAGTTTATCGCTCTCGGCCCGGGCTATGTGGGGTTTTCTGAATGAACTGACGTGTATCGAGTATACCCTGCCCGAAGTGCTTCGTTTGGCGGCAGCCGCTGCAAGGGGCTGCCGCCTGGCGGGGGCTGCTTGCGCCGGTTGTTTCTGCACGGCTTTAACCGGGGCAGCCCCGGCGATTCGGGCCGGTTTTGTTTTGGTTGCCGGAGGCGGCTCAGGCGTAGTATCGTCTACAAACACTTCATCCGGGCCAAGGATAAAGACCGCTTCGTCTACAAAGGTCTCGTCTTCTGCCAGCACAAATACCGGTGTGGGTGTTTCGGCTTCCGTTGTGGCTGCGGGCTGCTGCAGGGAGCCCAGGAGGTTCAGCACTTTTTGGGTGGGCACGATTCGGGGGAACTCTTTCATGAGCAGTTCGCGGTTTTCCTGAAAGGCGTAGTACCCGGTACCGCCAAGGAGCAGAAGCAGGAGCACAAGGGACAGGGAAAGTGTGGCACGTTTTTTTCGACTTTTTTTCGGAGCATCGCGGGGAATTTCGTAATCGAGGTCGTCGAACATGTTGTCCAGGTTGAGCAGTGCGGGTTCATCGACCACGATGGAGAGGGAACCCCGGCCGCCGGACGCTGGGGGGCCATCATCTATTTCCAGTTCATCGTTAAAGATGTCTGCTTCGCTGATTACCTTCTCGAGATCGATCAGCTCAGACTGTGATACCTGGGCCATGTGTGCGGTAAGCTCGTCGTCTGAGCCTTCGTCCAGATCAACCACCCCGCCGCTGCAGACCGGGCAGGCGTGAACGTGATTGCCTTGTATCTCGAATTCACACTTTGGGCAATACATGGGTGTGCTCCTTTATTCTTGAATAGATTGTATTGTGTGGATACCCGTGAGCAGCGTGCCTGTATGCCGCCGGCCCGCACCGCTGCGGCTGCTTTGTGCTCAACAGCCTGTGCGGCGCTCGGGGGGCCATGGGACACATCACATGCTCTACTATATATTTTCGATAAAAACGGCGGTTTATAAAGGGGTGATTTTGGTAATTATTTACGTTGGTTTTTTGTAAATATAAAGTTATTTCAGATGGATATAATGTAACGGGGTTTTGGCTGCGCGGGCGCACCCGTTGCGGTGTAACGCCCATGAACGGCGGGTCTTTAAATCAAACTTTTCTATAATCATATAATATGATACTATGTACTATTACTTTTTATGTACATACCGGAGTATAGAAAGACCGCAATGGATACATTAGAAGCATGGGTGCTGCAATTCGATGAAATCGGCTACAACGACGCTTTTGAGCTGCAAAAGAAGCTGGTGGAGGCACGCCCCAAGGAAGAAATTAAGGACACATTTATCCTGCTTGAGCACAAACCGGTGTTTACCGCCAACCGGGAAGTAACCTTCCAGAACATCCTGGCCCCCAAGGAAGTGCTGGAAGAGGCCGGTATTGAAGTATGCTGGACCGACCGGGGCGGCGACGTTACCTACCACGGGCCGGGCCAGATTGTGGGATACAATATTATGGACCTCAAAACCCAGAACCGGGACCTGCACGGCTACATCCGCAATGTGGAGCAGATGATTATCGACACCCTGCAGGAATTCGGTATTGAGGCCGGACGCGACCCGGAGCACCCCGGCGTGTGGGTGGGCAACGAGAAGATCTGCGCCATCGGCATTGCGGTGAAAAGCGGCTGGATTTCCATGCACGGGTTTGCCCTGAATGTGAAGCCTGATATGGGGCACTATAAATACATCATCGCCTGCGGCATTGTGGACAAAGGCGTGACCTCGATGAGCGCGGTGCTGGGCCGGGACGTAGACCCCGCCGATGTGCGCGGCAAGCTGGTAAAACACTATGGCCGGATATTCAACCGGGAGCCGAAACAGATCGAGGTGGAGGACTTGCCATGGTCATGACCAAAAAACCGGACTGGATTCGCGTGAAGGGTGTTGACTGGTCTGTGCTGGAAAAGATGAAATCGCTGACCGATAAATACCACCTGCATACCGTGTGCGAAGGGGCAACCTGCCCCAACATGGGCGAGTGCTTTAACTGCGGAACGGCAACGTTTATGATACTGGGCGATATCTGCACCAGAAATTGCGCCTTTTGCAGCGTGACCACCGGAAAACCCCTGCCCCCGGACCCCCAGGAACCCACCAACGTGGCCCTGGCCGCACGTGATCTAAAGCTGAAGCATGTGGTGATAACGTGTGTTTCCCGCGACGACCTGGAAGACGGCGGGGCAGGGCAGTTTGCCCGGACCCTGGAGGAAATTCACCGGGTTTTGCCCGGGACCACAACCGACGTGCTGGTGTCCGACCTGAGAGGCAAAAAAGAAAATGTGGCTATCGTGCTTGAACAGAAGCCCGATATTTTTGCCCATAACCTTGAAACAGTGCCCCGGCTGTATGAGACCTGCCGCCGGCAGGCCGATTACCAGAAGTCGCTGGACGTGCTGCGCTTTGCAAAGGAAATCGACCCCGACACCTTTACCAAATGCAGCCTGATGCTGGGAGTGGGCGAGACCCGCGAAGAGGTGCTGGACGTTATGAAAGACCTGCGCGGGGTATCGTGCGACTTTATAACCCTGGGCCAGTACCTGCGCCCGGCTGAGGGAAACCTTGAAGTAGTAGATTTTATCACGCCCGAGGCGTTTGAAGAGTATAAGAAGATTGCCGAAGAGATGGGGTTTTCCTACGTTGCCTCTTCGCCCTTTGTGCGCAGTTCGTTTCATTCAGAGGAAGCCCTTAAACATATCAAGTAATCTCCCAATGCGCGATTATGGATCAGGCCCTTTTTATAAGCAAACGCGAAAACCTCTCATACTTCACCCCTGATTTTACCCGCATTTATTTCGGTCAGGAATTCTGCGAGCGTCTGATGCCCGGCGCGAAAGACCTTGCAGAGGTGCTTGCCTTTGCAGACGAGCAGGGCGTTGGTTTCTCTCTTGTTACCCCCTATGTGACAAACAAGGGACTGGACGCCCTTGAAAAGCTGCTGCCAATGCTGGCCGAGCGGCGGCCAGATGCCGAAGTGGTCTGTAACGACTGGGGCGTGCTGCACCTGCTGCGCAGCGACTACCCCGTTCTGGTGCCGGTGCTGGGACGCCTGCTGAATAAAAACAAGCGCGGCCCGCGCATCATGAACATTATCGACAAAGTGCCCCCGGAAACCAGGGACTATTTCGTGGGCACGAACCTTGATGTTCCGGCCGCGGCCGGATTTCTGAAAAAGCGGGGCGTGTACCGGGTGGAGTTCGATAACCTGCTCCAGGGCCTTGACCTTGACAAGGCCGATCCCGAGATTCACAAATCGCTGTACCTGCCCTTTGCCTTTGTATCCACAACGCGTTTCTGCCTCACGGCCAACTGCGACAGTGCCGAGGGGGCCGACTATGTGGGCATTATGCCCTGCGGCCGGGAGTGTAAAGAGTATACGTTCGGCATGGCAAACCCGGTAATGGGTATGCCGCTGATCCGCAAGGGCAATACGCTGTTTTTTATTAATGAGACTATTCCGGAAGTGGTCAATAAAGGTGGGGTTGACAGAGTAGTGATACAACCGGAGATACCGATATAGGGGGATAGGAGGACGGCGGAGAACGCCCATCTACGGCATTGCGCTTGCCCCTTATCGCTGCGACGTACAAAAAAGTACGCCTCGCTCCCAGGGCCTCGCGCGCCTTGTATCTGAACATCCTCCACCATCCTCTGGATGTGTGGTTGTTTAAAAAAAGAATGTATTGCTCTGTTTGTATTTATGAGCGTTGTGCTGAAATATGAAAATCAGGGATTTTTATTAATATGAAGATATTGTCACCCCTGGACAGCCTGGAAGAAGTTGCACCGCTTGCTGCGGCAGGAGCAGGAGAGTTTTTCTGCGGCGTGCTGGAAGAGGAGTGGTACGGTAAGTACCCGGTTATCTCCATTAATCGACGACCGGCCGGTAAGGGTCACTTCAGGCGGTTTGCCGACCTGAAAGCCGCTGCCGACGCGGCCCACGACAAGGGAATCCCGGTCTATTACACCGTTAACGAGCATTATTATATTGAGGCCCAGTACCCCCTGATTAAAAAATATATCGACGGAGCCCTGGAAGCGGCAGTTGACGCGTTGATCGTGTCCGACTTCGGCCTGATTGCCTGGCTGGAGGAAAACGGATACGACATACCCCTGCATATCAGCACCGGCGGCACCGTGTTCAACCGCCGCAGTGCCTTATTTTACAAAGAATTGGGCATTCAAAACATCACCTTTCCCCGGCATCTGGATATCGACGAGCTTCAGGACCTGACCGCCGGCATGCCCGACATCGAGACAACGGCCTTTATCCTCAACTCGCGCTGCATCAATGTCGACGGATACTGTACGTTTCAGCACGGGCTGGCCGGTAAGGAGATATTTCCCATGTTCCGGAATGCCTGCATGCTGCCCTTTGAGGTGCAGATTATGACCAGCGGCAATCCGGCCCAGCAGATGTCTGCACCGGGCCACTCTCTGATGCTCGACCGGCAGAAGGTGTGGGAGAAGGTGCATGTTGATGATCATCCCTGCGGGGCCTGTGCCCTGTACGAATTTCGGGAGATGGGAATCGGCAGTGTGAAAGTGGTGGGGCGCGGTAACCCCACCGAGCGCAAAGCCGGAGATGTTGCGTTTCTGAAAGAACTGATCGATATGCTTGAAAACGAACAGCCTGACCGGGCTGCTTTTCGTGCGCATGCGCGGAAACGCTACCAGGAGACCTACGACCGGTCCTGCCGGATGCACATGTGCTATTACCCGCGCGTAATGACGGATGAATGATATCGGCTGAACGATGAACCAGGACCATTACACAACACTGGGAGTTGACCGAACGGCAAACACGGCCGACATCAAGCGCGCCTACCGTGAGCTTGCCATGCAGCACCACCCCGACCGCAACCCCGGCGACCAGGACGCCGAAGAGCAGTTCAAAATCGTCACCGAGGCCTATGAAGTGCTGAGCGATGTGGGCAGGCGCGCCGAATACGACCAGATCCTTGATTCGGCCGCAGACAAAGAGGCCGAGAAAAAGGCCGCGACCCCGGAAGAGTTCTACCAGCACTCGGATGAAATGGTGCGCGATTTTATGCACGGGTTCTACGGGCGCGGGCAGCGCAAGAAAAAGGCCCGCCAGGGCGACAATTTGCGCTTCAACCTGAAGGTGTCCTTTGAAGAAGCCGCTCTGGGCGCTGAAAAGGAGATTAAAGTTCCCGGCACGAAAACGTGCCCGACGTGCAAGGGCAGCGGGGTGCAGGCCGGGTCAAAAATGGTGCGCTGCCGGGAGTGCCGGGGCCGGGGAAAGGTGCGCAACAGCCGGGGTCTGTATGAGGTGTGCCGCAACTGTAATGGTACCGGCACTGTGGTGACGGCCTACTGCAAGCGCTGCACGGGTGAGGGGGAGGTGACTACCAACCGTAAAATTCATGTGCGCGTACCCCCGGGCATCGAGACCGGCACCCGGGTGCAGGTGAAGGGTATGGGGCTCGAAGGCAAAGACGGCGGCGGAGCGGGAGATTTTTTCGTGGTAGTACATGTGGGCAAGCACAAAATGCTGGAGCGTGACGGTAACGATATCCGTTGCACCGTGCCGGTGCCCCTGTTTCAGGCCCTGCTGGGTTGCACCATTGAGGTGCCTACCCTTGGCGGGGTAAAGAAATTGAAGCTGCCCGCCGGATCATGCAACGACTACCGGAAACGGCTGCGGGGCCTGGGGTTTCGCTCGCCCGAAACCGGACGCCGGGGCGACCAGGTTGTTGAAGTGCAGATTGAAACACCTAAAAAGCTTTCCCGTGATCTCAAACGTGCTTTGAAAGAGTTTGAAACCAAAACCACCTCCGAACACTATCCCAAAACCGCAGCATTTAAAAAGAAGATCGAGAAGCTGTAGGGTGCTTCTCTGGTTCACTCTGCATACTAATA
>JANQGV010000324.1 GCA_028282925.1 Thermodesulfobacteriota bacterium
GGTAATCTTGTTGCGTGATTTGTCCACCCGGTAAAAGGGTTCAAAGATATGGGGCAGATCTTCGGGCGGGATTCCCGTACCGCTGTCGTGTATGCGGACGGCAAGGTCTTCGCCCGTAGTGGATATAACAACCCGAATCGGGCCGGAACTTTCACTGGAGTTTTTAACGGCGTTGTCGAGGCAATTTTTCAGAACGGTAAGTACCCGCCTGCCGTCAATCATTACCTCTGCGGTTTCCGATTCCGGTTCAAGCACAATGCCCGGTGATTGGTTCTGGAAAAAAGCAATTGCCTCTTGCGCGAGATCACGTAGAGTACAGTTTTCAAGGTTAAGTTTGCCGTAGGGGCTTTTGATGCGGTGGGATTCAAGCAGTTCTTCAATCATCGAGTCCATGGACACGATATCTTCATTAATGCTTGTTTTTGTGGCAGAGTCCGGAAGAAACTCCAGGGCCACCCTTATCCGTGTGAGTGGAGAGCGAAGCTCATGACTGACATCAAGTAAAAGCTGTTCTTTGGCATGCAGCATGTTCCGGATACGGGCTGCCATGTCATTGAATGCCCTTGACAGTGTACCCAGTTCATCGGCTTTATCGACCGGTATCTGAAAATCAAGATTGCCGTTGCCTAGCTCGTTGACCCCTCCGGTAAGCAGGGTTATAGGCTTTAGAATCCTGCGAATAATGAAATATACCACGACCAGGATTATGGTGAGCAAGCAAATAAGCAGCAGGATTTTGCGTTCCATAAACGTTTGACGCGAATCCGACCGAATGAAGTCCAATGCATAGCGACCCGGCCCCGAGGGGTTTTCGGCAACCAGAAAACGTTTTCCCTGGTAGCGGGCAATGAAAATCCGGGCTTGGTTATGGAACTCTTTCAATCTCATTGATTCAATCGGAGGAAGATCCGGAGATGTCGACCAGGTATCAGACGGGCTTTCGTAACGGATATCTATCGACAGATGCCGTGAGATTTCGCGTGCCTTTTCGATGGTCGGTGGTGTTCCAAGATCGTTGATCAGGTAGCGTATATACTGTCCCGTGTTTCTGCGGAACGGGGAATCACTGGTAGATCCCTTGTAGAGATACATAAAAAAAACACCGACCGCCAGATTAATGAAAACCCCTGATGCAATAATAAGCAACAGGAGCTTCAAAAAAACTGAATGGAACAGCCTGGCTGTTATATTATTCAGCATTGTTCAACTCTTCGGCGATAAACATATATCCGGTACCCCAAACGGTTTTAATATATGCCGGTTTTTTGGGATCGTCGTTCAGCTTCTGTCGAAGACGGCTCATGGTGATATCCACCGACCGGTTGAACGCCTCGCACTCAATACCGCGGAGTTCGTCCAGGATGCGGTCGCGGCTGAGCACTGTATTGGGATTCAGAGTGAGTAGC
The DNA here is from genome assembly GCA_028282925.1 of Thermodesulfobacteriota bacterium. GTDB lineage: Bacteria > Desulfobacterota > WTBG01 > CAIYCZ01 > CAIRTM01 > JANQGV01. The sequence goes on from JANQGV010000324.1 coordinate 1,407, forward strand.
CTGAGGGCGGCAAACTCTGTTGTTGTAAGCTCTACGGGTTGACCCATCAGGGTTACGGCATGTTTCTGGTAGTCGATGTGCAAATCGTTAAAGGCTTTGAAATCTCCCCGGGGGGTATCCGGTCGCGTTCGGCGGAGAACCGATTGAATGCGGGCTACCAACTCACGAGGCTCGAACGGTTTCGGCAGGTAATCGTCGGCACCGAGTTCGAGTCCAACGACACGGTCCATCAATTCGCCTTTGGCGGTCAGCATGATAATAGGTATGGTGCTGCTTTTGCGAATGGTTTTACATACTTCGAAACCGCTCATACCCGGAAGCATGACATCAAGTATCAGGATATCGGGGCCATGGTTTTTAAGTTTCTTTAAACCATCTTCGGGGGTCGTGGCCGTTATGGTTTTATATCCAAAATCGTTAAAAAAGTCTTTCAGCAAGCGGTTCAGCTTTGCGTCGTCGTCAATAATAAGAATTGTCTGCTGCATCCGGGTAATCCGCAGTGTTTCGGTTCAGATACCATTATAATGTATTTTGAGTTGCAAAAACACTTTTTAATTGAATGCAGGTTTGTTTCCTGATTTCTTCTTCACTTTTACCACCTGTTTTTACAACACCGAGACTGCGATACTCAATCCCTCGAGTGGAAACATGTTTTTTGAGCTTTTCCTGGCTGCCGTCAATGAATTTTCCACCGCAGGTAATCAACAGGTGCATTTCCTTGCCCTGCATCGGCATCGTATTGATAACAGTGCGGGCCGGCGAGGATATCTTCTGAAGCCAGATAGGGGAGCAGAGAATAATACGAGTATAAGGTGACAGATCAATATCCAGTGGTTTAATGGCAGCGTTACGGTTGAACAACTGATGCCAGAATACCGCTTTCATAATGCCCACATCCGACTGTATCTCAACAATGTCGGCCTCCGGGATTCGCCTTGATACTTCATCGGCCACAATGCGGGTGGTACCCATTTTTGAATAGTACATAACAAGAGTCTGGTTGTCTGCGAGTGTCAGGGTGGCATTGTCGGCTGATGTACATACAGGGTCGCTATCCACCGGTTTGACCGCATTGTCGGCTGAAGCGCAGTTTGAACATACAACCATAACGCAGAACATAAGCACGTATAAAGATGATTTCATGTAGAAGCTCCTCCTCATTCTGAAAAAGTATTTTAATGCATATATCGGCAGCGCCGCTCACGGTGTTTTTTCATGGTTTCAATTTTTTCCATCAGCTTTTCCTTCTGCTCGGGTGAAAGGGTGCTGTGAAATTCAGCCAGCCTGGTAATAAAAAGAGACATGAACGCATTTCGTGGTTCAGTTGTTTGAGCAAACATCTCTTCAACCAGGTCGGTATTGAAGGTGTCGTTACCGAGTTCGGAGCCGATAGCTTCCATGGTGTTTTTATAGGCTGTTACCAACTGCGTGCTTTCACCCTTGATCTCCTCCATCATAGCGTTGAGCGTTGCCTGCTGTTCATCAGTCAGTTGCAGGTCCCGGGTAAATTTGTCCATCATCCAGGCCATGTGTTTTTCGGATGATGCGTAACGGCACGCCGTTACACATGCCAGTGTTACTATGATACATACTAATACTGATCCGTACACAATTTTTTTTGCCATTTTTTTTCTCCTCTATTCTTGTTTTTTCTCCATTCATTTTTTTTCAGTCAGGCAGTCCTGTATTCTTATTTATTCAAACTGAATGGGCGGCAGGGGCTGAGCATCTTCGTAGAGATGGGTTTGCACCAGGTTGTACGATTGCTTGTAATACATAAGACAATGCTGAACATGAAGCATAAACGTAAGGGCGAAAATGCCGAGTACTACCGAGACACCATATTTTCTCATAACGTTCTCCTTTCATGATAAACAGGGTTTCTTACAGTGTTTATCGTTTCTACACCTTAAATGTAGCAAATCGGTGCAAAGAATGCTTTTCAGGGCTGTATCAAAGTGTAACAATATGTAACAGAAGTATAGAAATGTGGAATTGAAATACTGTGGGAAAATCACACGATAAGAAATTGGGTTTATTGTAAAAAGCGCCTATTCCCGGTTGCCGGAATCCCTTTTTTTCAATTCTATTGACACCAGGCCGGCATTTCCTTATAGTTTTTTGGTATTCGATTTTTGTGAGTCGTTGTGCTTTCTGCTATAAAGATTGTTATTTTAATATGTTACCCCATGGATGAAACCGTAAAAAAAATTGAAAAGGAACTGAGAGAGCGAGAAAAAGAGCTTTCCTGCCTGTATGCCATTATAGACCTGGTTGAAAAACCGGGACTGTCTCTTCAAGAAATACTCAAAGGTATCGTCGGATTATTGCCTGAATCACTGGGCTATCCGGAGAATGCCTGCGCCCGGATCGAATTGTCTGATACTACGTATACTTCCGTCGGCTTTGCGGAAACCCAATGCGTACTGCATGAATCGATACATATTCATGATATGGATGCGGGCCGGATGACCGTTTGTTACCGGTATGGAGATGACCAGGCGGACCGGCCTGTTTTTCTTCCTGAAGAAGAAAATTTGATAAAGGGTGTGGCTGAAATGACCGGCAAGCTTGCCGAACGAAAGCTTGCTGAAATTTCGCTGCATGAAAGTGAAAACCGCCTGGCCCAGATTGTAAACGGCAACTCCATCGCAACCTTTGTTATAGACGCAGACCATAACATTACTCACTGGAACACGGCCTGTGAAAATCTTACCGGTGTCAAGGCTGCTGAGGTACTAGGGACCCCGAAACACTGGATGGCCTTTTATGCCCGACAGCAGGCTGTGCTGGCTGATTTGGTAGTAGATAAAACACCTGAAGGTGAGATTATACAATTTTATGGCGGCAAGGCTCATACATCAAAAATAGTGGACGGTGCTTTTGAGGCCGAGCTGTTTTTCCCCGACCTCGGCGACACAGGGAAATGGCTTTTTTTTACGGCCTCACCACTGAGAAACATGCAGGGTGAAATAAACGGTGCTATTGAAACACTCCAGGATGTTACCAAGCGCAAGCTTGCCGAAGAGGCTTTACGCTCAGAGCTTGCAGACCTTGAGCTGGAACTGAAAGGGCGCTACCGGTTTCAGAGCATTATCGGCAAAAGCGAAAGCATGCAGAAGCTGTATAATCTGCTGGAAGACCTTGCCGATACCGATACCACCGTTCTTATTACTGGAGAAAGCGGTACGGGGAAAGAGCTGGTGGCAAAAGCGCTGCATTACAGCGGAGTCCGGGCCGACAAGCCGCTTGTTTCGGTAAACTGTTCGGCCCTTACCGAGACCCTGCTTGAAAGTGAATTGTTCGGCCATATACGCGGTGCATTTACCGGGGCGCTCAAGGACAAAGTCGGACGTTTTCAGCTCGCAAACAACGGTAGTATTCTGCTTGATGAAATCGGCGACATTTCGCCCGCTATTCAGTTGAAGCTGCTGCGTGTTTTACAGGAGAAAGAGTTTGAACGGGTAGGGGAATCCTCATCCCGTAAAGTCGATGTGCGTGTGCTGGCAGCTACCAATTGCGATCTTGCAGAAAAAGTACGGAGCGGTGCTTTCCGCGAAGACCTTTACTACCGGCTTAAAGTTGTAGAGGTAAGAATTCCGCCTTTGCGTGAGCGTCTCGATGATATACCGCTCCTGATCGACCATTTTTGCAGGATGTTCCAGGACAAATTCAACAAAAATATCAAGAACGTTTCCAAAGAAGTTCTTGAACTATTCATGAAACACTCATGGCCTGGAAATGTACGTGAACTTGAACATGCCCTGGAGCACGCGTTTATTATCTGTCATGGGTCCATACTACTGCCGGACCATCTTCCGGCTGAAATTGTGGACAGCTCCGCACATACCTTGCCGGGAGCAGAACGCCCACGAATAACTCCTCCTCATCAAGTTCAGCAAGCCCTGGATACGGCCGGCTGGAACAAGGCCAAAGCTGCCCGTTTGCTTGGGATAAGCAGGCCGACCCTGTACAACTTGATCAAGCGCTACGACCTTACAGATCCTGCCGAGCGAGTGTAAATTTATTTACACTTGTGTAAATTACACATCTGTAAAATTCATACAGTATTTCACATCCCCTATATACACTCGATTCTGCATGTAAATCATAATATTCTGTAATTACTTATTAAATTTTCCATTACGGCATTGTGCCTCAATATGGCATGTGTTTTGTAATAAGTAAAAGTGTAAAAACAAACAACATGCAGGAGAAACCAAATGCAGAAAATCATCGACCGATCAGTCCTCAAAGAGTATTACCCCTGTGGCGCTTTACGGGCCGAAAAAAGAATGAAAAACGGAAAGCTCGACGGAGTGAGTAAGTTTTACAAAAAAGACGGCAGGTTGTGGGCGAAACAGTATTGTGTTAACGGAAAACCGCAAAGTCTTGAAATTTGCCTGCCCGAACGGCCGCCCAAACATCTTTTTATGTGAGGAACATTTCAATGACTACCCACGAAGGAGCACAACACAAAGAGATATGGCATCCGGTTTTCCTGTTTGATTACCTGGATTATCTGCTCACAAGCAGAATTAAACGTCTGTATGCCATTGTTGATGCATGGGCCTGGGTACTGGTGCCGTTGCTTGCAGCCGAATTATTTGTTGTTGTGCTCCTTATGCTGGAACCGTATTTCCTGAGAACCGTTTTTTTTCTGTTCAGTCTTTAACGACCCCGGTCTCGTTTTTTACACAGCGTACTTTAGGTTACATATCCGGCACATACTAGAAAACCGTTTTAAAAAAGGTGTGCATCATGACAACAACAGACGATACCAATAAAACATTTGAAAAACGAGACCTTGCATTTCCGCAGTATAACGCAGAAGAGCTTCAAAAACGGTATCAGCAAAAATGTATGCCGCTGGAGCGTATATTCAAAAATATCAACCGCGGAAATCGTATTTTCATCGGTACCGGGTGTGCTGAACCCCAATTCCTGGTAACAAGCCTCACCGATTTCGTTGCCCGGTATCCAAAGGCCTTTTTCGATACCGAGGTCTATCACATCTGGACCCTGGGGGTTGCGCCCTACGCCGATGAAAAGTTCAAATACAACTTTCGGCTCAATTCGTTTTTTGTCAGTGACAATTCCCGCGACGCCGTGAACCGCGGCATTGCCGATTACAGCCCCATATTTCTTTCCCAGGTCCCGGACATGCTGAACCACGGCATTGAGCAGATGGATATCGCGCTTATCCAGGTATCTCCCCCTGATGTTCACGGATACATGAGTCTCGGCATCAGCGTAGATATCGTGAAGGCTGCTGTAGAAAACGCATCTATTGTTATTGCCCAGATAAACAGCAATATGCCCCGGGTACATGGAGATACGTTTATACACATAAACGATGTCGACTACCTGGTGCCGTATGATGAACCCATTCTTGAGTACGTATCCGACATCCCCGATGAGATATCCCACAAAATCGGTAACTACGTATCACGCATTGTTCAGGACGGCGATACCATCCAGGTTGGATACGGAAGCCTGCCGAATGCCATCATAGCCAGCCTGAAAGATAAAAAACACCTGGGTGTCCATACAGAACTTTTATCAGACGGTATTGTAAAACTTATGAAGGAAGGGGTTATCGACAATACCTTAAAATCCATCGACCGTGGTAAAACAGTTGCATCCTTTTGTATGGGCACCAGGGATACCTATGCGTATATACACGATAACCCGTCCGTTTCGTTTCGTCCCATAGATTATACAAACAACCCCTTGATTATCGCCGGACAGAAAAGCATGGTTGCCATCAATGCGGCCCTTCAGGTGGATTTGACCGGACAGTCAAGCTCTGAGTCGATAGGTGAGTATATTTACAGCGGTATCGGCGGTCATGCCGACTTCATGCGGGGAACGGTGATGGCACCGGGCGGCAAGACCATTCTTACCCTTCGGTCGACCTCCAATGATGGAAAACACTCCCGTATTCTGCCGCTGCTTGAAAACGGTACCGGTGTAACGCTTACCCGTGGAGATATACAGTATGTTGTAACTGAATACGGCATTGCCTACCTGTACGGTAAAAATATCCGCGAACGGGCCATGGACCTGATTGCCATAGCCCATCCCGACTTCAGGGGCTACCTTGTTGAAAAAGCCAAACAGCATGGCCTGATTTATCACGACCAGGCTTTCATACCCGGCAAACGGGGAGAATATCCGGAAACCCTTGAGACCCGGCGCACTACAAAAGACAATGAAAGCCTGCTGTTGAGACCTGTTAAAATCAGTGATGAATCCCTGGTGAAAAATTTCTTCTACTCCCTGTCCGACAACAGCATGTACCGCCGGTTTATCTCCGTGCGGACCGATATGCACCACGAACGCTTACAGCAGTTCGTGGTGATCGATTACACGCGGGAGATGGTGATCGTGGCGGTTATAGAGCATGAAGAGGGCGAACAGATAGTTGGAATCGGCCAGTACGGCATCGATGAAACCAATCATGTGGCCGAAGTTGCCGTAGTCGTGCGTGATGAATGGCAGGGCAAAGGCATCGGCTCTCAATTGCTTTCATATTTAACGTATTTAGCAAAAAGGGGCGGTTTGCTGGGTTTTACGGCCGAGGTTCTTGTGGAAAACAGACCTATGATGAAACTGTTCGAGCGGGGTGGTTTCGATATAGAAAAAAGAAGAAGTGAAAGTCTGTATGAGCTGAAACTTGTTTTCGGGGAAACATAGGGAAAACACCCATGGAAAATATTAAGAATCTTTTTGAACCACGCAGTATAGCTGTTATCGGAGCTTCGAGGGATAACCGGAAAATCGGACACAAGGTGTTACACAACATTATATCCGGCGGTTTTGCAGGAAAGATATACCCGGTAAACCCGGGAGGAGGATCCGTACTGGGGATGGACATGTATCGCACTGTTTCCGACATACAGGAAGAAATAGATATTGTCTGCACCACAATTCCGGAAAAGTTTGTGTTCGATTCCGTTAGGGAGTGTGCCGACCGTGGTGTTAAATACAATCTGATCATTACGTCGGGTTTTTCTGAAGTCGGCAATATTGCTGAAGAAAAGCGCATAGCCGAGTATGCCCGCGACAGAGGTATGCGGATCATCGGGCCTAATATTTTCGGTATTTATTCCGCCGTATCCTCCCTTGATGCAACCTTCGGCCCCGGCAGTATCCTGCCGGGCAGTGTTGCCATTATTACTCAAAGCGGTGCCCTGGGACTCGCCATGATCGGGAAAACAACCGTTGAAAACATCGGACTTTCGGCCATTGTGTCTGTTGGAAACAAGTGTGATGTTGATGAGTCCGATTTACTTGAGTATTTAATCGATCAGGAAGAGACAAAAGTAATCCTTATGTATATAGAAGGCATCAAGGAAGGCCGCAGATTTATTGATACGGTTAAAAAGGCTACCCTTCGCAAGCCTGTGATCGTTATCAAGTCCGGACGCTCCAAGCGTGGGGCGGATGCTGCGGCCTCTCACACCGGTTCTCTTGCAGGAGCCGATGAAGTAACCGATGCAATTTTACGGCAGTGCGGTGCAATTCGGGCCGAAAGTATACAGGATGCTTTCAACTGGAGTAAATATCTCTCCCAGGCCCCCTGTCCCGCAAATGGGCAGGCGGTCATCATAACCAATGGCGGCGGGGTAGGGGTTATGGCAACAGACGCTTGTGAAAAATACAACATAGACCTGTATAACAAAGCCGATACGCTGCATAAAGCGTTCTCAGATGTAACTCCCGGTTTTGGATCAACACGCAATCCCATTGATATTACCGGCGGTGCTGCTGCCCCTGAGTACAATGCCGCCTTGGGAGCCGCCCTTGAAAGCAATGAAATCGGGGCAAGTATCGCCCTCTATTGCGAAACCGCCACGTTCCTTGCCGACGATGTTGAGCGGGTGCTGGATGAAAATTACAAGAAATATATGGACGCACAAAAACCGGTTCTGTTTGCCATTGTCGGTGGAGAAGACATTAAAAATGTAATTGCAAAACTGAACCGTAAAAACGTTCCGGTTTTCGGCGATGTCTATGAAGCAGTATCCTGTCTCGGAAAACTGTATGAGTATCACAATTATGTGAAATATTATTCGAATACGTATGAAGATGTACCAATAAACCTGGAAGCCATAGAAACTGTCTGCAAAAATGCCATTACACAAAACAGATATTTTCTTCTGGCCCATGAGGCAAAAGAAATTATGGAGCACATCGGTATCACCATGCCCAAAAGCGGTATTGCCCGCAGCCTCAACGAGGCAATAACACTCGCTGAAACAATCGGGTATCCGGTTGTTATGAAGGTAGTATCCCGTGATATTATTCACAAAAGCGATGCAGGCGGTGTGGCCCTGGATCTTGAAAACAGGGAAGAAGTCATTGATGCCTACCAGGCCATTCATCAAAGTTGCCGGCAGTACAAACCGGATGCTTTCATAGAAGGCGTGGAACTGGCGGAAATGCTTACCAAAGAAGTGGAAACCATAATAGGGGCACGGCATGATACCATTTTTGGACCGGTGATTATGTTCGGATTGGGTGGAATCTATGTTGAAGTGATGAAGGATGTTTCGTTTCGTGCCGTGCCTTTGCCTAAACGTGAAATAGTCAGTATGATTAAAGAAACCCGTTCGTATCCTCTGTTGCTCGGGGTACGGGGTGAAGAGAAAAAAGATATAGAATCCTTAATTGCGACCATAGTAAAATTGGGAGCATTGATACGAAAATGTACCATTATATCAGATATAGAAATCAACCCATTAATTGTGTATGAACAGGGCAACGGTGTGAAAGCACTGGATGTTCGCATACTGCTTTCACAGCAATAAGAGGTGATACGATGAAAAAAATAGTTATAGCATCACTGCGGGAAAATGCCGGTAAAACAAGTGTTGTGGTAGGTCTTTCGGAAAACCTGGATGGAACCGTAGGCTATATTAAGCCTTTCGGTGATCGAATGCTGTACAGCAAAAAAAGGCTGTGGGATCAGGATGCGGCCCTTATGACCTATCTGTACTCCATGCCGGAACGCCCCGATGATATGAGTATCGGGTTCGACCACTCAAAACTCAGGTATATGTATACAGAAGAAAGCATACGGCAGAAAGTGTGTACACTGGCCGATACCGCATCTCAGCAAAAGGATATTCTGTTTGTAGAAGGGGGAAAGTCCATATCCTATGGTGAGTCTGTTCATTTGAATGCGCTTGATCTTGCACGGTACCTGAATGCCGGACTGATAATAATTGCAGGCGGCCACGACGATGCAATTCTTGACGACATACTGTTTCTTAAGAACAAGGTTTCTGTCGGCGATATAACGATTGACGGAATTGTTGTTAATAAAGTACGTGATAAAGAAGAGTTTGAAAGTACCTATCTGCAGGATATTCAGAAAACAGGCCTGCCGGTGCTCGGCATTATTCCCTACTGCCGTGATTTAACCTATTTTACCCTGAAGTTTCTTGCCGATAAACTGTTTGCCAAAGTACTTACCGGTGAAGACAGGCTCGACCGGACAATAAAAAATATATTCATCGGGGCCATGTCCGGCAGCACCGCAGTACAGAAACCCCTGTTTAAAAAGGAGGCCAAGCTTATCATCACCGGCGGCGACCGGACCGATATGATTCTTGCCGCCGTCGAAAGCAATGCCGCCGGCATAATCCTTACAAACAACATTATACCGCCGTCAAATGTGATTGCCAGAGTGGAAGAGAGCGGAACCCCTATGCTGCTGGTCACAACCGATACTTACCAGACCGAGCGTCAGATTGAAAACATGGTGCCGCTTATGACTGTAGATGATGTTCAACGCAGGGAACTGTTGAAAAACATTGTTAAGGAGAATGTGAACTATGCCGCCCTGAAGTAATGTATACTTTGATTCCGTGCAGGCAGGATCATGTTTTTATAAACCTATGGAGGTTGGCGATATGCATAAAATCATACTGGTAGAAAGTCTTGAGCCGGTGAAACTTCTGTACGGCAACGAGCTTGAACTCTGCGGATACCATGTCAGAATCATCAGTAATGACGCATCGGTCCTCAGGCACATAGAACATGAAAAACCTGATCTTGTTGTTCTTGGCCGTAAACTTGAATCGCCTGATGAAAAGCGCATATTTGCAAACATCCGGTCACGTTTTCCGAAACTCCCCGTGCTGATCTATATGAAAAACCATGACGCATTATTAGAAACCTCACATGAAGAGTATGATTACCTGGTTGCACGGTTCTCGAATTTCCATGAAATGAAGATTAAAATCAATATGTTCTTTGAGTACTGCTCGATGTTTTCCGTTCGGCAGCTTGATTCTGTACCTGTTTCTTAAAAGGAAACATTCTGCGTGACACTACTCAGAATCCCTCCTGGTTGATTTCCCCTCCTAGGCAGGCACGCTTCAAAATTACCTGAAAAAACAATGAATTAATATTATACGTTCAATAAATCTATAAAATAGATAGATTAAACTTGTATTGTGCATAATAATTAGTATATATTAAAAATAAGCATACAGTAAATATGCCGGGCATATGCTATGTACGTAGCTACATTTAATAACAATACGGAGGGAGAAAACGAGGTATGAAAAAAACAGGATACGTGTTTGGTTACTTGTAGGTATTGTGTTGGGTTCCTTTGCGTTGATGGGGCAATCGTGTGAACAGCCCACTGGTTTGACCTATGTGGGGTCGGAATCGTGTAAAACCTGCCATAGTGAAAAATACAACGACTTTATTGAATCCGGTCACTCTTACAAATTCAATCTTATCGACCAGACATCACCGGCAGCGCCTGTTTATCCAAGTTTTGTAACAAACTTTATGGCATTGCCGACCGGTGCCGATTCCTGGGCTGATATTGCAGGCGTTATCGGAGGCTTCGGCTGGAAAACGCGTTTTGTAGACACAACCGGCGTTATCGTAGGGACTGCAAGCAGTATTATTAATGCCGCCGGCGGCGAAAACCAGTTGAACTTTTTCCCGTTGTATGACGGCAAAGGGACCTTTTCAGATTATGAGAAAGATACTGTAGATAAAGAATACAATTACGGCTGTTTTAAATGTCATACGACCGGTGCCGAATCTGCAGACGAAAACGGCAAGAACTGGATAGAGGAAAAGCTCGGGCTGACAAGCGATCGTGACCTGGGATATTTTGAGTTCGGCGGCGTTCAGTGCGAAGCCTGTCATGGCAAGGGCAGTGATCATGTTGCTTCGCCAAGCAAGGAAAATATTACCAATCCTTCAGGCGAAGCCATTAATGATTTGTGCGGAACATGTCACTTTAGGGATGCAGAACATGATGTGCTGGCCAGTGGTGATTTTATCAGGCATCATGAACAGTACGATGAATTCATCCATACCGAACATTACAACCAGAACATGACTTGTTCTTCATGTCATGATCCCCACAAAAGGACCATATGGCATGGTGACGGCGTTGATGAAAACAATTGTCGGAACTGTCATCCGTCTGTAGCAACAGCCTCTCCTCACGACAGTGTCGACTGCATTACCTGCCATATGCCGTATGCTGCTAAATCGGCTAAGGAAACCGGTTACCTCAGGGGTGATGTACGGAGCCACTCTTTTGCAATCAGTACGGACGCAGCATGGGAAATGATTGTTGAAGAGGGCGGAAAGACCATTATGCAGGTTGATACCGACGGGTACACAAAGATCGGCCTGGCCTACGCCTGCTACCAGTGTCATACTAATGAATTCGGCGATGGCGGCGGCGGTTCAGAAAGAACTCTTGATGAACTGGCCGACTATGCGATCCTGGTTCATTCAAATACCGGCAACAGTATGTAATTGTTTTGAAGCGGTATAAGACTGCAAAGGGAAGGGGTGGCATCGTGCCACCCCTTTTTTTATGACTTGATAATCTTCAGTGCTGCATTGATGCGGGTTTCCGGGGCCCCGGATTTCTTGGACAGTTGTTTTTCAATTTTAGCAAGCTTTTGCTGGTATTCCCTCACCATCAGGGTTAAATCATTAATGGCTTTTGATTTGTCCTGTTCGACACGCTCGTATGCTTCACGCTGTTCACGATTCTCTTCAATTTTTTCTATCAGTAAAAGCAGCTTATCGATATTGACCGGTTTGTACAGGTAATCTACGGCACCCTGTTTCATCGCGGCAAGAGCGCTGTCGGTCGATGCGTGGGCTGTAATCAGGATGACTTCGACGGCACTGCTGGTTTTCTTTGCCGATTGGAGAAGGCTGATTCCATCAATACGACCGGGCATTTTGAGGTCGGTTATGACGATATCAGGAGGCGTTTTTTTAATGAAGTCGAGGGCGTCTTTTCCGTTATCACGTGTATCAACGGTATGTCCGGCTTTTGAAAGTTGCTTTTTCAACAGCTCCCGCACAACCGGATCATCGTCAACCACCAGTAGTTTCCTTGAATGCATATGAATTCCTCTCAGTCGGTATCCGTTATATCCGCATATAATAAAACCAGAAAAAAAGAATACAGAGGGGTCCGAAAATGCCGCAGGCCGTAATGACGCGCTGCCATCCCTGCAGCATTTTTCCCCGGCGTTGTTGTTCTTCCCTGGGAATATCCATCGCAGCTATCTGCTGCAGCCCTTTTGCAAGAGACGGCTTGGTGTGTGACAATGACAAATACGCGTCGAGAAACATCACAATGGAATAGATTACGACAAAAAAAGTTGCACTCGGACTGCGTATTTCCAGATAGATAAGAATAATAAAGAGAAAAAAACCTGCCGGTAAAATGAATTTGGTTATATTGAAAAATTGCTGTACCGACTTTTCATTGCTCATCGAAATGTCCTTTGTCACTATACGTTACAGGTGCAGGTGGGTCCTGTCAGTCTTCAAGCACTATCGCCCCGGTGTCACATTCTTCTGCAGCACGAATGACCTTGTCCCTGAGGTCGTCGGAGACCATTTCCTGCAACAGTCTAACCTCGGTTTGTGCATCATCATATTCAAAAACCTCAGGACATACTTCACAGCAACGGCCATCTCCCATGCACAAAGCATAATCGATACGTACTCTCATAATGTGCCCCCTGTTTTAGTCTATTATTTATTGCTTTGTATCCTAGCAGAAAACAGTCATCCTATGTATAAAAAAATTTCAGGAGAACAATTTATTGATGATATCGCCAAGCGCCATAGGTTTGAGAGGTTTTACCAGGTAGTCTGTTATACCCAGTTTTGCAATCTCGACGATTTTATCCCTGTCTTTAACACCCGAGAGGACAACGACAGGTTTGTTTTTCAGGTCTTTATCAAAGCGTATATACCTGAGAACCTCAACGCCGGAAATATCAGGGAGGTTGATATCCAGAACAACAAGATGGTAAGAAAACACTCCCCGGGCTTCAAGAAGCCCTATTGCCTTTTTTCCCTCCGAGACTCTTTCAACTTTCCCGACACACAGCCCCGCCAGGCTTTTCTTAACAAGATTTTGCATGTCAACATCATCTTCAACAACCAAAACAGTAGTGTTCTTTTTCAGCATACCTGTACGTGCTCCAAATTCATGGACACAAACAACAGCATCCATTTACTATAATCTAGTCTGCATATTGCCGAATGTCAATAAAGGTACAGCACCTACTGTTTTAACAATAAAAAAAGGGTATTCCCGTTATGGCGGGAATACCCTTTTTACCTGTCGCTGTGTGACTTCAGTTACTCTTTCGTAACGTTTGCTGCAGCAGGTCCTTTTTGACCCTGCTCAATGTCAAAAGTAACACGGTCGCCTTCATTCAACTCCTTGTATCCTGATGCATTGATTGCAGAATAATGCACGAATACATCGGGCCCGTTATCCTGTTCGATAAATCCGAAACCCTTGCTTGAATTAAACCATTTTACTGTTCCATTAGCCATGTGACATCCTCCTTTCAACATTGTTTTACCTGGTTCCAAACTTCAAGGTGCCACTTGTACCAAATGGAATCTGTCCTCAAGATCGAAACCCAATCCGGTAACTTCCCGGGTTTGATATTTAACGAACATACTACGAAAAATATAATAAATCAACATTTATTATATTTTATAAAAAATATATTTTCCATTAAACGCACCGTTGTTTAGCACGTTATAATGGGTATTTGAAATCCTTTTTTTGATAAAAAGGCTTGAGCAAAGTACAGTATGTACCGATACCCTGCAATGTAAGTTGTTGAAAAATCGAAAATATACTGTATAATGGGAGGATACATTGCCTAAAATAGTCCATGTTTCGGGTAGGTTTTAAAAATAAATGTTCTATTTTTTTAGGCTGATTGTTAAATGTAATACTTTTTTTCGTTTTTTATAATAAAACTGTGTTATAGTTATAAAATTAAAGAATGAAGTAGTAATGACATTTATCAATAAATACAAACAAAATATTTTGACATGAACGAAAATATTTGTAATACTTATAAATTCTGTCAAAATGGAAACCCCATTGAGATACGATAGATACCAATGGGTAAAACACTGTACATCGGCAACGTACCATACGATGCGACGGAAGAGGATATAAAAAAACTATTTGTGAAATATGGAGATGTTATTTCGGTTAAAATGATACGCGAACCCGGTACCGGCAGATCAAAGGGGTTCGGCTTTGTCGAAATGGCATCCGGAGAAGCAGCTCTAAAAGCAAAAACAACACTCAACACTACGGCTTTTATGAACAGGACTCTCAATGTGGCGGATGCACGCAGCGGCGAGAAAAGGTCCGACCGGCAAAGCGGAAGAGATAGTGGCCGAGGTAGAGGACCAGGAAGGAGATAAGTACATTGGAAGTAAAAGTTTATGGAAATGATGTCGAAAAGGCACTGAAAGTTTTAAAAAGAAATCTCAGCAAAGACGGTCTGTTTAGGGAAATTCGGAACAGGAGATTTCATGAAAAGCCTTCTGTGAAAAAGAAACGCAAGCAGGCTGCGGCCCGTAAGAACAGAAGGAAAATGGGGCTTTCCAGGTAAATGATTCGCTAGAGGGGACAGGCCGTAAGGGGTAATAATCCGCATAATGGAATAGCCCACAGGGTCTGTATCAACTTACACTCTTCGCATCTCACTTACAAAACAACTACATATCCATGGTTATATAATAACCATACTGCCCACGCTGCACGAGAAGAACAATCGAATCAAGATGAATGTTCTTCACGAGCTGTTTCTTAAGATGCGTGCTGTCCTTAATGTCGGTAACCTGCACTTTTACGATCACATCGCCGGGCTTCAATCCCCGTTGATGTGCCTGACCATTGCGATGTACTTCTGAGAGCACCACACCTTCTGCAGTATACAGTCCATACCGTCGAGCGATTGCACGGCTGTTATCGATTATTCTAAATCCAAAGTTTTCCCACAACAGTGTGTCTACATATTCAAAAGGGAACTCTGATGCCTTTACACGCAGTTTTTTTACGGCACCCTGCCTGAACAATTTTATTGTGAGAACATCATCGGCGGTATACAGGCTGAGGGTTCTTTTATAAGCGGTTTTCGTTTTTATTTTTTTATCTGCAATGGACATAATAATGTCCGCGGATTGAAGGCCGCTTTTTGCAGCCGGGCTGTTTGGAAATATTTCTGAAACGATAACGCCGTATGATTCGGGATACTTAAAGTGTGCTGCAATGCCGGGGTCTATTTCCTGTACGCTGATGCCGATCCAGGGCACACGTACTTCACCGAACTCCAGTAAATCATCGACAATGCGCTTGACCGTGTTGATGGGAATGGCAAACCCGATTCCCTCGGCCTGACCGTAAATAGCAGTGTTGATTCCAATGAGTTCTCCGTTGATGTTCAACAGCGGTCCACCGCTGTTGCCGGGATTGATTGAAGCGTCGGTTTGAATAAAGTTTTCATATACCTGTTCATTTGCTTTGATCGAGCGGTTCACGGCGCTGACTACTCCGGTAGTAACAGTATGGGACAGCCCGAAGGGATTACCAATGGCAATAACCGTTTCACCGATATACAGGTTGTCGGAGGTTCCAAGGGGTACTTTTGTAAAGTTTTTTTGTGATGAGATCTTTAAAACAGCCAGGTCGGATTTCGGGTCGGCGCCGATGAGAGAGGCTTCGTACTCTTTTTCGTCTTCGGTGGTTATTGTTATGGATGCAGCTTTTTCAATAACATGCCAGTTCGTTACAATATAGCCCCGCTCGTCTATTATAACACCGGACCCAAGATGGGTGCGTACCGATTTTTTACGATAGCCCTGATCAAAAAAATCGTTGAAGAAACGGTCGAAAAAAGGGTTGTTCCCAAAACTGCTGAAAGGATTTGTGCGCTCATATACCTGTTCATGGGTGCTGATATTAACTACGGCTTTTTGGGTGGATTTAACCGCCTTTACCACCGGCGTTACGCGTATATCATCAACATAACAATGTGCTTTGAACGGGATGCTTCCTGAAACAATGCACATCATCAGGCACAGCATACATCCGGTTGTCAATCTTTTTCGTATCATTGGTACAGCCTCATATAAACAGTACGTTTTTTTTCTTAGTATATTATAACCATAGAGCAACCGTAAAGTTACGTTCGGCGTATCGATCATCGACACCAGTCGGCCGGTAAGAACCTTTGAACAGGATGTCTAATACTAAAGTAGTATCGCTTGGGGCGATATCCTTTAACTGTAATGTATTTATGAACGGATTGGAATTATTTTATTTCACTTTTTAATAACCGTGTCGATACTATTAATAGATAAACGGGCCGGATGTTCAGACACATTCTTCATATTACAATAAATACTTAGCATATAAAAAATATCGGATTAAACCTGCATTATACTAATTCTGCACATCAAAAACCCAAACCCCTTACGTTATGAAGTTACCGTTTCTTGGAAAATCTAAAAAGCATCTTGAAAAATCGCTTCAATCTTTGCAGCAGAAGATTA
This sequence comes from Thermodesulfobacteriota bacterium, assembly GCA_028282925.1. Lineage (GTDB taxonomy): Bacteria > Desulfobacterota > WTBG01 > CAIYCZ01 > CAIRTM01 > JANQGV01. Next base: position 18,306 of record JANQGV010000324.1, read on the forward strand.
AGAAGAATCCGGAAAACATACGGCTGCATGTCAAAGTAGCTGAACTGTATCTTGAGCACGACATGCCCCGAGAGGCTATCCAGGAGTACCTGTATGCGGCCCGGCAGTACCAGTCAAAACGTTCACCACAGATTGTTATTGCCTTGTATGAGCATGTTATCTCCATTGATCCGGGGCAGGTCGACGTATATCATGAAATGGCTGATTATCATATTCGGAACGGGTATATCGGGGATGGTGTGGCGGTGCTTGAAAAGCTCGCCACGTATTACAACGATCAGGACATGCGGTATGAAGCCACCCAGGTGTTGAAAAAAATAATCGACCTTGACCCGACAAATGACATGATAAGCAAGAAGGTTGCCCGCTTTTTTGATGCTAAAGCCCAGGCCGAGCTTGTTGAAGATACCAACGCAAAGGATAAAAAGAAAAGTTCCGGCACAATCGGTAAGATTTTTTCTGCGAAGAAAGAAGTCGATTTTTTCGATCTTGAAACCGCCCTTGACGGTGACACAACAATCAACATAACCGGCAATGCCGCCGATGTTGAATCGGAATCGGTCGGTCTTGATACTGTTTTTGAAGAACTACGCTCCTTAATCGATGAAGCCCCCATGCAAGACACGCCGGAGTTTCACTATAACCTGGGCAAAGCGTTTCAGCGCTGCGGTGAGTTTGAAGAGGCCATTCAGGAGTACCTGACTGCTTTGTACGGACACAAGGACAAGGTTGCCTGCTATTTACAACTGGGTCAGTGCAGTCTTGCGCTTAACCGTTTTGAAGCCGCTGAAGGTTTTATAGAAGAAGGTCTTGAATTAATGGACCTTTCCAAAGATGAACGTGCCGTATTGTATTATCAACTTGGTATTATTTATAAGGCCGAAGGCAACAAGGAAAAAGCGCTTGCCGTGTTCCAGCAGATGTATGACACAGGCTATACTTCCCGTGTTGTGAAGAATCAAATTGAGTCATTGAAATAAGACTTCATTACGCAATTTCATCCCGGTAATCCTGCATGACCCGTGCAATGTACTGAACTGTTTCCCGGGGCAGGCTGCCGTTGCTTCTTTCTACGTTACCCATTCCCCAGTTATACGCCGCAAGAGCAACTGAAAGATTATTGGAATAACGGTCAAGAAGGCCTTTCAGATATCGTGTACCCGCCATTATATTCTCCACAGGATCATAGGGATTTTTCACCCCAAGTTCCTTGGCTGTATCCGGCATAAGCTGCATCAGACCCATAGCACCCTTGGGTGATGTGCAGTCGGGAGTGAAATTGCTTTCCGCCTTGATCACCGCAGCAATGAGCTTTTTACTGACTCCATATTGTTGAGAGGCACGGTCGATAATGCTGTCGAGTTCCTGTGGTGCATACTGACGTTTTTCCTGTGTCGCTTGTTCGATTTTTGACATAAGAGTATCAAGAAGATTTCCGTAGCGGTTCAATTTTGACACCGGAGTAAATTGGATATTTTCATCAGAGTCGTCATTATTAAGGGCTGAAAAAAGAGATTTCTTCATTTGTAAATCCAGCAGTGAAGCAATCTGTTTCAGGGAATCCTGTGGAACCGGGCCGCTGTTGTTTAAATTGCTTGTAATATCTTGGCTTTTTTGCAACTGTTGCGATAGGACCGAATAGAAAGACTTTCCCCCGGAAACATCGGGAGAGGTGCCGGGTTTTGAATAATGTGAATAGGTTTGGTTGGAACCCGCAACGTCATTGAGTGAAGGATACATGGGAAATATCATTGTTTTGTCCCTTTGTGGTTACGGAGTACAGTTTACCGGCAGACATACTCTGTACCCTGAAAAATAAATTCAATTTTCATGCCAGTGGGTTACTCAATGGAAAACGGTGGGAACAGCTTTATTTTAAAATGCCGGATACGGCAGGTATGAAGTACCGTGAATGAGCACTTCATACCGCCGTCCATTTTGGGGGAGTTGCAACATTACTCATGCCTATGGAACAGGCAGGATTCAACAACCGGTATCACGGCATCTACGGCTGCTGCAGCAACCGATTTCAAAGCTGGATAGCGTGCAAGCAGGGAATTCATAGCGCATGCATTTGAATAATAACTGCGGATAATTGCTTTGCCGAGAGGAGTTTTTACGAGAATCTCATCACGGAATTTTCTGAACAGTGTGATATTTTCAGCATGGTTGCCGAGGCTGGTTATGATCAGACAGGGGCCTTCATAAATAATATCGTCACCGCATCCGGAATCATCGCCGGTACCATCATCGGAATCACCATCGCCGTCATCACCGGTGCTGCAGGTACTGTGACAGACAATACAATTGCCGGTAAACTCGGAGTCGGACTCATGTGTCTCAACCCAGGAACAGGGCTGATTGCTGTGACATGCCGAACAGGTACCGGTGGGAACGGCCACGCCGAAACCGTTTGTATGACAGGCTGTACAGTCATTGCCGGTAAATCCCTGGTGTTCGGTATGCCAGTCGGTATTATTGCTGTAATCCGTGTGACACTCCAGGCAGTTGGCCCCGCTGCCGACGTCCTGATAGGCGAGAGTATAAAAAGCGGGTAAAAGAACACAGCAAGTAAAAACCGTTACCGCACAAAGATGTTTCATAAGAACCTCCTGGTACAGACACATTGGTCTTGTTTTATTTGTATTTGTTGAAATCAATAGTGAATTTTTTTTCTTTGCCGTCAATATTCAAGTAAAGATCTGCAGGTGCGGCAGTATTCACCATATCATACCTGAAATAACTCCGGATTGTTGCGGTATACTCAGGAAAGGCTGTAGTCCTCCTGCTGCGTTTCCCACGGTGAGTATGTGATGAGTGCAGCTTTTCAGGTGTAATTGATTTTTTTCCTTGGGCAAGCCGAGTGGAATAGTGCTCGGCAAAATCCATCCGATTTCCGTGTACCACAATATCAATTTGCAGCAGATTGTCGCTGAGAATGTTCTTTTGCTCATCTTCGGTAAGGATTTCACCCTTTGCGGCTTTAATGCCGGCCATTCTGGCCAGTTTATGCCACTTGGTCCTCACAATAACCTGTACGCTGAAAGGATCACAGGAGCCTATGCAATATATTTTTTTCAGCTTTTCTTCAGAAGCATCCTTATATTTTTTTCCGAAATCAAGCGCACCCTGCAGATGGTCTTTTTGCACATCAACATGTACTGCATTACCTATGCCCGTTGCGCATGTCAGACAACATATGAAGATCATACATGGAAGCAGTTTTTTCATGATAACCACCCCTTCAGAAAAGGTTTGGTGTGCATAATGCCGGTATTTAAAAAGAATAGTTGATACCAAAACCGAGATAACTGAACTGGCCTTCAAGATACTCCTGCTCATGGTCGTCATACTCTCTATACATATACGTCGCATACAACGATATAGTCTTGGAATAGAGGTACGTAATGCCGAACGATGTTTCAATGCGGCTTATATCAAGATCGGAAAATTCACCGATATTCTGATTGTCAAGGTTTGTGTCGAAATCGGCATTGCTGACGATATACGTTATATCTCCGGTAAGGGAGACCTTGGGACTGATCAGGTAACTTGCAGAGAGAAACCAGGACTGACAGCGGTCGTCATAGGGTATTTCATCATATATCAGCAGGCTTTTAATATCGCGGTCATGATAGGTTTTGAATACTGCATCGGAATCGATTTCAGTATCGATCATGCTGTAAGAGGCAAGTAGAGAGAACCGCTCTGTGGGCGCATACCACAGGCTTAGTGTCAGCTCAAACCTGTTTTCATCAACATCGTAATGACTGTTTTGGCCTTTAGAAAAAAGCAGGCTCGTGTTAAGCGACAGATTATGCCTCACATGCCAGTTGACGGATAAAAACAGCTCGTCTTCATTGCGAGGCAGCGAAGTCTGTATAATGTTTGAGTAGGTTGAATCCACCCGCACAAACGGATCATCGGTCCTTGTGCGTTCATATTTTCCGTGAAAGCGAAGTTTGCGTGTAATCCTGCGGTTAAAGGAAATACGATAACGCTCTTTATAGGTTGAGCCTTCGGCAAAATTACTTCGCTCGATGTCCTCCCACATGTATGTGAGTTTCAGATTGGTTTTCTTCAACAGGTGTACATTAAAATCAATGCCGCCGCGCTCCCTCTCACTGTCGATGCCATCGGGAACATCCGAATCCGAGGTATAGCGGCTGTAAAACACGTCGCATGAAACAAATCGGGAAAAATATTTACTTAATCGAGCCGCAATATTGCGAAAATCAATCGTATGATGTGTATCACGGTTGGTTTTCTCACCCCATTGATAGCTGGCATACAGATGAGAGGTGAACGGCAGGAATGTGCGGATTTTCAGCTTGTTGACCCGCAATTTTGAATCGGGAACGCGACTGTACGACTCAAACCCCCGGGCCAGAAACGTTGAAGCACCCGGGCCGTAATTAATTCGTGGAGCCGTTCCGTCTTCGTTGAAACTGCGCCACATGTGCTGATATGAAACAGTTGCCGTACCTCCTTTTGCTTCAACTCCAACCGTCATATCGTTTGTGGAGGTATTGACCCGGCGGCTTTTCGAAGAAACATGACACTGCCCGCATTTTGATATGGTTGTCGCCTGCCGGTGACCGCGTTTGTTGTATGACCGGTAATCGGCATTGAATTTAAGGAACGGCAGGCTTGGAACGCGGAATGTATTGGATGCCTTGATTTCCTCAACGGTAATTCCGTTGCTGCGGTCCGGGTTGTAGTTATACGCCGAATCCTGGTTCAAAAGAGGATCAGCGTCCAGGAAGTGCCGGAACCGTTTGTAGAGCAGTTCAGAACGAAATGAGCGGTTTGCATCAATATTAAGGGAATACGTTTGATCGTCTTCGTCGAGTATCTCACCGGTTATGTCAAAATAGGTGTTGCCGGTTCGGCCTTTTGCATAAAAGGACGCATCAAACCCTGAGTCGAGCACCTCGTATTCACCCACCTTGCCACGGTTACCTTTAACCGTGTAATGATGATATCCTGTCGTTGCATCAAATTCCAGATCTTCAATGGCCTTTTTCTCAGGCTCCTCCTCGGCAAAACACATCAAAAAAGCACCGCTATATACGGTAATCAGCACTGTCAGCAGTACATATAACGTACACCGTCTCATCGAGTCAAACCTCCTCCCTTGACTTGTGAAGGAAGATCGCTGCCGTGGACGCTTGAGTGACACTGCGTACATGATGTGAGAAACGTCGATGCGCCGGGGTGCGATCCGGTTGCAGGGTTTGATCGGTGTCCACGGTGACAGCGCAGGCACAGGAAGGGCTGGCTTTGCTTAAGCAGGTTGTTGGCAATGGTCCCGTGCGGGTCGTGACAAATGGAGCAGTCTTCGACCGCAGGTGCATGTTCAAACACAAAAGGGCCCTGGTGCTCTGCATGACATTCAAAGCAAAGATCGTTAAGGGTATCCTGCTTTAAATTATTGTTTTCTGAGCCATGATTGTTGTGACAACTGCTGCACTTCATTTTCTTTTCTTTTACCGGGTGATGCGATGGCAGGAGATGCTGGGTGTATTTACCGGTATGACACGAAAAACAAATGTCGGGATCGCCCAGGTGCACCATTTTGGGACCCGTTTCTTTATGCGATTTGTGACAGTCGTTGCAACCGACATCGTTCAGTACATGCACATTTGAGCGCCAGTCCATGGTCGGTTCGCCTGTGTGACACGTGAGGCATACCGCAGAACTTTCCGTTGCCGATAATCGTGAGAAGCTTATAATATCGGCAACCGCACCTTTTGATTGTACATGCTTGCTTCCAGGACCATGACAGGTTTCGCACCCATGTTCGGTGCCTGCAAGTTCGTTTTTTGAAATACGGGCATGGACGGTTTTTTTATATTGCTTGAAAATATCGTCATGACAGGGAATGCATGAATCAGTACCAACATAAAAAGCGTCGGGAATCTCCGGCAGTACCGGCGATACGGAATAATCGGTCAGAAGATTCCGGCAACCTGCAATCAGAGCGCAGGCAAGAATCGGCAGGAGTGCAATACATAGTGTGCGTGAGGTTGATACCATGTTCAGTTCCTATGGCTTAAGCAAAGACTGTTGTAAATATCGGTAGCCGGACTTTCTCAGTACTATAACTATAAGAATCAACTTTGTTGAGCATTATTTGTATTCTTCACGGGTTTTTTTCAACTGAAATATGTGTTCGGACGCATGGGGATCATGGCAGTCGGAACATGTTTTGCCGGTATACTGTATGTGTATGTTTTTTGTACTCTGTTTTGTTTCGTAGAAAACATTCTTAACGGTAATATGGCAATCGGCACACAATGCCGGTGACATGGTCGCAATATAACGTTTATGATCTGAGCTGTGGCAGAAATAACATTCAGACCCTTCAGGAACGGATGAATCTGCAACATAATCGGTAAATACAGAATGCTGTATAGTACCGAAATTTTCAGATTCCTCATCGGACAGGGTCGGCTGTATAAGCTGATGACATGTGTAGCAGATGCGCTCATCGGTTGTGCGCAACAACTTTTTGTTGGCGGCGCTGTGAGACTCATGGCAGAAATAGCAGTTTTCAAGCACTGATGGTTCATGGGTGTAGGTGTTGGTTACAACAGACGGCTTATGGCATCCTTCTCGTAAACAGAGAGACGGTCCCGAGGGTCTTTCTCTTTCCGTTTTTGTAATTGCATGACATTGTTTGCATTTATTTTCACTCCAGGGTTTGTGCGGGAACAGATTTCCGGAAGGAGCTTTCAATAAATCGTCATCGCGCTTTTTAGTTAAAAAACCGGTTTTAATTTTTTTGTCGTTATGACACGCAATGCACAGATCGTAACCGCCGGGAATGCGAAGAAACTGTTTCTCACCGGCCCCGGCCGTAACCTCTTTCCTTTTTAATACACCCTTCTGATGTGGGTTGTGGCAGGTGCCGCAAAAAACGGCGTTGTCCATCAGAGGGAGTTCTGTGTTTTCCGATCGCAGGAGCATTTCAAGCTGAGCCTGCATTTCCGGGGGCACGCTCACAGTATGGTCGGCCTTGCCCGGGTGATTAAGTGATTTGCCTGCATGGCAGCCGACACAGAGCGTTGTACGTGCTGTTTTGAACGTTACATCGGAAACACCGGTTGCGGTTGCGGGATCAGGTATCGATTGGTGGCAATAAAGACAGCGCTTTTCGATGATACGGTTATCCTCATCAAGTTGCTTGTGAGGGTTTGTTTGTTGAAACCGTTCCCGGTTGTGACAAGAAAAACAGAAATCGGTCATTTTTTCATACGGTGCACCACGCAAAAAGAGCGGATTTTCTTTTTGCAGTGCTTCTGCTGCATACATTTGCGGTTTAATGTCATGACAGGTGTTGCAGGTCAGCGTGCCTGATGCAAGGGGCCAGGCTGCAGGTATGCGTGAAGCAATATGTTCAGGAGGCGTAATGCCGACAGGATGAATGTCGGTACGTACCATGGCATCAAGATGGCAGCGGTTGCATACCTGAACGATATCCCCCTGAAACCGTAATTGGGGTTCCTTACCGGCAATATGACATTCACCGCAGTGTATCCCTGTCCAGTGCGGATTCGGCAATTCATCCGAGCAATATGCAGCACGTACAAGAAGTATTGTAAGACATACTGCAATAAGACTGCCCGGAGCTCTGCAAATATACTTTTTCATCATTTTTTATTTAAAAGGAAAAGGCTCTTTTTCTTTTTTTCGTCCTATCCGACTATGAAAATATTTAAGCTTGAACAACGCCTCAGCACCATGGCAACTGCTGCAAAAACGTTCTGCAAGGTCCTCACGTAAAAAACTGTTTAAAACAGTACCGTCTACCTCTTTGCCCGGCCCATAGGAGTCCTCGGCACCTTCCCAGCGGTGCGGGTTATGACAGGTTGAACAAACAATATTGCCGGTAGATGAAAGAGCACCATCCGGGCTGAAAAGCGGAAACAAATCCGTCTGAATCTGCATTGCGGTTTCAGGTGACTGACCTGAAATATGCAGATTGCCGGGATGCAATGCGAACTGAGGTGTTTTCTGTTCAGCACATTCACCGCTCGCATGACAGCCTGTGCAAAGGCCGACCATGAAATCGTTGTTCCGGGCATACGTTTTGTTCCAGGTATCGGGAAATCCGGCGCCAAGAGGGGCCGACCAGAGCAGTTCCTGCTGCTTGTTGTTATGGGCACGGTGGCAGGGGGCACACCGGTTGGACGGTATCCTGGTATCGGTCAGCGATGAACAGGTTGAATACTTCATACTGAAATCATGGTCGGTTCCGGCAATGTGATCATAGCCTCTATGACAGGTAGTACAATGATACGACAATCCTTTGCCGCCGTTCCGCAGAAACAGTCCCTGTTTTATAGGACCATCTTCATACACCGGTTCGGGGTTATGGACATCGTGACAGGTCATACAGGTGATCTTCCCATCGGAGTCCTGTTTGAACCCGTCTCTATATAGAGGGAACGGAATGGGTGCAGCCGTATCACTAACCTGTATATTCATGGGGTGCTCGTAGGGGCCGGCCTGCTTCTTATCGGCACATTGCCCGTCTGCATGGCAACTTGAACAGTAGAAATCGGGTTGTGAGGCATCTGTATGAGGTTTTCGTGCCCACATAAAGCGGGAAACACCCGAATGAACAAGATGGCATGAAGAGCAGGGGCCTGTTTCTGCAGCTTTCTGACCAAGAATGTTTTTCTCCGCCGGAGCTGCAATCTGCAGGTCATGGGTAGAGCCGGTGATTGCAGACTGGTCTGCATGGCACTGCATGCATAAATGGTCTTTTGATCGCTGCCCGGCAAGCAAATACTGTTTGTCGGTTGCATAATGTGGTTTGTGACAGGTTCGGCAAACGAGTTCTCCTCCCGTACCGCGAACCACTTTTTCACCGTTATGCCACACTGCCGGTATAGTGGCGGCTTTGCCGGGCTTAATGTCAAGCGGGTGAGAAAAAACATTCAGATGTTCGTCTGCCGAGCGTCCGGGCTTTTGTGTATGACAGGTTTCACACAACACGGAACGGGTGTTCCGATCTTCGTTGGGTAAAACGAGAAAATTGTTGTTGACCCCGCCGTGGGGGATATGGCAGGTTTCGCAGATGATCTGGTTCGGCATTTTATTTCCGATTTTGCCGCCGGCATACGTAATGTTATCGGGAATGCTCTCGGCTGAAATATCAACCGGATGATTTCCCTGTTCAACGCCCCCCAGAGCCTTTACATGACAGGCTTTGCATAATGAAGAATTTTTGTTCGGTGCACGCAGAAAAAACTCAACCATGTCGTCACCGGTTCCCTGGGTCATGGCATGGGGTGTATGACAGGTTGTGCACATCATGGCACCATTTTCATCAAGCGGGAATTTTTCGGGGATGCTGACATTTGATGATGGTTTGTTGCCGATGCGATGCCCGGGATCGTTACAGATCTGGTTGCGGGAATCTTTTATTGATCCGTCATGGCATGAAAGGCACATTTCAGGATCGCCCACTGCAATTTCTTCCTGCAGCGGGGCCAGTGGAGTCGACCGGTGCTCAACAAAGAATGTATACACCCATCGATAGTGACAGATAGCACATTTCTTTGCCGTATCAGCCTGTTTCGGATGAGATATTCCGGCCGACGATACGTCATGCAGTATCAGCACAATCAGTAAAGCAGGCAGTATTGTTTTAATAAAATAGTTCATTTATTTGAATTTTTTCTCAAACAGTTCCGGAAAATAAAAAACATCGTAATTTGTAAGCATGCCGCCGATTTCCATTTTTTCAAGCTGATTTGCACGGGCGGCATCAAAACCGAGTTTTCTGAAATTCATTACACCGTTTTTGCTGTGACATTTTGAACACTGTATAAATTCCTTTAATTCGGTTCCCTGGTGCAGTTTGTTTTCTATTTCTTTTTTTTCCCGGTCTGAAAGTGAATCCTTGTTTTTCATGTAGTCCAGTGCTCTATGGATACCGTTTTCGGATGTTACAGGCATCCACAACGTACCGTCTTGTCTGTAGGGCGTCAGTTTGGAAATATGATCTTCAGTTTCAGCAAAAAAACCGGTATCGGGATCAATGCTGACCCCGTACGGTTTCCCTTTTGTCTGCCGACCATCGGGTGTGATCCAGCCGAAACGGATAGTTGAATCATCTTCAAGTTTTAAGTGACAGGAATGACAGGTCATGAATTCGGTGTGTAAGTTCATGATGGCAATTGCTTTTTTGTTTTTCCCGTGAGGATAGGGAGAATGACATATTATACAGCTTGATTTTTCGGCCCAGGCCTCGAGGTTCGGGTCGTCGGTCAGAAGGTGAAAGTGGTCATGAATTTGTTTGCGTTCCTGCTCTTTGATCCGCAGGGTCTGAAGGGACATTTCTTTTGTTTTTTTCACAGGAGGCGCTTTTCTTCGTTCAAACTGAACTTTAAAAGTAAGATAGCCGCTTATAAGTGCTGAAACAGCTACAATGACGGCAATAACAATAATATGTTCCAAAGAAAACTTTTTTTTATTATCAGTCGTCATCAGTGCTGACTCCCTTTATGATATTCTCATTCTCATTCTCAGCTTCACCTTCATTGATTTGGCGGACATATTCGAGATAGTGTTCCTCGATCTGATGGTCTTTGTTTATCCTGCCGTTCCAGAACGTCCACTGGATCGGGAACCGGCCGGGTGCAATGTGCACGTTATACATATGCCAGAGCGTGATAACCAGAAATGCGAGCACAGATTCCTCGGCATGCATCAGCCGCAGGATATTAACCGATATTTTGGGGAAGGGCAGGTATGTGACCATAAATTCAGGAAAGAGAAGACAACAACCGGAAAGGGTCAGAACTGAACAACCCCATACCATAGCAAGGTAATGCAGCTTTTGTTTGTACATGAATTTTTCCATTCGCGGACGTGTTGATCTCAGCCCAAGAAAGTACAGGATATCGAAATAAAGATCGGAAAGATCTTTCAACAAGGGGAACTGCGTTCTGCGTATGTCAAATGTACCGCGGTAAAGTTTTTGCAGGGTACCGCAGACAAGCACTACAACATGATAGGCACAGTCAAAGGTGAAAACCGCTGCATTAATACGGTGTATCAGCCGGGTTACGTCTATACCTCCCATAAGATTAATAACCGTGTGTGATAATTCGGAATTATGAAAAAACAGCGGCAGTCCCGTTGCAACGGCAATGGTAAAGGTTATTGCCATAAGGGTATGGTTTATGACGATATGAAGTGAGTATCGTTTGTAATCCCCCTTGGGGTTGAAGTTAACGTGTCGGTGCAGGTTCGGTATGCTTCCGGTTTTTTCAGCCGCTGATCGGTCTTCAGGCGAAAGAGGCTTGGGCTTGCGTTTCCAGCGGAAGAAACGGGCATCTCCGTTGCGGAGCCTGCCGTATGTTTCCATGCCCATCAGAGAGAAAAGGGTAAAAAGAGTCAGGAACATAACCCCTTCCATAATCAATTCAACAATGTGTATTTCCGGCCCCTTATCCTTATGTTTACTTAAATGACTGTCTACATCGGCAATTTTTGCACTTGCGCCGGGGTGACATTCATCAGTCTTACACGTTTTGTAACGGTTGTCCGGATGTATGGATGATTTGACGTCGCTGACAGGACGAATGTCGTGGATACTTTCGGTAGCGTGGCAGCTGATACAATGGGCGGTATCGGTACCGCCGAACTGCAAAATACGGTAATGAATGGTGTCCTTATAGGTGTCGACCGCTTCAGCTTTGGAGCCTGAAAAGCCCACAATATTGTTAAAATCCTTATCAGCATGGCAGCTTTCGCACATAGCAACGATTTCAAGCGGCGGACGGCTGGTTTTGTGTTTGAACCGGTGCGATATATGCGTAAAGGTATCGAGAAGGCCCTTTTCCTTGTGGCAGTTCATGCACCTTTTCAGAAG